>JAGQPR010000346.1:0-5500 GCA_020426625.1 Planctomycetales bacterium
AAAGCGGTGCTCTATCCCCTGAGCTACGAGGGCCAACGAGTTAACCACGCTTCTTAATGAATCTTAGCGTTGTGTTACTGAATCGAACCGTTGCTGAACCCAGTACCGGCCATACGATACCCTGTTTGGACCGGTTGGTAAAGAATCTACCCATCGATATTAGCTTGTCGCTCTCGGCCAGGCCGGTCCTGATCCTGGGGACTAGCGGGCATACAACTTGGCGGAAAGGCTACGATTGTGCCAAAGAGCTTTGATCTGGGGCAACTCGCTGATGAAAATTTTTGCACTTTTTGTTCGGCGATCATCTGGACACAGTCTAATAGGGCGTTCATAAAGCGGGCTTAGGTACAGTGGGGTTCGCGCTCAAGCATTCTTCAGAACAAAGTTGCCAATAGTTACAAGTTGCCAATAGTTACAAGTTGCCAATAGTTACAAGTTGCCAATAGTTACAAAGCGTCCAAAGTTTTTGGTGTCGATGAAAGTTTGGAGAAATGATGCTGCGAGCGTTACGTGTCCTAGACGCAAATGCTAATCGAGCCACCGAGGGGCTACGCACTATAGAAGACTACGCACGCCTGATAATGCAAGACGACAAGTCCGCGCGGCAGATGAAGTACTTGCGACATCAGCTTGCAGGCATTTTGCAACAGGTCAGTCGGCGGCAGCGATTGCAGGTGCGGTCAACCGAAACGGATGCAGGCACTGAAACATTGGCGAAAACCGAACTGGCCAGGCCAACGGAAAAAGCGATTGTTGCGGCAGCTGCCGAAAGAGTCACTCAATCCATGCGTTGTTTGGAAGAATATTCCAAGCTGATTTCGTCGGAAATGAGTTCACAGTTCAAGCAATTGCGCTACGCTGCCTATGACATTCTTGCGAAAACTGAACTGCATTTGACAGGCGAGGGTTTGGTCGATTCGTGCCAGTTGTATCTGTTGATAGACTGCTCAAAGCCGACCGATCAATTCGTAAGCTACATTGCTAGTTTGGCGGCAGCTGGAGTCGATTGGTTCCAACTGCGGGACAAACACGTCGATGGTGCGGTATTAGTCCGATATGGACGAGCTGCCGTTGAGGCCTTGGCGGGCACTGGCTCCAAACTGATCATTAACGATCGCGTTGATGTTGCTCTGGCCTGCAATGCCGCTGGCGTGCATCTGGGTCAGGAGGATATGTCGCTGGTGGACGCCAGGCGGCTAGCTGGCAATCGCCTGGCGATTGGTATTTCGACGCACAACGTTGAGCAAGCCATCGCGGCTGAGCGAGCTGGGGCGGACTGCATTGGATGCGGGCCTACGTTCCCGTCAACCACCAAGTCATTTGAGGAGTTCAGCGGTACTTGTTTTATTACTCAGGTTGCTCAGTCGGTGGCGATTCCATTCTTTGCGATAGGAGGCATTACTTCTGAGAATCTACCGCAAGTGATGGCAGCGGGGGGGAAGCGAATCGCTGTGAGCGGAGCCATTCACGCCGCAGGCGACCCAGTTCATGAAGCAAGTCAGCTGAAGATGATATTGGCGGGCAAGCCAACCCAGGCTGGCGTACGTTAGGACTGAAGGCTGAATTTTCAAGCAAACGATTGATATTTCTCAATGCATGCGACTCTCAACGCTAACACCTGTGTTCTTCAGTAGCGTTGACTTTGCGGGCTCAACATGGAAACCTTCCTCCCAATCAAAGTAAGGACGCGATCTTCTTGTCCAGCTTTTGCATATCGCCGGGCAGCGACCCTATCAATGCTTCGGCGATTGTACCATCGCGGTCAACTAGAATCGTGGTTGGAACGCCGAAGGAACCGCCCATTACAAGAGTAAGCTGTTGCCGCGTCATTGCGGCGCTATCGGCGTATGTTGGGATCTCGCCCGGGAATTTGGATAAGAATTGGCTAGTTTCTGCCTGCAGTTTGTCAAATTCGTACTCTGGCCCAGCTGAACAAGACACGGAAATGATGGTGACTTCGGGGTTATTAGCGTATTTTTCGTAAAGCTCGGCGAATTCCGGAAACTCTTTGATACAAGGCGGACACCAAGTTCCCCAAAAATGGAGCAATGTTACTTTACCCGCTAACGATTCATTCGACACCTGCGTGGCGTACAGCAGCGGTTGCAGGTCGATTCTGGGCAAGCGTTCACCAATGATTTTTGGGCGTGGAGGTTGCCCTAGCCAGGCCAGGCTCAGTACGCCAATGAGCATCACCAATCCGACCAGCAGGACATAACGATTGCTTGCACCAGTATTTTCATATTGCTTAGTCGATTCGGTTTCAGTCATGATATCTTCCGTCGCACCAAGTGCCGATGTTTCGATATGGCAAAATCAGTGATTCACCATTTTTCATTTACTAAGAATCTAAGCCGAAGTTTTTCCACATTAATAGCCGCTTTGACGTTAGCAATGGTTCAAGTAACCGAAAACTTGTGCGTTGGCGCTTACGATGCGCTGTATACATTGCGAAAGAGTATGGGCGGAGCAGTAGACGCACGAACAATTATTGCGCGAACTCAGAATCAGTCAAAGGTGCCAGATGCCGCATAGCTGGGAAGTCGAACAAAAGTTCGAGGTTGATGACGTAAGTCGTTTACTGAATACGCTACACGCAGCTGGCTTTATCGAAGATGGGCTGGAGCGGCACTCGGACATCTATTTTCGCCATCCCAGTCGAGATTTCCGCAAGTCGGATGAAGCTCTGCGGATTCGCTCCAGCAACGACTCGGCATGCGTCACGTATAAGGGCGTTAGGACGGATGCTGAAGTAAAGACTCGCCCTGAAACGGAGCTGAGCATCGCGCCAGCGGAAATGCACCAATGGGAGCAGCTTTTGCAGCTTCTCGGCTTTCAACCGCTGCCAGCGGTGCGCAAGATCCGGAAGCTGTTCTCGTATGTGGGGTCCAATGCTGGCAAAGTTGGGTCGACCGCAACCGATTTGTGGGAGGGGATGGTTGTCTGTTTTGATGACGTGGAGCAGCTTGGAACTTTCGTCGAGTTGGAAATCTTGGTCGAAAGCGTGGAAGCGCTTGATCAGGCCCAAGATCGCATCCGACGAGCGGCTGCAGCGCTGGGTTTATGGCAAGTGCAGTCCAAAAGCTATCTTTCACAGCTCTTGGCAAAGCTCGGAATTGAAAAATGAAAAGCTGGCTCCAGCCGCGTGTGGATGCTTGCATGGCGAAAAAAGGGTAGTGTCGGCGGCCTGTGCCACTTTCCCAACGCTGTCACAGGACTCTGGGCATGAATCGAAGGGTGGCACGCATATTGCATCCCTAGTGGGGACGCGTTTACAACTGCCACGAATGCATTTACGCCCTTCGCTCTGCCGATGTGACGATATACTTGTCCGAAACTCGAACTAAATCTCCCCGACGACAATGAAGACCATGGCCCAAGATTATTACGCATTACTTGGCGTAAAAAAGACTGCTTCCGCAGAGGAAATACAGAAAGCCTATCGGGCTCTTGCGCGTAAATATCATCCGGATTTGAATCCTGACGACAAAGCGGCTCAGCAAAAATTCAAGGATATCCAAAACGCCTACGACGTGCTCAGTGAACCCGAAAAACGCAAGATGTATGACCAGTTCGGCCCGGACTATGACCGAATGGCGGGTGGCGGAGCGGGACCGCATCCGGGCCAGGGAGGATTCAACTATGAGGAAATCTTTGGCAAGGCTGGATCAGGGGGATTTCGATTCGATGGTGACTTTGGCGATATTTTTAGGCAAATGGGTGGGGGCAGGTCGCGCGGCCCGGCACCACCGACGGCTGGAGCCGATTTGACCGCTGAGCTGACCGTACCATTTGCCACGGCCGTCTTGGGAGGGCAAGCAGCCATCAATGTTCAACGAAATGGCAAGAATGAATCCATTGAGTTGAAGATTCCGGCGGGAATTGAGAGTGGAAAGAAAATGCGATTGCGAGGTCAAGGTGAGGCAGGCCCGCGAGGTGGACAGCCCGGCGATTTGATTGTGGCCGTCCATGTTGCCTCACATCCCTTTTTTCGTAGGTCAGGTAAGAATTTGGAATTGCGGCTGCCTGTTACGTTGGCTGAAGCTGCCTTGGGCGCATCGGTTGACATTCCTACGCCAGGTGGAACTGTCACGCTGAAGATTCCTCCAGGCAGTAGCGGTGGCAAACGTCTGAGGGTGAAAGGGCAGGGGGTGCGCGGAGCTGGTTCCGCAGACGGTGATTTGTATGTTGAGTTGCAGATCAAGTTGCCTCAACAGTTGGCTCAGGCTGAGGATATCGATGACCATGTCAAAGAAGCAGTGCAATCCATCGAAAGCCTGTACACCAGCCCCATCCGCGAAATCATCTGGTAGCGGGCAAGCCTCTGATCGCGCGCGGCTACCCAATACACGTCAGGGCAATGCTTTTCCGAAGCAGTTGCGGATCACTAGCAAGCGGGACTTTGCCATTGTCTTTGCCAAGGGCCATGTGGCTTCGAATGAAGTGCTGGTAATACATGCTGTTGGTATTAACGAGAGTAGAACGCGGCTTGGCCTAAGTCTCTCGAAGAAAGTTGGCTCAGCACCAGTTCGAAATCACTGGAAACGGATCATTCGTGAAGCCTTCCGTCGCAAGTATGACGCATTGCCTAGCAACCTATTGCTGGTAGTTCGCCCGCGCAAGGGTGCCTCGGCAGTTTACGAAAGCGTTGAACAATCTCTGACAGTGCTCGCGCACAGAGTTGCCCGGCGAGTTCGTGTCATTGATTGAGTTGCTTATACAGTGTTGCTTCTGGTGCGTAACCGACGCACGCTTGACAATCTGTCGGTATTAGCAGCGTCGGTGTGAGGCTACTGTCGATCTTGGATTGCCCGCTGAAAAGCTTCGAATTGTCGCCGCAAGCTTTCTGGTGCGCGAATTCGCGAGCCTGCATCGAACATCTGTTGGAAGTCATCGTTGCGGGTTCCCGCTTCCAAGCGCCCAAGGTCCCGGTCTAGCCCCAGTTTGTCCAGCATTTCTCGCCACCGCATTTTGTCTTCATCAGTGCCGTTGACTGCTAGATCCCGAGCGGTCGACCAGCGTTGCACGAATTCTTCAAGGTCGCGCTTGGTCCAATCGACTTTGCGGAGGAGTTCCGGATCTGGTTGGTCCTTCTGTCGATCCAAGTAATCGAGTACCAGATCCGTGGTTTGTTCAGCGTAATCTTGATTCGGTGCTGCCGCTTGCTCCAGATCTCCTCCTGGTCCAGATCCCTTTGCAGATGATGAGCCTGGGCTACCGCCGGACTCTGACGAACCGCCACCAGCTGATTGCTGTCCACCCGATTGTTGTTGAGCTCCGGATTGTTGTTGAGCTCCGGATTGTTGTTGAGCTCCGGATTGTTGTTGAACTCCGGATTGTTGTTGAACTCCGGATTGTTGTTGAGCGCTGGGCG
This sequence comes from Planctomycetales bacterium, assembly GCA_020426625.1. Taxonomy (GTDB): domain Bacteria; phylum Planctomycetota; class Planctomycetia; order Pirellulales; family Pirellulaceae; genus Aureliella. The sequence continues at coordinate 5,375 of JAGQPR010000346.1, forward strand.
ATTGCTGAGCACTAGGCTGTTCCTGACCGCCAGATTGCTGCTGAGCTCCCGACTGTTTCTGAGAGCCTGCTTGTTGAGCGCCGGATTGTGGTTGCCTCCCAGATTGTTGCTGCTGTGCTTCTGATT
>JAGQPR010000346.1:5599-8929 GCA_020426625.1 Planctomycetales bacterium
TGATCTGTTCCTGATTGATCTGTTCCTGATTGATCTGTTCCTGATTGATCTGTTCCTGATTGATCTGTTCCTGATTGATCTGTTCCTGATTGCTGCTGAGCGCTGGACGATTGCTGAGCGTCTGCCTGTTGCTGAGAGCTGGCTTGTTGCTGAGAGCTGGACTGTTGCTGACTGCCCGACTGTTGCTGAGTACCAGCTTGTTGCTGAGTACCAGCTTGTTGCTGAGAGCCAGCTTGTTGCTGAGAGCTGGACTGTTGCTGAGTACCGGACTGTTGCTGACTGCCAGACGACTGTTGCTGAGTACCGGACTGTTGCTGAGTACCGGACTGTTGCTGAGTACCGGACTGTTGCTGAGTACCGGACTGTTGCTGACTGCCAGATTGTTGTTGAGCGCCCGACTGTTGTTGTGTCCCCGCTTGCTCAGCGTCTGATTGCTGCTGAGTGCTGGACGATTGCTGATCGTCTGCCTGTTGTTGATCGCCAAGCTGTTGTTGAGCAGATTGCTTTTGGGCGTAGGACTGTTGCTGTGTCCCCGATTGTTGCTGCGCGTCAGGCTGTTTTTGCGTTTCTGATTGCTGCGACGAATCTGTTGGCTGGCGTTGGTCACCGGCCTGCTGCTGGGCCACTGATGGCTGCTGTTTCCCGGACTGTTGTTGGGGATCGCTTTGCTGGTTTGCAGACTGTTGCTGGTAATCGGTTTGCGGCTGGCTACCCGATGGTGTATTCGGCTCTGACGATTCGGGAGATTGTGAGCCAGAAGATGGACCGCGATTCTGCTCCGACTTGATGTAGTCATGAACGCGCTGAATCACTTCGCCGTCGGACATCGAGCCTGATCCGTTTGACTGCTTGCTTCCATTGCGACCAACGCCATTGGCTTGGCGTTCTCGCGAGCCAGGCGAGGAGTCTTGGCTGCCATTAGGCGTCTGAGATCCGTTCGTTTGTCCTGATTCCTGTTCCCTTGTTCCCGCGCCGTCGGTTGGCTTGGATCCATTGTTAGCATTATCCTGGGAGCTCTGTGATGTATCGCTACCACTGTTGGCGGAACTAGCGGCGGAGTTTGATGAATGCGATTGATTCTGCTTGGACTGAGAGCCGACCGCGGAAGTCTGCTGGTTGGCATCGGATGCGTTCCCAGCGTTCGCATCATCATCACCGGGCGACGAGGAACTCGAGGACTGGTTGTCGCCCGAATTGCTATTGGAACTTGGATCCTTGTCACTTTCCGAATGGCTACCATGCTGTGGATCATTTGAATCTGGTGGCGAATGAGCTGCGCCGGAATTTGCTGTTGTTGGCTGCGGCTGATCGCGATTCTCCGAAGGAGCGACTTGTTCGCTAGCATTGGGGGCACTGGGACGGACTACCTCGATAATCAGCGGTTCCGACTGCGTTGTGTTGGGATTCCAAGTGTCATTGCGCACGCTGTGTCGGTTGTCTCGTGCGATGGCGACCAATTGGATTTTGTCCCCAGGCGAAAGGTTCATCTTGCCCAAGTCCAGCTCGACTGTTTTCACTTGTTTGCCGGTAATTCCGCTGCCCCGCAGAAGCGTGATCGATGGTCCGGGCAACGAGTTGATCGATGTCTGGAGCGTGATTTCATTGAGTCCAAAGTCGGGATCGATGGCGCGAACTTCCAAGCGGACTTTAGCAGTTGGCTCTAACTGCAGAATGCGACTTTCCGGCCCAACAAGTTGAATTTCTGGGGCAAGGTCGGCTAGGGTGGTGATGCGATGAACAATTGGTTGAGGGTTGGTTGCGCCAGCTTGATTGGTTCCTCGAATGCGAAAAAGCATACGAGTTGGATTGTCACGCGCTTCATTCAATACCATTTGCCAAGCACCGTTGAGGGTACGCCCAGCAACAGTTAGATCAACCAGCTGAATCGGCCGAAACTCATCGTCCACGGTTTGGGGTGATAGCTCAACGCGCGCGTTGCGCAACGGTTGGTTGGCATGCGCTGAAAATTCTGCCATCGTCCCTTCGACGGCCTCGATTTCATGACCGGCTGAAATCACTTGTGGAGTCCAGCCCGTGTAAGCTGGGAAGGTGAGTTTGATTTCGTCCAGCACTAGAGTTGGTAGCGGGTTGATCTTGATTTGAAACGGGCCTTTGATCGCGTCCCCAGCTTCAACCCAGTAAGACAGTTCATGTTCGACGCCAGCAGAATCGGTGGTTACCAAGCCTTCATACTGTCGACTCTCGATCACAGGCTCCAGCGTGACGATTTGGTCGCGAATCTGGCCATCTCGGGTGCTGAACCGCACGTTGACATCTTCTTGAGTGTACAGTCCCGTCAGGCTAACTTTGACTATGAGCGGGTCGCCCTGAGTCAGTTCGGTCGTCCCCGGCGTGATGCTCAAGAGCCGAACGCGAGTTGGGGCATCAATCGACCGCCAGGGCATGAGAATGCGTTGTCCGGTCAGGAAAGCGCTCTTAGGAGTCGCAACCATGTACACTGCAAAACCCATGACCAACAGCATGAATCCTGCTAGCAAGCGAATGAGTGGGCTGGTATCGACGGTTGCCGACGGATCGTGACCACCGATAAATCGGGCCGCGCGATACGTCAGCGCGGCCATCACTCCGCGCGGTATCCCCGAATCGGGCATCGATTCCAATTCCAGCCAGGAGATCAGTCCATTCTTCATTTCGGGCACGACGCCTTCGATCCGCTTCGCTGCGTACGTAGGGTTGATCCGTCCCAACAGCAGGGGGACGGCGTGCCGAATCAACCACCAGCTAGTTCCACTGACACCTACGCCCCAAAAAATCCAGCGGAACAATGTTGAAAGAGGGATGACCCAATGCTCTATCACGCAAGCGATGACCCATAGGCAGAAAATGGCAATCGCCCATTTCAAAGCCGTTACGACGAAGTCGAGGTACTTGATGAATTGCGCGGTGCGCTGAACGTGCTCCAGCAATTGCTGACGCACTCGCTCGCTGCCATTGGCGGCGGAGGCTGGTGAAGTCGAAATCTGGCCAGGTAAAGAGCTCATGGTCAATCAGTGGTCAGCGTGAAAAGCGAGGGCTCGAAACTTTATCGAGCTCGCGGAACCAGAATAGTCGCAAGGGCACTTACTGTTCATGACTTACTCATTAGTATAGACACCAGTGACCACAAAGTAGTGCAGGGACTCTTCTCGGTTGTCCACTTTGGGGGGGATGGCTCTTGATGTAACGGATATTCAGGGCTTGTCCACCCAAATTGAGTCGCCAAGCGATCAGCGGGCTGCAGTTTCTTGCCCTTCTTATCCACGATTCTTGCCCTTCTTCCACGAAACTAGTGGTCTGTTACAGCCTAATTTTAGGGTAGTGGGATTCGCT
>JAGQPR010000347.1 GCA_020426625.1 Planctomycetales bacterium
ACAGTTTCCTCACCGCGGAGCGGCCCGACGACATCTTCCACGCTCAACACCATGCAGGCTTCGCCAGCTATTGCGGCACCGTAGGCCAACCAACCGGCGCTGCGGCCCATGGCCTCGCAAATGAAGTAGGCCCGACCAGCGGCTGCGTCGTAGTTCAGGTTCCGCATTTCGGTCGCCAAGAATTCGGCGGCAGTGAAATAGCCAAACGTAAAGTCAATGCCCATGTAATCGTTGTCGATGGTCTTCGGCAAATGAACCACCGGCATTCTGGGAGCATCGGCAGGAAGCGTGTCCTGATAAAGTTTCATTTTGTTGGCGGTTTTAAGCGTATCGTCACCACCGATGGAAATGAGCGCATCGACGCCAATCGATCGCAGCGCTTTATAAACTCTCGCCAACGGTGCGCTTTTATCTGGGTCGGTCAAATGTTCCGGGGCAGTTATCTTCTTCCCGGGATTGGATCGCGCTGTGCCGATCATGATGCCTTGCGACGTTCGGCGATGTGAAAGATCTTCATGCTGGATTCTCATATAGGCTTCGCCTTCAACCAAGGGCGAAGACTCGTCAAAGTCAATCAAGTGTGAGTAACCGTGCTTGATGCCGATTACTTCGATGCCAGCGTTCAAGAACGCGAAAGCGGCGGTACCGATGACTGCGTTGGCTCCAGGAGCCGGGCCACCAGCAAACAACATGGCAACGCGTTTGATCTTGGAATTGGTCATTCTTATTTCTCAGCTTATCGGAGCATGGAAAACAAAAGCCAGGATTCATCAAGTCCTTAGCTAGACGCTGAAAGCAACTCGCGTTCAACCCATTTCGTATCTACCTTCCCAGCAATGAAGGTAGGGTGTTGCAGCACTTTGACTTGGAACGCTGCTGTGGACGCGATACCCTCTATTTGCAATTCATTCAACGCGCGAATCATGGTGGCAATGGCTTCCTCTCGCGACGGCTTGTACACGATTAGCTTGCCGATCATCGAATCGTAGAAAGGCGGTACGGTATAACCCGCGTGAGCGTGGGAATCGAACCTCACTCCCAATCCACCGGGAACGAACATGTGTTTGATGTGCCCAGGGCAGGGTTGAAAACTCTTGGCCGGATCTTCCGCATTGATGCGACACTCGATCGCGGCGCCGGACAGGCGAACGTCCTGCTGCCTGAATGGGAGTTTCTCTCCGTTGGCGACTCGGATTTGAGTTTGAATCAGATCGATGCCGGTAACCATTTCTGTTACTGGATGTTCCACCTGAATTCTAGCGTTGACCTCGATGAAGTAAAAATTGTCGTCGGAGTCCACAATGAACTCAACCGTGCCAGCGTTTTGGTAGTTGGCGCCTTGCACCAAACGGACGGCTGCATCGCATATCGCTGAGCGAGTCTTGTCGGACAGCAAGGGCGAGGGACTCTCTTCGATCAGCTTTTGGTGACGTCGCTGTACCGAGCAATCGCGCTCGTACAAGTGGCAGGCATTGCCATGGTGGTCAGCGACAATCTGCACTTCGACATGTCGCGGTCGGTCGATGAACTTTTCCAGGTAGACTCCACCGTTTCCAAAAGCAGCTTGAGCTTCGGTTTGGGCCTGCTGCAAAGCCACCCGCAACTCTTGTTCGCTTTGGGCAACTCGCATTCCCTTGCCACCTCCGCCAGCGGTGGCTTTGATCAGTACTGGATATCCAATGCCACGCGCTGTTTCGACAGCGTGATTCTCGTCCAAGAGCAATCCATCGCTTCCGGGAACGACAGGTACATTGGCTTGAATTGCTACACGTCGGGCGGAATTCTTGTCGCCTAACTGCTGCATGGCTTCCGGCGTTGGGCCGATGAAATCGAAGCCGCTGCTTCGACAAACTTCGTTAAAATGCGAATTCTCAGCCAGGAATCCATAGCCTGGATGGATTGCTTCAGCACCGCTGACTTCCGCAGCGCTGATGATCTGCTCGATCCTCAGATAACTTTCACCGGATTTGGGTGGACCAATGCAATAGGCTTGGTCTGCCAGCCGCACATGGGCCGAGTGCCGGTCTGCTTCGCTGAATACTGCGACAGACTCAATTCCCATTTCCTTGCACGCGCGAATCACGCGCAGTGCAATCTCACCCCGGTTCGCGATTAAGATTCGATTGTACATGGTCTGAGGTTAACTTCGGGTGTCGACCTTGAATAGGGGCCGCCCAAAATCAACGGCTTCTTCGCTGCTAGCCAAGATTTCGACAATCGTACCGCTGATTTCAGCAGGGATTTCGTTGAAGACCTTCATGGCCTCGATGATGCACACCACAGTATCAGGTCCGACCCGGGATCCAACTTTGACGAAATCTTCGGACTTCGGATTGGCCTTGCTGTAGAACGTGCCAACCATCGGCGCTTTGATGATTGCCAGATGAGATTCATCGGCGGCTGGGCTAGTGGGAACGTTGGCTGGAATCACAGGCGGAGTAGTTGGTATGGCCATGACCGCAGGAGCTGGAATGCCAGCTGACGAGCGAACCAATCGAATTTGTTGATCGGCCTGCTTGAGTTCAACTTCATTCAGGCCGCGTTCTTCCATCAAGTCGATTAAGTCGCGTATTCGCCCAACGTCGAATACATCCCCCTTAGATGCACTGTTTGCAGCTTTAGCCATAGTTATTCCCAAGGGTATTTTGAGTGCAGGCCACTTTGCGTTCAAGGTCGTAACGCAATCACCTGGAATGATCGCAGTAAACTGAGCCTAACAAGGCGGTATGTCCTAGCTAGTGTGTTCGCTAGGAGTTGCTGTGCTAAGTCGCCGTGCCGCCTCATTCTATCAAGTTGTTATACCTCAGATTCCGACTGCTAACACGATTGTGTGCTAACAATCTTGCACTCACAACCAGCGATCAGAGTGCACGCCGTCAGTCGAGCAGTTGCACTTGATTGGCTTCCATTTCACGGGGCAAAGTACTTAACAGTTCGCACCCTTGGTTGGTGATGAGCACATCATCTTCGATTCGTACACCGCCAAAACCAGGATAGTACACGCCAGGTTCAACGGTGACCACCATTCCCGGCTCAAGCGGGCGATCTTGGTTCTTTCCCAAACGCGGAGCTTCGTGAATTGCCAGTCCAATTCCATGGCCGAGCCCGTGATTGAAGCGCTTACCCATGCCCGCACGGTGAATCACATCGCGTGCGATGGAATCGATCTCGCTGACCAAAACCCCGGGCTTCATCGCAGCAATCGCAGCTTGTTGCGCTGCCAATACGGTTTCATACACCCGGCCAAATTTCGCGGGGATTTTACTTGTCATCACTACACGAGTCAAGTCACTGCGGTATCCCTCCAAGGTCGCGCCCCAGTCGACCAATAAGAAAGGGCTCGAGCCAATCAGCTGTCGGCCCGATCGGGCGTGGGGCAAGGCCGCGCGAGCCCCAACTGCTACGATCGGCGGAAAACTACAGCCGCTTCCTCCCAGCTTCCTGACCAGCCGGTCGATTTCATTGGCCACGTCCAATTCGCTCAGGCGTCTTGTTAATTGTGAGCGAACGCTGGTGAATACTCGCTCGGCCAATTCGACAGCGCGACGTAGTGTTTCGATTTCCAGACTGTCTTTGATGACTCGTAAGGCTTCCACTTCGCCATCGCCGACAATCAAATCGCGCACTCCGGAATGCTCAGACAATTGGCGGTGCATGTTGACCGAAAGGTAGTCTCCCTCGATCAATATGGAATCGTATCCCGACCGCCTCAGTTTTTGGCAAGTCACATCCATCAGCAACTCACCCGGCTTGCGAATCCAAACTTCCAAGTGAGAGGGCGTTTTCGAGCCCCGAGCGTCCTGTTCGCCAAAGCATTCCATGGCGATTTGCTCCTCATAGCGAGGATCGCTCAAAAAGAGCCCTCCGTCCAAGTCAACGATCAAATAGCTATCGTCTCCAGTGAAGCCCGTCAGATAACTTACGTTGATCGGGTTGGTGATCAGTATGGCGTTGGCACCCGCCGATGCAACACGCTTCCGAAGCTGGTCGCGGCGGAAAGCAAATCGAGACATATCGCTCCTTTCTCCTGGAGGCACACTTGAATTTGGTATCTGCAAGTCATTCATCAGTGTCGACGCTTTCGCGCCGTATTGCTGACTTCTTTAAGGACCTGTGAGAAAATAACTTGTGCATTTTCCACTTGCCCCTCCGATGCCGCGCAGCCAATAGCATGGGCGGGGAGCGAGGTGAGGGAAGTTAAATCGCAAGTCTGTTTTTCCCCAGGTCCTAGGTTATCCGTGCAATCTCTGCGGCATGCAACACCTACAAGCTAGCTTGACTTTACGTTACATTACATTGTTCAAGAATGTCCGGAATGACTTGGAATAACCGGCCAGTGATTCCAACATGTCAATTCCCAGGACACCAAAACTTGGCAAGCAGGAATTAGTAGCAAGTCAAGTTCTGAGGTTTTGCTCGATCAGGATGCTTCGCTCCGTCGGTCCAACTTTGTAGATCCTTAACGTCCAAGCCGACACTTCTGTTTACGTAAGAGTTCAACTCATGCATAACACCGAATACAGCAGTTTTTCGAAAATGATCGACCACTCGCTGCTGATGCCGACTATGGATCAATCTCAGCTGGAAGACGGCTGTCGACTTGCGTTAGCATACGACGTTGCGAGCGTGTGCATTATGCCTTACTACTTGAATCGCTGCGCGGAGATTCTTGCGGGTTCCACGGTGCAACCGAGCACTACGATTGGTTTTCCCCATGGTGGCCATACAACAGTTGTAAAACAACGCGAAGCTGAGCAGGCGATCGAGGATGGTTGTCAGGAATTGGACATGGTAGTCAACATCAGCCAAGTGCTCAGCGGCAACTGGGACTATGTGTCGCAGGATATTCGGGCTGTAGTCGAGACAGCTCACGCAGCGGGCCGAAAGGTTAAAGTAATCTTTGAGAATTGTTACTTGGCCGACGCGCAAAAGATTCGACTCTGCCAGATTTGCACGGAACTAGCAGCTGACTGGGTCAAGACAAGTACGGGATACGGCACTGGTGGCGCGACGATGGAAGACTTGAAACTGATGGTCGACAACGTTGGTCAAGGTGTTCAAGTTAAAGCTGCCGGGGGTGTTCGCAATTTCGAAACACTTAAGCAAGTCAAAGGCCTAGGTGTTACTCGCTGCGGTGCCAGCCAAACACAAGCTATGCTCGATCAAGCGCGAGCCGCTCTGGGGTTGACGCCCATCGTTTATGTCTCCAGCAACGCAGCGACCGGTGGTTACTAAGAGTTACCAGTTACTAGACAATACCAATAGAACTGTGTTGGCTGGATGGTCAGGTCCTGGAGTATCGATCGTCGCCTTGCCGCCCAAGTAAATCGTTCAGTAATTCGCCGCGTTTGCAAATTGTCCTATCAAAAACGTTCGCCATTGAAAATGAGAAGTGTGAAGATGAGAACTTACTTGCTGACCATCATGTTAGCGATCGCCGCCAGTGTGGCGCAGGCGCAGCATCCCATTGAGTTCAAGGTGAAAGTGCTGACCGTCGACAGCAACGAAGGCTGCTCCGTCGCCGATTTCGACAATGATGGGAAACTGGATATCTCAGCAGGTCGCAATTGGTTTCGCAACGGAGACTGGCTTCCTCGACCTGTACGCATGATCGAAGATCGCGATGGTTACGTTCGTTCCAACGGCGAATGGGCCTACGATGTCAACGGCGACGGCAACACGGACGTCATCTCGATGGATTTTGTTCAGGAGGCTGTCAATTGGTATGAAAACCCCGGCCCAGAATTGCTATCGATCGGCGCAATGTGGCCGCAACATTTGTTGGCCAATACAGGGCTCCTGACGAATGAAACCAGCTACCTTGTCGATTTGAATGGTGACGGTCGACCAGAATGGATTTCCGATCAGTGGAACAAGACGAACCCGTTGGTCGCTTGGTCCTTTGTCACGGAAAAGGCACAAACACCGAATGCTACGGGCCGAAAGACTGCTGCGAATGAAGACCTGGTGCCAAAGCTGAACCAACATTTGATCGGCACATCGACCGGCCATGGAATCGGCTTTGGCGATATCAATGGCGACGGACACTTAGACATTCTTGTCGGCACGGGCTGGTATGAAGGCCCCGATTCGAATCCGCTTGATGGGCGCTGGCGATTCCATCCAGCTTGGCAAATCCAGGGAGCTTGCCCCATGATCGTCCACGATGTAGACGGGGACGGACGGAATGATGTGCTCGTTAGCAAAGCGCACGACTATGGAATTTCACTTTGGCTAAACCAGGGCGTCGCCGATGACGGTGAAATCAAGTTCAATGAATCGTTGATCGATGACAGCTACTCACAAGCCCACTGTTTGCACCTGGCCGATCTGGATGGCGATGGTACCGCAGAGCTAGTGACGGGCAAACGAGTTCGCGCGCACAATGGACGTGACCCTGGCGGCAAAGAACCCCCGATCGTCAAATACTATGTTTGGGATCCAAAAGAGAAGAAGTACGAGGGACATGTCATCAGTCAAGGCGAAGTTGGCATTGGCCTGCAGATACGCACTGCAGATCTAGACGACGATGGTGACCTTGACCTAGTGTTCGCCGGGAAAGAGGGCACACAAATCTTGTTCAGCCAGTTAAAGTAAACCTGTAATCCATTTGCGGTTCAGGCTGTAGACCTTTCGCCGCCGTAGCCTGTCGCCAATGCCACCGGATTCCCGCCGGGAATTGGTGAATTCAGAGCCCAATGCGTTGGCTGTGGAAATCAGGCACAGTGGCTGTCTGCTTTTCCAATTCACCGCGGAGGATCACAACCTCCTTCGGCGCTGAGATGCCAAGAGCTATGCGATTGCCTTTGATTCGAACTAGTTCGACGGTAACGTTGCCATCTATTACCAGTTTCTCACCAACTTTGCGACTTAGGACTAGCATTTGATTCTTCCTTGATGCTGAGATTTCGCGACCGTATTACTCATCGTCAGGTGGCCGCTGCCTGACACTTGTATTATCAGCGGCGACCTGACACGTTAGGTCCACACCAGTGGCATTCCAGAATTCCGTGGTCAATTGGCGGTCCTTTTATCGCCGCAGTTTGTACTTTTACCCACAGACTCAGGTGAATTCCCGGTTCCCACTCGACCCGAGACGCTCCCCTATGCCTTCGACGCGACGAGCCATCGAGCAAGGTGGTTCGCGCGGGTGTGACCTCAACAACTTCGCTGTAACGGATGGTTCTACCAAAGAGTGGCAGAGGCCCAAAACTAATCTTCAGTCGAGCGTCATCCCAGTCGGCTGCCTCGGCTGCCTTGGGGTCGGCGTTCTATCCGGCCAATGTGAGTTCGCATGATTAACTGGTTGGTGGTTACGGATTGATCTACAATGAACATCGACGATCTGCAAATCATCGCTGACACGGCTTTTAATCATCCTAGATATGACAATGCAGTTGACAAGTATCGAAATCTGGCAACGCATTGAACGAATGGGTATCGCTTCGGCTGAGCAGTGTCGCGGTTGGGCAGCGGAAGCCGCGCAACGGATCAAAAACGGCGACAGTAGCGATGGAGCACAACTGATTCGAGCGCTGGTTGAACTGGGTTTGCTCTCCCAGTTTCAATCTCAAGTTTTGGTCGGGGAGACGGAGGTCCGGCTGCGCTACGCAAAATGGCTGGTTCAGCGGCCGCTGGAAGATCCCATTTGGAAATTCTGGTCCGAGTTTCGTGCTGGTGAAGGGCATGCAGTTCAACAGAGCGAATTCCACTGGGGGCGGTGGATCAGCGCGAGTCAATTGGACCAGCTTCGGTCAAGTGGCCCAGCTCTTGCGCGCGTGCGTGCCCTGAGCGCTGTGAGGCATCCGCACTTGCAGTCCGTCCTTGAGCCAGAGTGGTGTGACCATGAATTGGGTCTTTTCGTTTCGCCCCTCGCTGGCAAGGCGCTAACACGGCGTCCTTCGGCGAGTTCCTTTTCAGTGCGACAATCGGTTGAAGTGATTGTTCAAATCGCCGGTGCGCTGGCCGAGTTGCATGCGCGTCATGTCGTGCATGGGCGGGTGTTGCCCGATAGAGTGTATTACGACGGGACGCAAGCAGTATTGGCTTGTGACCCGCTATGTTTACTGACAGCATCTGCGGATCCGTCGGCCCAGGGACTGTTGGCTAGCGACTTGGGCAGGTTTTGTTATGCTCAATTTATTGCGCCTGAGTATTTGGCGCCGGGTCAACAGGCAAGTGCCGCCAGCGATGTTTATTCACTGGGTTGTTTGTGGTGGTGGATGCTGTGTGGTGTCCCCTCTAATCCCGGGACAACGCTGGCCTCAGCCATGGCAGCGCACGCTCACCCGGTCCCTTCCCTACCTAGCAACGTAGACATAAGCGAGGATCTGAAGGCCTGTCTCTCGTATATGCTGGCCAAGAATGCAGATGCTAGATTCTCCGATGCGATCGAGCTTCAAACCGCATTGCGGGCAGCATTGAAGCCGCCGGTCGACGTTCAGCCAGATGTGGATCAGGCTCGGCCAACCGCTTTGGAAAAAGTCCCCGCAAGCACCGTTGTCAAAGCGGTTCCGGTTGAAGAAGTGTTAGCCCCGGCGACCGCAACACCGGTACCTGCCAAAGTCATAGTAGCAAAGCCGGTCTCTTCTGCTCGGTCCGCAGACAACGACCTAGTGAAAGTCGTCGACCGCGGAAGTAAAGTCGTCGAGGCGGCTAGGCTGGAACCGGGCGCTGGAAAAATCGCAACGAGACTAACCAGCGGTCGCAGATCGCCTGCTAAATCACCGGCCGCTCGCCGACGGCCGAGTAACACATGGTTGTTGGCGACGATCGCTAGTTGCACTCTCTTGATCGTTGTATTGCTGGCTCTAAATTTTTCTGGTGTGCTGCAGCCTCCGTCTGAGGAGTCCATCAGAGAGGACCCCGTAGCTGCGTATCAGCCGCGAGCGGCGGCTCCTGCCCCTA
>JAGQPR010000348.1 GCA_020426625.1 Planctomycetales bacterium
ATCCCAGTGGCGAGACAAGTGAGGAGCCCGCTGAGAAATCGGACGCGGATCCCGATTCAGGATCTGGTCAAATAGCTCTGCCCGATCTTTCGAGTAGAACGGCAATTTGCCCGTCAGCAATTCGTATAAAATGACTCCCAGTGCCCAAATGTCTGTCCGTCCATCCAGCCAGTCTGCTTTGCCTTTCAGTTGTTCGGGAGCCATATGGGTCGGCGTGCCAGCAACCTCACCCCTGCGACCAGCCTGCTCCTCTTCGGACAGTGCCAGTCCAAAGTCGGTAATCCATGGTTTGCCCTCGCGGTCGATCAGGATGTTCGCGGGTTTCAAATCTCGATGGACTAAAGATTTCGCATGCGCCGCTCCTGCAGCTTCACTGATCGCGATCATGATTTGCACGGCCTGGTGCTCGGACAATTCGCCACCCTGGCGAACTGCGTAAGCCAGAGATTGCCCATCGATCAGTTTCTGCACCACGAATGGCAAATCATTCGCGGTCATGCCAACTTGGTAAACCGGTACAATACCAGGTATGTCCAGGCTGGCTGCGTTGCGAGCTTCGGACAAATAGGCTTGTTTGGTTCGCGGTTGGCAGGTGAGTGGGATTTTTATGGCCACGCGCCGATTCAGCTGCTGATCACGCGCGCGATAAACCACGCCAAATCCACCTCGACCAATCTCGTCCAGTAGTTGAAACCCTGGAATTGCGTCTTGTTGCAAAACAGATTCGCGAAACTCACTTTCGCGTCTAATGTCGGCTTGGAATTTTTCCAAATCCGAAACCTGCGTAACCTCGTGGTTGGTTCCTTCCACGCTAGCTCGCTCGACTTTGAGTGAATGCGAGACCAAGGACCGTTTTAGTTGTTCGAGCGAGGCATTAGCCTCCTCACTTGCATTGACAGTTTCGGCGGCAGGATCTCGCAACATCCAAGAAGTTTGCCGGAGAACTTGAATTTTTTGTGCAAGTTGTTGTTCCAGGTTCTGATCCCCTCGACTCAGATCTTGCGGAGACAGCTCCTTGTTTTCCTGTCGCGATAATTCCCAGTCGACCAGTAGTTCGTCGATCTGATTTTCGCTCATCGTTTTGCTCCAAGGATTGAATCGAGTCAACTACGCTGCTGTCGCCATTCTCAGTTTGTTTTGCGATGTTCGGGTTAAGCCGGGACGCGAGTCGTCTTCTGGCCGACAGGGAATAGATCGTAGCTTAGGCTCAGGAACTGGGCATTGGGTCGTGTAATTTCTCGTGCAGTGACAATCGTGCGCGATTCAGTCGTCGAATTACCGTACGTTCGGAGATGCCGCTTAGCTGGGCAATCTGACGCTGGGTCAAGCCACTGTACCACATCATACTGAAGGTCTCTTTCTCAGGATCACTTAATTGCTCGATCGCTTGATGGAACGAAGTCCATTCGTCTAAGCTATCCGGGCATTCACTGTTGGCGACACTCTCTAAAGCCGCAGGTATCTCCAACGTGCCGCCATGGTCAGAATGATGCCTGGTCCCCGCACCGTAGACACCATAGTAGTGCCGAGAAAGATCGATCAGAATCCTCCGCAACTGTGTTGCCGCCAATCCAAAAAACTCAGCGGCTGACTTTGGTTGCACGACGCTCAGGGAGCGATGCAATTTTAAAAGCGCATCCTGCATGATATCGTCCGTCTCCTCCCAACGCCGCACGCGAGGATATCTGGCGAGCATGCCATGCGCAATTTCGCATAAGCGGCCGGAAACGTGCAGGATCAATTCGTCAAACGCCTGACGCTCTCCCTGGGTCGCTCGCTCGATCAACAACTCAGTTCGATGTTGCCCGTTAGTTGAAATATCAGCCATCGACGAACAATAACCTATGGATAATTCGTGCTGCTGGAATCACTGCAGCCAGTCTTGCAATTCAAGGAACGCTTGTGCGGAGGTGGGCGGGAACCGAGAATCAAAAAACAAAAAATTGATCCGCATGACGTATTGTAGAGCGTAACAACCTCTACGCACAACGTGCGAAGCGAGATTAGACAGTCTTGACCAGCAGATCTCATCTAAATGAAAATAGACTTGCCGTGCTTCTACAGACGTGACCTGGGCTGATGAACGATCAGGTGTGGTCAATGACCACCGGCAAAGCCGGTGGCTTGAGGAGCGCCCCTAAAAGGTGCCACGAGACTGAGCCATACTAGCACGAAGCGCGAGCGAGTGAGTGAGTCCCACCTTGACCGCAGCGCTGACACACTCGCTTGCACTTCGTGCTTGTAAGAACGGCAGAGCCTGATTGGTTCGGCTGGCAGAGCTGGTGGTTTACGGTTTTCAATTAGTATCCAGCCCATTCCCCCCGTCAAAGTATTGCGATGAATAGGTCAGCATTGTTGGAGCGACGATGTCGAACAATAGACGATTTGGTCAACAGTTGACGTAACTTGAGAGAAAATCCACAAGTCGCGAAAAATTATGGCTTGATGGTGTCAGTCAGGCACGCCCACTTACGCTAATAACTAATAGATAGCGTTACTGATTCAGCGTGTTTGCCTTTTCCGCTTGGGTTATGTAGGAGGCTAAGGCAGGCCGCAGATCAGTAACGGTATTTCTTAATTCGAATAGCGTTGGCTTCTTTGTGCTTGTCTCGGATGCAGCTGAATTCCTCACCGCAAGGCTGCCCGAGGCATCACTCTGGAGCCAGTTCGAATCGTGACGAAACGCCAATCCAGCCTGATCATACTTCCCGCGCGCGTTTCGTCACACTTTTTTCATCATGTCCATCTAACCGCGTGCGCCTATCGAGGTGGTAAGAAATGCGTCTTTCCCAAGATGCTTATACAGGTCGCGTCCAGCTTTGATGCTTTAATCATTAACGCATAATTGCGTTAGCCTCACACTCCACCGCGTGAAGTATAGATGGCAGCCATATTGGTTTCTTGGCTTACTTAGTGACTGAACAAGAATTCGTCGCTGGTCATCAAGCTCCACATCAAGTCTTCAACGGACTCGCGTCGGTCGACCGAAGCTTGTTCGGCCTCTCGCAGCAAATCAATCATTCGATCTCTTTCCGCCATCGAGGGCGGTCGAGATAGCGTGCGCCAGTATGCTTCCTCAACGATTTCTTCCAAAGTAAGTGTGCTCTGCAGCCATTCAGAAATAACGCAGTCCGCGTGGCTCAGTTTCTCGTTGATGGTATCTCCGTTGTTCAGATGCAGCGCCTGCACTACGGTTGGCTGGTCGCTACGCTCGCAGACGCAAGTGATTCTGCGTTGATGTCGTCCAAAAGTCTTTAAGAAATAGTTGGCAACGGCAGAATCGTACAATTGAAGCGACGTCGTCCCCTTTTCGTAGAAATCCGTGGGTTTCTTGTCGGCGCCGACGAATTCAATTTCCGTGAATGAACTGGGCACCTTCGTCACTGCTGCGACTGCGTCATGCAATACTTCTGCCATAAGCCGTCGAGGATAATAGCGGCAATAGAATCGCTCATCTTCGGCGTTACCCGCTATCGCTTGGCTGGAGCGGCGGTAGGTCGCGGAATTCATGATCAGACGCATCAAAGACTTCAGGTCATAATCGTGCTCACACAAATACGCGGCCAATTCGTCCAATAGACGCTGGCTGCAGGCAGGATTGCTTTGGCGAAGGTCATCAACTGGCGAGACCAAGCCAGTTCCAAAGAAATTCGCCCACACACGGTTGACGATTGCACGAGAAAAATATTGATTCTCGCGATCCGTTAGCCATTGGGCTAGAGCGATGCGGCGGTCGCTTGGATCGTCGATATCCAGCGGCTTTGCATCCAAGGGCGTTGGAGGTTGCGGCATTCCACGAGAGGGCTGAATCAAGTCACCGCGATCGAGTGTCACCAGGGTTCGTTTTCCATCACCGTTGCGAGAGTCGCCGCCCCATCCCTTGGCGCGGACACGAGCGAAAAGGTTGGCCATACCATAATATTGATCGTTGGTCCATTTCTCCAAAGGATGGTTATGGCACTTGGCACAACCGATTGATAGGCCGAGAAATGCTTGACAGGTGTTTTCCGTCAGACTCTCTGGCGTCTGGTGAATCGCGTAGAAGTTTGTCGCACCTTGTTCTAGACTTTCTCCTTTGGCGAGTACGATTTCGCGAGCCAGTTCGTCCCACGGAGCATTAGATTGCACTTTCTCGCGAATCCAACGATAGAATGCTGCCACCGCATCTGGGCGCAGCAGGGTGCCATTCACGAGCAGCAGGTCGGACCATTGGTAAGCCCAATAGTCCACGTAGACTTCGCTGCTCAGCAGTTCTTCGACCAATTGCTCGTCGCGTTGAGGATTTGGATTCGCAAGGAAATCCCGCACGCGCTGTGCATCGGGAATTGTGCCGGTAGCATCAATGAACGCGCGACGCACAAAAGTTGCGTCAGTACATGCTGGCGATGGAGCCAGTCCAAGAGCTTTCCATTCTTCGAGCAGTATGTCGTCGATAAGATTGGTAGCATGAAAGTCACGATAAGCGGTTTCAGCTTGCTGTTCCGCATAGGGTACAACAACCGAAGCAACCGCAATTCGACTGGCGAACCAGACGACGACTGCACCCTTTCCGTTGCCCACTACAGTCACTGAGCCCCGCTCATCTACGCCGGCTATCGCCTCGCTGGCGGAGCTGAATTTTGCCCAGTCGGTAACATCTTCGACTCGTCCATCCGCATAATGAGCCAAGACAACCAGTTGCTGCACATCACGAGGCGCCAGCGTCATCGCCCTGGGAAGCACTTCGACGCTGACTAGTTCTGGGTCGGTTTCTGACGGTGGCGGCGAGCCGCTACTGATCCAATCCGCGAGAATGCGGTAGGCTAACGATTCGTTTTCAAAACGTTTTCCTCCCTTGTGCGCGATGGCGGTTGTAGGTTTGGTTAACAACAAACTGCGTCCAGGGTCCGCCGGAGCGATCCGCCGACCGCGATCATGCCGAGTGATACTGTAGTAGTCGGCGGCACTGTCGTATCCGCGAAGGGAAAGTCGGAATCCTCCTTTTCCCGCCAAAGCTCCGTGGCACGCACCGCTGTTGCAGCCATGCCGGGCTAATACCGATTGCACGTGTGCATCGAATTTCCACTGTGTGGCTAGACCTGCCCCGGAAACTGCGACCGGAATTTGGGTAGAATATCTGCCGTCTTCACTTTGTACCTTTAGCTCGGTTTCGCCATCGCCTACCGCGATCACTCTGCCGTTTTCAACACGAGCCACCGAGCTGTCGAGCACGGAAATCTTGACTGAATCCGTTAGCTGCCGACCGACCAACCCACGAGAGTTTATGGATTGAACCACGAAATAAGCCGGTCGCTGATCGTGCATCTCGATCCGTTCCGGAAAAATCTGGAACGGAGCCTCGACCGCAAGTGTGCTGACGGCGCCGCCAGCGCAAGCTGCAGAAAAAGTGAGCAGCCAAGCCAGTCGACTTGTGCTGGTAGAATGTGCAACGAGCATCTCCGAGACTTTCCCTAACAATTCGTGGTTCGGTGGCGCGGGAAGAGCCCGCCGCCTCTAACCATCATACCTGGGAATGGAGCTCGTTGGGGACGTTTATTTTTTTCTCCAGGCGAGGGTTAGTAAGACCTTGCTTTGGATCAACTCAAGAAGCTGCACGACCCGAAAACCGTTTGGGAATCGTCCTGGACTGTCGACTACCCAGCTCGTCGCGTGCGACTTTCGCGTTCATTTCCGTTGCGGACTGGCATGGTGAGTATGCGAGGTTCTTGTAATGCGTGAGCACCAATCCGCCATGGCTTGCTGCCCAAACCGTCCCAGCAGTGTTGGCTGACGGCATCCAAGATCTTGGCCGCTATCTCAACAGCTCGAGCACCGTCCTCACCCGTCACCGCAGGCGAGCAACTGGTTTGGATACTGATGGCGAAATCATGCTGTTCGTCGAGAATAGCGTTGCGACTAGAAGCCTTAATCGACTCTGCTCGCAGGAAATCCGGAAATATCCGTTCTTTGGCCTGCATCCGTTCGGTCGCCTGCAAATCATCCAGCGCAACCAGTCGCGATTGAACTTCGGCAGTTGGCTTGACCACGCTGACACTATCGGACGAAAAATCGATATTGGCGTAGGCATTGGTGGTGTAGACCTGCATCTGGCGCGTCGGACTAGTTGCCAAACGAGAAGCACGAAGCGTTGCCACCAAACCGCTTTCGAATCCCAAACGGGCTTCCGCAAGATCTTCGTGTTGTCCAAGTAAGGCAATGCCGCTAGCGCTAACTTCAACTACTGGAGACCGATCCAGTGACAAGATCAGGTCCAAGTCGTGAATCATCAGATCCATCACTACGCCGATATCGGTGCTTCTGCCACTGTAAGCACCTGCGCGTACAGATTCAATGAATTTGGGTACGCCAAGATGAGGCTGAACGGCCGTCCAGGTCGGATTAAAGCGTTCGACATGTCCGGTTTGCAACACACGTCGATGGCTCTTGGCAATATGTACCAGGCGCTGCGCCTGATCAGCCGTATGTGCCAGTGGCTTTTCGACCAAGCAGTGAACGCCCGAGCGCAAAAGTACACTAGCCACTTCGTAATGAGCGACGGTAGGAGCCGCGACGATGGCGCAGTCGACGCGGTCGATCAGTTCATGGTAATCCGCAACTGTGGGAACACCAAGTTGCGTCTCTACCAGCTGCCTAGCATTCGGGCAAGGATCGGCAACAGCGATCAACTCAAACTGCTCGTTCGCGTGAGCCAACTTGGCGTGGATCCGCCCCAAATGCCCGCCTCCGATAACTGCCATCCGCAATGCACTCACGCTGCCTTCCTCCGATCTCGACCACGCCCGTGGCGTCCGCCCTGCGAATTTTCGATGAAATCGAACAAAATCTGCAACTCAGGTAGCAAAGGTTTTCCGCCGCCGAGAATTTCCCGTGCATGTTCCATACCTACACGCGAACGGTAAAGAAGCCTGTAAGCCTCCATCAGCGCTTTGATGGACTCGCTCGAAAAGCTCTTCCGTTTGAGGGCAACGACGTTGACTGTTCGTGGGCGAGCTGGAAACCCTTCGACAAGCATGAATGGTGGCACGTCGTGCAGGACTCGACTAAGTCCACTGATGAAGCTGAAACAGCCGATCGATGCAAAGTGGTGCACGGCGCAGCCACCGGAAAGAGTGGCGTCATTGGCGACGTGGACATGTCCGCCCAGCATGACATTGTTGGCCATGATTACCCGATCACCAACTTTGCAGTCATGGGCGACGTGGCTGCAAGTCATCATGTAGCAGTTGCTACCGACTGCAGTGATACCATCTTCCTTCTCCGTGGCTCGATTGACAGTCACCGATTCCCGAAACACGTTTCCGTCGCCAATGGTGACCTGGGTCGGAGACCCCTGGTAGCTCAAGTCTTGTGGTTCCGCGCCGATGACAACCCCAGGGAACAGGTGGTTGTTGCGCCCAATGGTCGTATTCCCAGTTAGGGTCACGTTGTTTTCAAGTCGCGTCCCCTGGCCGATTCTCACGCCAGGCCCAATGACGCAATGGTGTCCAACGCGAACTTCGTCATCTAATTCCGCTCGGGGATCGACTACTGCGGTATGGGCTATGATAGTGGCCATACAAACCAGCTTTCAAAAATGTCAAATGTTGATACTTGAATTAGTCGCGTCGAATATGAATGTTCTCGGCTTGATGGAGGAGTGGCCTCCAAATTCGCCGACCAACCTCGTGCGTCCACCGTACGAGGACCGCCCTATTTTGCTCAGCAGTTTCCCAACACGACCTGACTTTTTGCCTGAGATGGCTAGTGCGAAACTGCAAAACTATTTTTCTCCAAGCCTATGCCGCGCTCTGTCTGAGATCTGCATCAGCTGTCGATGTTAGGTATGCCTGTCGCAGCATCCTTGCCATCTGCACGTTTAATTGATGGCCGCTCTTGCAGGCAATGATTTCTCCTACCAGATTCACACCCGTCAACGCTAGGTCACCTATTAGATCTAATGCTTTGTGGCGGGCGCATTCGTCTGGAAAGCGCAACTCGTTTTCGATCGGCCCTAGCTTGTCAAAAACTAGTAAATCGCGATGCGTGACGTGTGCGGCCAAACCCTTTTGCTGTAACTGTTCCGCTTCCGCAGCCGTAATAAATGTACGAGCCGCAGCGAGCTGCTCACAGAATTCCAGCTCAGAAACTACAGTCGAATACGTTGCAGAAGGTATGGTTGAGTTGTTGCCGTAATCCAGACGATATTCGATGTTCAGCCAGGAAGATTCGGTGGGGCGAGCTTCTATCCACCGGTCTTGGTCGCCAACTCGCAACAGACTGTTTATAGTGAACGTCGGAGGACTGCCACCGCATTCGACGATTCCCGCACTCTGGAGCGATAACGCGAATGGAAAGCTGCTACCATCCATGGCAGGCATTTCGGCAGAGGTGCAAACCACATCAATGTTGTCAATACTCAGCCCGCGGATTGCTGCCATGACATGCTCTACCATGTCAAAGTGGAATGGGGGCTGCCCCAATCTCGTTCTCAACGACAATCCAGACGCATTGTCCACTATTG
Source organism: Planctomycetales bacterium (assembly GCA_020426625.1). Lineage (GTDB taxonomy): Bacteria > Planctomycetota > Planctomycetia > Pirellulales > Pirellulaceae > Aureliella. Next base: position 8,501 of record JAGQPR010000348.1, read on the forward strand.
CAGAGATTCGGGGAGCGTCGATCAGGTCACTGCGAATGAAGTTGACGCCGCTACCTGCTGGGGCGGGAAGAAAGGTCAATGTGTTAGACTGACCTGTCCAGTAGCCACGCCCGCTGACCGAACATGGTCGACCTATTGTCATTTGTGATGGATGCGCGCCCATTGACATCCTTGTCGAGCGGTAGAGTCGGCCTTTGGGGGACGATCGTTCTTTCGCAATAATGCGACTTAGAAAACGATTCGAGATAATTCGTCAAATCAAACAATTCGCGTCGACAATTTGCCTGATTGTCCGGCAACCGCTGCTCTTGCACACCATTCTGTGGTTAGACCAGTCAACATGTCGACGTTTCGAACCTTTGCGGTCCATTTGGA
>JAGQPR010000349.1 GCA_020426625.1 Planctomycetales bacterium
CAAAGAGGAAGAAATTGAGTCCAAGCGGCAGGAAATTGACATCAAAAACCAACTTGCCCGCCAAAAGGCGCTCGATGAATTTCAAAAAGCTCAGTCGATTGAAAAGGAACTTTCCGAACTAAAAAACAAGCGTGGCGAATATGATCGCCTGGATATTTGCGCCCCGCGCAGCGGCGTGATTCAACAATGGAATGGGCTGACTGGTAGTGATTCAGTGAAGGAGGGAGACCATCTATTCATCCTTGTACCAGTGGCAAGCGAGTTGGCAGTCGAGATGACTATTCGCGGCAACGATATGCCTCTAGTGCATGAAGGCGATCCCGTGCGGCTTCAGTTCGAAGGCTGGCCAGCCGTCCAATTTGTGGGTTGGCCAAGCGTAGCGATCGGGACGTTCGGCGGAAAAGTCAACCGAGTCTTCCCCACTGATGATGGCAATGGCAATTTCAAAGTTCTTGTGACCGCCGACAACCATTTCAAACGCGAGAACGGCTGGCCCGACGACCGATATCTAAGGCAAGGCGTCAGGGCTAACGGTTGGGTTTTGTTGCAAGAAGTTCCGCTGGGTTACGAGTTATGGCGTCAGTTGAATGGTTTTCCTCCGACCGCAGCAGCCAAACCTGGGAAAGAGGAAAAAACGGCCAAAATCAAACTTCCCAAAGAATGAAACGGCTGGGGCTGGTCGCCAAAGCTAATCCAACTCCGGCAGCCACAAGCACTCTTGGTCCTCGCATCCTTGCTACCTTCTGCCGGTTCTGCTGGGCCTGGGCCTCAATGCTATCAACGCAGATTGCTGTTGCTCAACAATATCAGTCCCCGGTGCAATTTACCCGCCCGCTAGAACTTAATGAATCGGCAAGCAACACCCCAGAGCCAGTTGTTGGGGAGCCGCTTGACGATACTCTCGATGTAAGCCAATCCGACAAGCTGGGGTTGTCGGATGTAGTAGCCAGCGTCTATCGATTTTATCCCGAGGTCTTGGCAGCTCAGCAAGAATCAACGCGCGCAGGAGGGGAGTTAACAGCCGCGTACGGAGCTTTCGATACGAAATTGTATGGCGAAACGCTGTCAGAGCCGACCGGATTCTACCGCAACTATCGAAATGGCATCGGTGTCGCTCGACAGACCTGGTGGGGTGGATACTTGTCCGCAGGCTACCGCGTCGGTAGGGGCAGCTTCCAACCGTGGTACAAGGAACGCCAAACCAATTCAGGCGGAGAATTCAAAATCTCCTGGTACCAACCCCTGCTCCAGGGCCGGGCCATCGACGCAAATCGAGTTGCGGTATTTCAAGCCGCGATCGATCGCCGTACTGCCGAACCTCAAGTGCTTCAGTCCATTCTTGGCGCTTCCAGCCAAGCAGCCATGCTGTACTGGGATTGGGTCGCTTCAGGAGCAGCATTAAACGCTCAAACAGAGTTGCTATCGATCGCCGAAACCAGACAGCGTCAATTCGAAGCTGGCGTCAAAGCAGGGCAACTTGCAGAAATCGATTTAATTCTCAACCAACAACTCGTCGCCGAACGCAAAGGTAAAGCCTTTGAGGCCGAGCAAAAGTTTCGAAATTCCAGTTTCAAGCTCTCAGTCTTCCTGCGTGATGGAGCTGGTGAGAAGCTGGTGCCAGCTGACGAGTGGTTGCCAGCGCATTTCCCGAATTTGCCGTTGCCCGAATTTGGTGAATTGCAGAATGATATCGCCAGGGCCTTGTTGTCCAGGCCGGAACCGACGCTACTGGCACTCGAGATCCAAAGCATCCAGCAAGAACGAAGATTAGCCAGCAATTACACGTTGCCAAGCGTTGACGTGCTGGCAGAGGCATCGCAAGATCTAGGGATTCCTTCATCGTCGCTAAATGACAAAGGTCAATTCGAGCTACTATTGGGACTGCAGGCATCGGTTCCCGTCCAACGCCGTAAAGCTCGCGGCAAGATACAATCGTCTTCGGCCAAAATAGTACAGCTGACCGAAAAACTGCGTTTGCAACGAGACAAGATCGGCGTGGAAGTCCAAACCGCCCGCACAGCGTTGCAGTTCGCTGAGAAGGTCAAGCAGCAGGCGCAAGCGTCGCAACTGGCTGCTAACGAGACTCTCACACGCTATCGCTTCGCTTTCGAACGCGGAAAAATCGATCTGATTTATCTCAATCTGCTGGAAGTCAAGGCGTACGAAACACAGATCAAGTTGATCGACACCCGCCGAGATTGGTTCTCGGCTTTAGTTCAATTGCAATCGGCCTTGGGATTGGATCCTTTAGAACAATCGCTGTCGATCGATGCCGCACCTGCGAGCGAAGACCCGTCGACCTTGCCAGGCAATATCAACGAACAAAGCATGGAAAGGGATTGGCGGCTTCATGCGCCAGCGCAATCGGTACAATAGACTGCGCTGCCAATCCCCTGTGGCGGCTGATTCCAGTCTCTGTCACGTCTAGCCCCAATGCTTATGAGTCCAATCAGACATACCGTCCATCCGCGCGATGCAATCGTGCATACGATGGATCGAATCTATCGTTATCGCATGACCACCACGTCAGGAGGCAATCTTTCGATTCGTGACGGAGCGGGCGATATCTGGATCTCACCGGCTCGCGTCGACAAGGGAAGTTTGACGCGCAGCGATATAGTTTGCGTGCATGCGGATGGCACTTCAGCAGGATTGCATCCGCCTTCGAGTGAATTCCCGTTTCACAAAGCAATTTACGACGTCCGCCCCGACATTCGCGCAATTGTCCACGCGCATCCCATCGCGCTGGTTGCCTTTAGCATCTGCCGTCAGACGCCCAACACACGGATTTTTCATCAGGCACACACAGTTTGTGGAAATTTAGGATTCGCCAAATACGCTTGCCCAGGTAGTGAAGCGCTCGGTAAGAACATCGCGGAAGCATTCTCCCGAGGATGTGATAGCGTCATCCTAGAGAACCACGGCGTCGTGGTTGCTGCGAAGGATCTCGCGGTGGCCTTTGAACGATTCGAAGCTTTTGAGTTTGTGGGAAAAACACTGATCAAGGCAAATCAGCTTGGGACTGTTCACTTCCTGGACGATGCTCAACTCAAGCTAGCCGCAGATCGCAGCGTGGAGTTTGCTTCTTTCCAACCCGACGAGGCGACAGCGGAAGAGCGCGAACTGCGCAAACAACTGTGCGATTTCGTCCGCCGAGGCTGCCGCCAACGCTTGTTGATTAGCACGGAAGGAAGTTTTTCCGCGCGAGTCGGACACGATAGCTTCCTGATCACGCCGACTCAGCAGGATCGCGAGCATCTGCAGACCGATGACTTCGTCCTGGTACGCGGCCAGCAGCGCGAGCACGGCAAGCTTGCCAGTCGCGCTGCTCGCGCACACAAAGCTATCTACGATCGACACCCGCATGTTCAAGCAATCGTTTTTGCCCATCCAGTCAACGCCACTGCGTTTAGCGCCACGGATACCGACTTGGATGTCCGCACAATTCCTGAAAGCTACGTTTTCTTGCGGGATGTCCGCAGAGCGCCTTACGGCATTCAGTATCTAACAAGTAATGCAATCGCAGAATACGTTTCCAGTTCGAATCCTGCCGTGATCCTTCAAAATGATGGTGTGCTGGTCACCGGTTCTACAGTTCTCGACGTATTCGACAGGTTGGAAGTCCTGGAATCGACAGCAGAAGCGGTCATCAACTCGCGTTCCATTGGCGCTCTGGCGGTCATGTCCAACGAAATCATCGAAGAACTAAGGGCTTCATTCAAGTTGGAATGAGACACATCGAGTATAATGATTGAGCACACTTACCCACCCGCTCTGTATCATGCTCGCAACCCCGGTCTTGCCGGACCCGCGAGAAACTCGACTGCTGATTGTTGAATCCCCCCTACCACGCAGACTGAGATACCGGACGACGAATTCGTGGTCATGACCAAGGCTTCTCCGTACTATGCAAATGATGCACAACTACGCGACCTTTCTGCTATTTTCAGTCTTCTTGTGTGGTCCGCAGCGACTGTGGGCACAACAAGTGTCCTTTGACCGTGACATTAGACCTCTCTTGTCGAACCGTTGTTTTGCTTGCCACGGCCCAGACGCAGAAGCACGTAAGGCAGATTTGCGATTGGATCGATCTGGCGACGAAGGCGGTCTGATCGGCAATGTAATTACGCCTGGTTCGACCAAAGACAGCGAACTGTGGCGCCGAATCACTTCCACCGATGAATCTGAGTTGATGCCACCTCCTGATTCACATCTTAAACGCTTAAATGCCAAGGAATTGGAGCTGATCAAGAGCTGGATTGAGTCCGGCGCGACCTACGAAGGCTTTTGGGCTTTCGCCCCTCCGGTCATGCCCGACAATCCAATCGTCGCAGACCCGTCCTGGAGCGAGCACCCCATCGATCTGCACGTATTGCATAAATTGGAATCGGTAGGGCGCGTCCCTGCCGAGGAGGCCGATCTGCGTACATTGATTCGGCGGGTCACCTTCGATTTGACTGGACTACCACCAACCCGAGCAGAGATTGCTCAATTCCTGAATGAGTATCAGCAGACTCCCGATCAAGCTTGGGAGCAGCTGATTGATCGATTGCTGACTCGACCACAGTTTGGCGAACACGTTGGTCGCTATTGGTTGGATGTCGTGCGATTTGCTGATTCCAATGGCATGCACAAGGACTTTTACCGCAACAACGTCGCGTACCGCGACTGGGTGATTCGCGCGTTGAATGACAACCTTGGTTATGATGATTTCCTACGCTACCAGTTGGCCGGAGACTTGTACCCGAATCCGACTCGCGATCAACTGATCGCATCTGGGTTTCATCGCTTACACTTGATTATCGATGTTGGCACTGCTCTGCCAGAGGAAAGCTTTGCTAAGAATGTGGTCGATCGCGTAACCTCGGTTGGAACTGCCTTTCTGGGGATGACAGTTCACTGCGCGCAATGCCATGATCACAAATTTGATCCTCTCACCCAGGAGGATTTCTATTCTCTGGCTGCCTTCCTGAACAATATCGATGCAGAACCAGAAACCATTTCGCGAAGTGGGCCCAAGATGGGCTTGCAGCCTCCTTTCATTCACTTGGCAACTCCCGAACAACAAGCTCAGTTGGAAAGTTTTCAACAGGGCCTGACTCAGTTAGAAGGACTGAAGACGCTTGTCGGCCAGGCGCAGGCCGATAAGGAACTGGCTGCCCTGGTGAATCGACTGGAACAAGCGCGCGAGCAATTAGACGATACCATCCCCAAAGCGATGGTGATGAAAGAACGTGACGAAGTTCGCCCAACATTTGTTCTTTACCGAGGACAGTATGACTCACCCGGAAAGCAAGTGTCACGAAACACGCCGCGATTCCTGCCACCATTGCAGAAATCCGGCCAGGTCGCATCCAGGATGGATTTGGCCAATTGGTTTGTCGACCCCAGCCATCCGCTGACGGCCCGTGTCGCAGTTAACCGATTTTGGCAGCAGTGCTTTGGTGTTGGTCTCGTGAAAACCTCGGAAGATCTAGGAAATCAGGGTGAAATGCCCTCCCATCCACAGCTGCTGGATTACTTGGCCGTATCCTTTGTCGAATCCGGTTGGAACGTCAAGTCTCTGCTTAAGCAGATTGTCATGTCCAAGACCTATCGACAGAGCTCCAAAGCAACACCAGAGGAGTTTCAGGCGGATGCCGAAAACCGCTGGCTGGCTCGCGGACCACGGTACCGCTTCGATGCTGAAATGATTCGCGATCAGATTCTTGCCACCAGTGGTCAGCTCTCTGAGCAAATGTACGGACCAAGCGTCAAACCACCTCAACCGGCAGGATTGTGGGAGGCCGTTTCCATGATGGGCGAACGCTATCAGGCGGATTCTGGCGAAGCCGTGCTTCGACGCAGCGTCTATACGTTTTGGAAGCGTTCGATGCCACCGCCACAAATGACCATTTTAAACGCTCCATTGCGCGACGCCTGCGTGGCGCGGCGTGAAAGGACCAACACGCCAGCTCAAGCTTTGTTGCTACTGAATGAACCTGAGTACCTCAAGGCTGCGCGAGCACTGGCATTGCAAGTACTGGCAAATGAAGCAGACCAGCGGCTGGACTTCATCTGGGAAACCGTTACCGCACGGTTGCCTGACGATCAAGAAAAAGAAGTGCTAGGCGACTTACTGCAGGATCTACAGCAACAGTATCTGGCCAACCCTGCTCTGGCAATTGAGCTCTGTCAAAACATTAATTTGTCAGGAAGTGAATTGACTGAACAGTCGCGAGCTGAATTGGCTGCATGGACCGTTCTGGGCAACGTTCTCTACAACTTGGATATCACCAAAACCAAAGACTGAATCATGGACATTCGTCGAAAAAGTGAAATTCTTGTCAATCGTCGTCGCTACTTGACCAATACTGGTATCGGCCTGGGCGTTGCTGCGCTGGCCAATGCTCTGGCCCCCAAGGCCGCTGGATTCTCCCCGGAAGAAAGCGTGCATACCGACCAGTCATCCGGCATGCACCTGCCAGCAAAAGCCAAGCGTGTGATTTTCTTGTTCATGGCGGGCGCGCCCAGTCAGGTAGATCTATTCGACTACAAACCCGACTTAAGTCGACTGTTCAAGACGGAACTTCCACCCTCGGTCAGTATGGGACAACGCGTAACGGCAATGACTCGTGGTAAGACCCAACTGGTCATGCCTTCGAAATTCAGTTTTTCACGGCAAGGCAACAGTGGCATTTGGATGAGCGAACTATTGCCTCACCTTACTGCACATGCCGACGACCTTTGCCTGATCCACTCGATGAATACGAATGCAATCAACCATGATCCTGGAAAAACATCTTTTTGCACAGGATCTGAAATCCCGGGAAAACCTAGTATGGGTGCCTGGTTGAGTTACGGGCTAGGCACGATGAACCGGGATCTGCCGGACTTTGTGGTTCTTCCCTCTGCATTCTGGAGCGGAAAAGTCAATGTTCAAGCCCTCTATTCGCGACTGTGGGGCAGCGGCTTTCTTCCTTCTAAGCATCAGGGTACTAGTTTCCAGGCAGTCGGTGACCCAGTGCTCTTCCTGTCCAACCCTGCTGGCGTTGATCCAAGCGTTCGGCGTCGAATGCTAGATTCACTATCCGAGCTGAATCACAAACACTATGCCGAACTTGGTGATCCTGAAATAGAAACTACGATCGCGCAACAGGAAATGGCTTTTCGGATGCAGACGTCGGTACCCGATCTAGTTGATATTTCCGACGAATCCTCAGAAACACTTGAGATGTACGGGCCTGATATCGACAAACCAGGTTCCTATGCTCGCAATTGCCTCCTAGCCAGACGCATGGCGGAGCGCGACGTGCGCTTCATCCAGCTGTTCCATCGAGGCTGGGATCATCACTCAAATTTGCCGGATAATTTGGCCGGTCAATGTCGCGATGTGGATCAGCCTACAGCCGCCCTGCTGAAAGACCTTAAGCAAAGGAATTTGCTGCAGGACACGCTCGTTGTCTTCAGTGGTGAATTTGGTAGGACGGTATATGGCCAGGGCAACCTGACGACGGATAACTACGGCCGCGACCACCATCCGCGTTGCTTTACCGCTTGGCTGGCAGGAGGCGGTATCAAAGGTGGTATTCAATTCGGAAAGACAGACGATTTCTGTTACAACGTAGTCGAAGATTCTGTACCAGTTCGCGACCTTCATGCGACCATGCTGCACTTGCTTGGCATCGATTATACGCGACTGACCTTTCCGTTCCAGGGACTGGAGCAGAAACTCACTGGCGTCGAGCCGACACGGATCGTTCGAGAAATCATCGCTTGACCTCCAACCCGAACACCAAACTCGCACAACAGCCCCGACCGTTTTATTCGACAAAGAGCTCCCCGTCGCCAAGTATGTCCCAATTAATCCAGTTTCAAAAATCAGCAACCTGATGCGAACTGCGAAACCTATCCGATCAAATCGCTGTTGCTAGAAAATCTAGAATGGATCCAGTTATAGAACGACGTGGAGAATGGCGATGGCAAGGCGGAGCTTTGCGGCAAAGCGAGTCCTGCTTACAGGTGCAAGCAGTGGCATTGGCTGGTATTTGGCATCCGAGCTGGTCCGGGCTGGAGCGTTTGTCGTCGTTACCTCGCGTCGCGCTGATCGGTTACAGCAACTTCGACTGGCTTTCGGGAACCCGCGCAAGCGTTTGTTAGCCGTTCCAGGCGATTTGGCTTGCCCCGCACATCGGCAGACGTTGATTGATACTGCTGTAGAGCAGCTGGGTGGAATCGACATCGTCATCAACAACGCAGGAGTTGGAGCGATTGGAAAATTTGAAGAGGCCTCCGCTGATAGGCTGCGTCAAATATTTGAAGTGGACTTCTTTGCAGCTACCGAACTGACTCGCCTGGCTTTGCCCTTTCTTGAAGCGGGACGCGAGCCAGCAGTGTGTACGGTCAGTTCCGTCTTGGGACATCGTGCAGTGCCCGGCAAGAGCGAGTACTGCGCAGCCAAGTTCGCCTTGCGAGGTTGGGCCGAAGCGCTGCGCGTCGAGCTGCACCCCAAAGGCATTGACGTAATCAATATTTCACCCAGCACCACAAAAAGCGAATTCTTCGATTCGCTGGTGGCATCGCCGCCGTCAACTGCCATCAAGTCCTATGGCGTACAATCAGCTGAATATGTAGCCCACAGAATTCTGGGAGCCATTCGAAAGCGCAAACGCGATCTGATCCTGTCACCTGGAGGAAACGCACTTGTCTGGCTGTCGCGATTGGCGCCGGGACTGACCGACCAGTTGTTGCTCCGTTTCGCAGCCTGACTAAGGTTATCTTAAAGAGAGCCAATAGTTAGAAGTGTTGCCAGAGTCTAGTGGTTTGGGACAGCTAAAAATTAGGATTGGTCCGTAGTGGGATTCGCCAGAATTCCCCGACTGAGAGGAATT
>JAGQPR010000034.1 GCA_020426625.1 Planctomycetales bacterium
CTAGTGTCAAGAATTGGAAATCCAGTTCCACGTAATCCTTCCGCAAAATTAGCCGCTGTGCACTAGCACGCGGTTTTTGACGGAACCGCACGCTAGCGCGCTAGAGGCTGATGTGGCATCGGAATTACGATTTTTGACACTAGCAAGACGCTTACCCCACTTCGCAATGTTGACCGCAGTGGTCTCGCGAATAAGCACTGCAGCCGGTCGATACTAAGAATCGCATCGCCGGTTGAGCTACGCCCTGTAAACGTGCCCGAGCCAGATTCGTGTCGAGAGGGCAAAAATTTAAGACATCCCTAATCCGACCGCCTGAATCTACGGTTAGAACTGATCGCGATGAACTACGTCTACGGTCTCTACGCAAGCCGTGACATGATGTTCGGGCAAGACTTCCCGACGCAGGAAGGTCATGACTTGTTCTGTGGTTTCACGGTTCATCACGATTTCGATTCGTACATTGGATTCTACTTTCTTGAATCCGGTTTGTAGATCATGCCGACCAGCGCCGCTACATGGCAATGACGTAAATCCACTGGCGCCAAGCTCCAGAATACGTTGCTCAAGCCAAGACTCGAGTTCCGCATTTGCAACGATCGTCAAACGCCGCATGGGTGCCAAGCCACGTTTGCGGGCGGCATGTGTGTTGTCCGCCAGAGGCTGCAGTGTATCCAGTCCCCGAACTTCAAACGTTAATCCCTCTTGTTCAAAGTCTCGCGCCATTGCGTCCAACTTTTCAATCACGCTATGGTCAACCAGCTTCGTATCGGACACATCGATGACCAGATTGCGTCGTTGCACCAAGCCGATCTGCTCGATTTGTCGTCGGAACGGAATCCAATTGCTGAATACTGCTGACTCCCGGGCGACGATCATACTAGTGTTTTCGTCCAATTCTTGAACTTCGAGAAATGGCTTAAACAAAGAACGAACCGGGACACCATTGGAAACATGGATCACGATCTTCAACAGAATTCCCGTTGCCACGCCAATCAATAAATCGGTTGCTAGCACCGTTATCAACGTTGTCACGAAGATAGCTAACTGTTCCTTGCCGATGCGATAGACATGCACGAACTCAGTGGGGTGGGCCAAACGGTAGCCGGTATAAACCAGCATCGCGGCTAGAGCGGCAAGCGGAATACGGTGCAGGTAGAAAGGGATCAAAGCCACGCACAATAACAAGAATATTCCGTGCCACATATCTGCAAATCGAGTGCGCGCCCCGTTGTCGATATTTGCTTTCGACCGCACGATTTCGGAAATCATTGGGAGGCCACCGACACATGCTGCTGCCAAGTTCGCGATACCCACCGCCGTAACGTCGCGATCCAGATTGGTTTTGCGTTTCCAAGGATCCAGCAAGTCGACGGCTTTGGCACTAAGCATTGACTCCAGCGTGCCGATCACAAAGAACATCATGACCCACCACCAGGCTTTTAGTTGCCTCAAAGCAGAAAAGTCCGGGTAGGTCACATCGTTAAACATCCCAAACACCCGGTCAGGCATCCGGACTAGATATTGTTCTCCCAGTTGGTACTTGTGCCCTTGGAGAACATAGGAATGTGAATGCAGCAGGTCAAAATAGTAGCCCATGGGAATGGTTACCAGCAAAACAATAACTGGAGCCGGAACCATTCTAAGAGCGGAAACACGCGATCTGACCAACGGCCAGAGAAACATGACCAAAACCCCGACGATTCCGATTGAAGCGATCGCGGGATTGGCTTCAGCGATGAAGTGCGGTATCTCGCGGATCAGCTCTAGGGGTTCGCCGCTGGCGGAGACACCAAGCGCAACCGGAATCTGCTTGGCGATGATGATCACTCCAATCGCAGCTAGCATGCCGTGAACCGCAGAAACTGGAAAGAATTCGCCCAGGATGCCTCCTCGGAACAAGCCAAAGCCTATCTGCAATACTGCAGCCACGACACCCACAGCCAGTGCCGCGCGGTAGGCCACCATGTCAGCATCGGTCCAGCCTTCGACCATCCCATTGCCACCAAAATCCTCGATACAGCCGACGGCGATGACAATCAAGCCAGCCGCAGGGCCCTTGATCGTCAGCTCACTATTGCTGATGAATGTCGTCAGTAACGAGCCAATGATGGCCGTGAAGATACCGGCGATTGGCGGATACCCAGATGCCAGCGAGATGCCCAAACATAACGGCAGGGCAATCAAGAACACTAACAGTCCAGAGAGAATGTCCTGCTGGCAAAATCTTGTAAATCCAGTCAGGTTTCCACGTGGTACATCTTTCCCATTCGGCATATTCATTTGTTATCCGCTTGTCCAGCAATTGAGTGAACTGTTGAGGGAGGGAGGCTTGGATTCGGCAGGTCGATCTGGCACATGTTTCGCGAAGAGCGCGAGATACATTCACGATGCATCAGGTCGATCTTCTCTATTCCACAGGTTCAGAATCGCCGGGAACTGAGTAAACTGGGAACTGAGTAGAGTTAGTTGTTCGTCGCGCGTTCAAGCTTGATCCAACGGATTTGATCAACTCAGGTTCGGTGCACTGTTATTCTGGGTGGCTGTGAGCATCGCTGCCTGCTGGGGCAAACTGCGAATGCTGCTCGACTTCTCCTTCATTGTGATTTGAGATTGGGACCTCACGGTGGCGAAGCAATTCGCCCGCAGCATGGTAGCGTGAGGCAACGCCCCACTGGGGATAAACGCCTCCACCAACAATCAATGCTGCCAGTATGAGCACGGCAATCCTTTCCGATGGCTTGGCCCGCAACGAGTAGCTACCGGCGCGCTTGCGACCCGCGAAGATGCGAAAATAGGCGTACAGAATCGCGATGCTATTCAAGGCTGCTGCAAAGACTACCGCGATGCCAATGGAAGGGTAAACCGTGACGGCTCCTTCAACGAGCAGCTCAGTTCCGATAAATCCAACTGTTCCTGGAAATCCGATCGACGCCAACCCCGTCAGCAAGAACAGAATTGCCAGAGCTGGCATGTGTTCGTACAGCCCATGGGGCTGATCCAAGTTGATCCGGCCAACGCGTGCTTCGACACAACGCAGTGTCAATCCAAAACCACTCAAGGACAATCCAACCGAAAGCCAAACGCAAAGGGCCCCCGTTAATCCGATTGGCGTCACCAACTCCAGGCCAACCAGCACCAAGGAAGAATGGCTCAAGAATAAGAAGCAAAAGAAACGGCGAGTTTCGCGCTGGACCAAGGCCATGCAGCCAGCGTAGACCGCAGTGATGATGGAGATAATGGCAATGCTCTGCAGCGCCCAGTCTGGCGCGATTGGCAACACTAGTCGCATCACCGCGTACGCACCGGTCATCGGCGTGACGAAGAGCAAGGCCGTACCTAAGGTTGCCTTTTCAAACAGATCTGTCATCCAGCCGTGCAGGGGAACGATGCCGGTGCGAAGTACCCCAGCCAGGGCAAGAAACGCGGCACCGGCGAATGTTGCCCCCAAGCTGACGAGTGTTTGTCCAAACACAAGCAGACCCGCGAACAAAGCCATGTGCAAGCAGTAGACACGAGTGGACGGCGTTCTGGCTCGCATTTCGATCCACACTGGAATCGTTGCGATCACCAACAAACCTATCAAGACCCAAGCATCGCGGCAGCTTAGGGTGGCGATTAAGATCGCTTCGTTGATTAACATCAAGTTGAACGAAAAACGGCTGGCTTTCGTTCTCAACGTAGACAGAACAATCAATAAACACAGCAGCGCCGCCAACGGCAGTAACGGCGCATTGAGTTCGTCGATAACGAACACGTCCTTATGAAAAATCCGCTCGATGATGTCCCAGTGGTCGTGAGCTTCAAAAGTGCTCAGGCTGGCAAAATCGGCTAACTCCCCCAAGGAGCACAACAATGTTGCGGTGCAGATGACCAAGCAAATTCGTCGAGCTCGAATTGGATCCTTGGCTGCAAAGACTAAGGCGGCTCCCAACAGAGGCAGCATGATCGAGAATTCGAGCCAGGGAAGGTGGAGTTCAGGCATTACAGAAACTCCTCCAGGGATGAAGTATCACCGTCTTTAGAAGTTTGCTGCCCTGGGGCGGCGCCCGAAAGCCAGTCATTCCATTTGCGTTCGAGCGAGTCGCAAATCCGAAAAACTGAAACGAAGGGCTCGACGATGTATGCCTGCAGCATGGCGTCCAAGAACCCACGTTCGGAGGCGACGCGGTGCATCCAAAGTCGCCAGCGCGAGGGAATCCCGAACCAAGCCCCAGTCGATTGATGCAGAATGTGCCCGCCAAGTGCATTTTCAAGGCTTCGATAGTCGTGTAACAGAGATGGTGCCCGCAGCAACTGGAGAGCACGCATGCACGCATGTCCCACCAAGTGGATAAGAGCCAGGTAGCGCAGGCCGCACCCGATTTCAACAACGATAATGCCAACTTGTGTCAGCGAAGCGAACGCCAGCGCGCACTTGATGTCTGTCTGAACGCGACTTGCAAAGGCACCAAAGAGGGCTGAGACCAAGCCCACGGCAACGACAATTACGCTAAGCGCAAAAGAAGCTTCCAGAATCGGCCCAACCCGCAAAAGTAAATAAGCGCCTAGGTGCACTGAAAGAGCGCCGTAAAATATCGCACTGGAGGAAGTAGGCCCCTCCATAGCACGTGGTAACCACCCGGAAAAGGGCACCAATGCCGATTTACCCATCGCGGCGAACAATAGTAGCAGTCCCACAAAAAATGCGTGTGAAGAATCAAGGGTCGACTGGCCCTCTGGCCATGGGCCGGTTCCCGTCAAACGGGAAAAATCTCCTTCGCCGGTCAAATGATGGAGCGTCAACGCTGCAATTAAAAATGCTGCATCGGCTATGCGGTAGATCACCCACACATTCAAACCGTTTCTGATCGGATTGCTACGTTCTTGAAAGAAAGCGACAAGCAAGGCAGAGGAGAGCCCCACAAATTCCCAACCGAAAAACAAAGTTTCAATCGTGCCCGCCAACGACGAGACGATCATGCCCAGCAAGAATATCGAGTACAACACAAAGAACCGGTTATAACCCGGTTCGCGATGTAGATAGCGACTAGTAAAGGCACCGATCGTGCCACATAAAACAAACGATAGAATCGTGAATGGAACGGACAATCGGTCAAACACGAATTTCAAATGAAAGTGAAAGTCATGCTCAGCGAGCGGTAGCACGACCCAGTTCCCCAATTCGATTTCAACATGCCTCTCGCCGGTTACCAGCATCAGGGCCAAGATACACAACGATGCAGACAGTCCCAACAAGACGGATACTTCAGTCGCTATGGCCGTCGCTCGCTCGCTAAGTTGTCGTCCAACCAACGATCGTATGCCTAACAGGCTCATGAGGATCGCAGGGCTGATGGCGACGATTAGCCCAAGCAGATAAAAGGAGTTGTCAATTGTCATAGCGGACTATTGCGGTACCTCTGCGCTCAAAACGATTTTGAAAAGTGGGCTGACGCTTTACCAACACAAATTCAGGACCTAGCAACCAAGGGTATTTCAGGAATCGGTAGGTCCCCCGGAATCAGCGGGCGGCGAGTCTGCCCCGTTGTTGCGACAAGTGTTCAGGCCAATCTCCGTACTCGGAGCAATCACAGAAGCAAATCCCAAATGTTCACGCTGTTTTGCGTACCAATCGAGCGAGGAAGGAACTTGCGGGATTCTGCGATCATGAGGCGCATACAGTACGAATTCGCCGTTGACATAGCGATAGATGTGGTTGGATTGCGTATCAAACAATGCCAGCTGCACCCAATCACCTTTTACTAAAAGACGAATGCTCTCGTTTTCGTCAATGATGCGAGTCATGGACTGGATGGTCGTTTCAATGACAAACAACAATCGCAACGGTTCGTGGATTTCGACCATCTGCCATGGCAAGCCTGGGCGCAAATCACTGGCAGCGCCATCCATGACTCCCAATAACGAAGTTACGTTGTGTGGCAGCTTGGTACCGCAGCCGTAACCGCTAGGATCGACATAAGAGAAGTAATACTCGAGATTGATGCCAGCGCAAACGGGAATCACGGCCCGCAACATGCCCTCCAAAATGGAGCTTTGGGAATCATCAATCGATGGATCATAAGATGTCAGGAAGGCTCTGCGATCCAAGAATAGCCCACGGCTCCATTGACGTCTGCCAACTAAGCAAAGAGCGTTGGTTGCGTGGCCACACTCCGGTCGAGTTTGAGAAAGATCTTCGGCGCGATTCTCAACGTGTTGCAGCGCTTCCTCAAACGTGAGACCGGTGCTTGCAGATTCAAATCTTCGGCATCGCTCATGAGCACTTCTGCGGCGGGCCTCTTCACAATCCGCGCGGGCCTGTTCGAACAAGGCTCGGTGACGCAGCGGTACTCGATCCAGATCGAACCACGTCACGTTGTCATTGCAAGTATTGTGATATGCACCGACAAACAGAGTTGTCTCTGGGATGGTGATGCCAGCCTTGCTCAATTCTTGACGAACGCGCGGGTCGTTGGCCATTTGAGCAAAGGCTCGTGCGTTGGGGCCGCCGCGAGCTCCACCACACGCACCACAATCGTACGCAGCGTTATGCGGATTGTTCAAACTGGACGAGCCGTGGCCACAAATAATAATCAATCGCGACATTCGCTCGGTACGCGCCAACCCAGTCGCGTTCAGACCAGTCTTCACGATCGCTGTCATCTCGTCAACGCTGTAGCCAATGCTCTCGCCCTTGTCGTTGGGTTCACTGGTTAGTCGTTCCAGCTGCAATTCTGTCGTGCTGGTACGAACGATTGAACCAAACATACTCTGCAGCTGTGCCGTTAGACGCGGAAAAAGAATTCTGGCGACCAGCGGAAAAGCAGCAAGCGATCCGAAGAGTCCAACCACGGCACCTCCAATAAAGGAGCGCGTGGCCAAGTGCGCTCGATGGGTAGCCTGACCGATTCTTCGACGAGCATCGGCACGCCTACGTTCGGCATCGAACGATGAGTAAGCTGGCTTCTCGATTACAAAATGTCGTGGCTTGACATTAACTGGGCAAAGAGGGGTAAAGTGCGCTTCCAAGGTACCGCGATAATACATGGCCACCCCGAAGAAACCAGCCATACCGAGCGTTTCACAAGCGGGCTGCACCTCTTCCAAATGGCGGCGAAATGATTCCTCGCGATCGTCGATGCAGCAAACGATTTGATACATCGGCGATTGTTCGGGGGCGGCCTGCTGATCGGCCAACCGTTGATTCTTCGTGGTTTGATACGCCTGTGAGCTGATCTTTTCTTGGTTCGGAGGCGAGGTTGAATTTGTGGCTAATTGGCCTTTAGCCATGGCTGAGTGTGCGAGCAACGCGTCCAAAGCCGCGTTGCGATACTTGCGCTCGTAGGCCGCATGGTAGATTCGGCAGCGTTGCAGTGAATCAAATGCGTTTACTTCACATAGGAGCGAACGCCACTGTTCGGTCGATTGGCTTTGCAGATCGCAGGGCCGCCATCCACGAACTTGAGCAAGCTGAAAAACCGTGAAAGCATCTTCTTGAGCGCTGCTACAACTGTTGGAGTGCTTCTCCAATGGCAAGTCCAACAGTTGGTCAAGCGTGCCGTCAAAGTTCAGTGCATCTTTAGCCAGGACTTGCAGTGAAAGACGGTCCAGTATCAATCGGACAGCTAAAAACTCGAGCAAGCTACCTCGAGGTGCTTCGTGTGGCGTCCATTCGGCGTTGGTCTCCATTTGCCAAACCATACCCGCCCAACCTCGCAACGCCAGCAGCGTTTCGCGCAGGAAGACTTCGTATTCGTCATCGGATATCCCCAATAGCGACAACGATTCGAGAATGGACTGTGTAGCAGACAATTCTGCTTGCCGAATCCGGCGAGCTTCAGAACGCACTAACTGAAACCAGCGCGTTGGCGAAGCGAGATTCAGGCCGTAATATTCGAGAAAGCAGCGAAAAAAACCGGAGTCCCGATTCGGTAATTCCCAGGAAGAGAGACCCTGATCGAGAAAGGCGGCCGTGAAGCGAATCATAATTTCGTGAACTTGAAAATCGCTGTCTTGCCCCGTTCTGGCCAACAGCAGACTTCGGTGAGGGCGCAAAGGGCGAGATTCCGTAACGGCCGCCTCGTCCGGCAAAATGGACTTGGCAGATGTCACTCCGTCACAGCAGACGCGCCACAGGTAGTTCAGCGTGAATGCTTCCCACTTGTCATCATCCCAGCTTGAAGGCCTTCCACCGCCAAAGCCTTGCAACGCCACCGCCATTTTGTCTGCGGCTGCGGCAGTTTGGCCAGTTTCCCCCGCACGCTCCATGACCTTCGACCGCGTGTCCGAAATCATGGCTTGGCGGGTATTCGCATCAACTTCCCGACGGAATCGACGCAGCGCACTTGACTCAGCCACGATCCATCGCAATTCATGGTTGCGGCTGGTTTGCAATGGAAATTGAAGCATGGCTAGCCGCAATGCGTAGCGCGTTCCATAGTTCGCAACCAATCGGTCCGATTCGTCTGCCAAGTCTGCCTGCAAGACGGCGTCCAAGTCCTCGATCCGAATGCGCCCCTGTTGCAACAATGCGTGATATCGCGGCTCCGATAAGTAAGGCTGGCAGCCATATAGTTTAGCGCCCGCCTGAACACCATCGTCAAAACTCAAATGTTCGAATGCATGCAGCGTGTTGTGATGCACAAAGACCGTAATAGGTCCCTGCGAAGGCAAATGGTGCGAAATGTGCTCAATCAGATGCTCTAGCGACGATTCGCGCGCCTGCCCCGCATCATGACACTTCTCTTGACTGTTCAGCACTAATTCAGGCACTTGAGGACTTTACTTGGCGTTGGGCCCAATCGGGAGAAACGAACTTGATGGGTTTAGATCTGGTGCTGGAACCCACAAGCCGCTCGTATCTAGCAATCGGCGTGCCAGTAAGGCTTACCGGGAAAGCTCGAACTCTTAGATCGAGGCTTACTTGAGCGGATCAGCAAATATACATCTGGAATAGAGTTGTGTTTGCCATTCTCGTAAATCTGGAGTAGGCGACTCCATTGACCCATTTGTATCGCCCCAAAAACACCGTTTCGAGTTAGAATCCAACTAGGATCTGCAAGAGACTGCAGGTGCCTGCAATATCCTGCGTGCAAGAGGCCAGCTCCGGCTGGTTACCGCGACTTCAAAGCAATTCCACAAAGAAGCTGATCCAACATCCGCTCAGACGATTCCGGCTATCGTCAACTATCTGGATAGATCGCTCAGCACCTAGCAAAGATTGCTCGTAAGAGACTCGGTCGCGGATGCCAACCTGCGCGATAACTTGCATTTGGCATCCCGATTGCTGAACGGGAGACGCTGTTGCGAATGATTCATCGCCCCGTTTGCAGTCCATCAACTACCGCTTTACCCGCCCAGCGCCAGCTGATTGTGCATGTTCGGAAATTCATCTGATCAGCTTGGAAGGCGATTTACGGAGAAAACACTGAATGTTTCACGAGGGGCCAGCCGGTCCAGAGAACAAATTGCGCATGGCGATTCTGGCCGTATTTGGGTTGAGCATCGCTGCCTTGGCAGTGACCGTTTGGGTAATGATCGACTTCCTGGCGGAGCAAAAAATTGTGGCTGAACTGATTGAAGCTCTACCAGCGGATTCGAAACAAAAAGCGGAAAATCTGCAAGGCGAACTCAAGTGGCAATTCCGCCTCTCAACCCTGATCGTGTTGAATATGGTGGTGACGGGATTTGCCTTTGCTTTGCTCTCCAGGGCCTACCGAACTTCACAAGCATCTTTGCGCGACGTCAAGGCACAAGCGGCAGATATCCTCGGGAGTATGGACCTGGGAATCATCACCACTGATACCAAGGGGATCGTCACCAGCATCAATCGGCGGGGACAATCACTGCTTGCCGTCAACCGAAATGTCATCGACCAACCCTTAAGTGACGTACAAACGTTTGAGCTGGACGAATTTCGTCAACACGCCATAGCCAGTACCCACAGACTCACCCGCGATTTCACAGTTTTGAACGATAGAACTCGCCGTATCCTGCGCGCGTTCTGCCAACCATTGCAGGACTATAAACGGCGAGAGATTGGCAACATTATCCAGATCCATGACATTACCGAGCGGAAGCTGATCGATGACCAACTGCGCCGCATGGAACGATATATGGGGCTCGGGTCCTTGGTAGCTGGCTTGCACCACGAAATCAAAAATCCGCTAGCCGCCCTGTCGCTGCATATTCAGCTGCTGGAAGAACAATTGGACGAAACGGATGCTTCGGAGGCCATGTTGCATAACATGACCGTGATCAAAACGGAAATCGTCAGAATTGGCGGAGTGCTGGAGCGGTTTCGAGATTTCGCTTCGACAGACGAGCTGAACATTCGCCCGGTCGACTTGGAACAACTCGTTGGTCAGCAAGTCGCATTACTGTCCCCGAGAGCCCAACAACAGGGGATCGTAATCCTGGTGCAGGTCGATGGTGCGCATCCCGTAGTTGAAGCTGATCCGGGGCGGATCGAACAAGTGCTGCTCAATCTGCTGCTGAATGCCATGGAGGCCATGCCCAAAGGGGGCCAACTGACAATCACGATAAGCGGCCAAGCCGAAACTGCGCACATTGAACTTGCGGACACTGGCTGTGGTATTCCACGTGATCTAATTGACAAAATCATGGACCCATACTTTACAACCAAGAGCTCCGGTACTGGGCTGGGACTGTCGCTGTGCGACAAGATTCTCAGGCAACACCATGGCAATCTGGATTTCGAAACGTCTCCGCAAGGCAGTACTTTTACAATGACGCTTCCGGTGGATCACGACTACGCGGCGCGAGGAAAACTGTATGTCTCCTGAATTCCACATCTTGATCGTTGACGACGAACCGAATATTCGATCTGGACTGGCCAAGGGGTTGGAGAAATCCGCCGACCGCATCGAAACCGCCTGCACTGTGAATGAGGCGTTGGACAAGTTCGACGAAAGGCCCTATCAGTTGGTAATTGCCGATATACGGTTGCCAGGTGATCGAGACGGCCTCGATCTAGTTTCGGCCATCCAACAACGCAATCCTGAGACCACCACCATCGTAATTACAGCCCACGGTACAGTTGAAACGGCCGTTGAAGCGATGAGACGTGGAGCGTTCGATTTCATAAGCAAGCCGGTGGATCTCAACCTGATCCGTCAGCAGGTGTCCCGCGCGCTTTCCCATCACCAACTACAATCTGAGAATCGGCAGTTGAAAGGACGGTTGGCCGAGGTTGGAGAGTTTTCCGGTATCGTCGGTAACAGCCGCTGCTTGAGTGAAGTGTTGACCCAGGTGCGGCAAGTTGCGGAAACTGACGCAACCGTGTTGATTCAGGGCGAAAGCGGCACCGGCAAGGAGTTAATTGCCCGAGCCATTCACGATCTGAGTGACCGCTGTGCCGGACCATTCGTAGCAGTCAACTTGGGAGCACTACCTGATTCATTGCTGGAAAGCGAACTGTTCGGACACGAACAAGGATCGTTCACAGGGGCATCAAGACGTAAGGCAGGCTGCTTCGAGCGGTCTTGCAATGGAACTCTTTTTCTAGATGAAATTACTGAAATTTCTGCCAAGAGTCAGGTGGATCTGCTCAGAGTGCTCGAAACAGGGCAGTACACTCGCATTGGAGGCGAAACATTGTTGGAATCCGACGCCCGCATCGTATCAGCCACAAATCGCGACATCCGCCAGTTGGTCGCCGAGAATGTATTGCGCGAAGACCTTTTCTATCGGCTGAATATTGTTCCCATCGAAGTTCCGCCATTGCGTCAGCGGCGCGAAGACATTCCGCTGCTAGTTGACCACTTCTTAAAACACTTCTGCACCCGGCATCGCCGCAATCCCAAATGCATCGCGAGTCAGGCGGTAGAACAGCTGACCCTAGCAGACTGGCCCGGCAACGTTCGGCAATTGAGGAACGTCATTGAAAGATTGGTTGTCACCACTCCAGCCGATTGCATCAATGTTGCTGACTTACCACAGGACCTGACTCGCCAGCGCGATCCGTTGTCGCCTGCCGCACAAACGCTAAGCGATGTGACTGAGAATGCCGAAAGACGAGCCATCCAAGATGCCTTGTCGGCCAATGACTTTCACCGAGAACGTACGGCCAGCGTGTTGGGAGTCAGTGTCCGGACCCTGCACTACAAGATGAATCGGTACGGATTGCATTGACTGCTGAATTGCTGAGTGGCGTGGATACGCTTCGCTCAGGCGCAGCTACGCCAGGATGCTAGTGATCGGCGATCCTTCGTTACAGATTCGAAATGGACGGCCATTGGGCGCTACGAATTCTTGTTTGAGCGGCAGGCCCATGGCGGCCGCAATGGTAGCATTAAAATCTGCAGGGTATACGGGATCTTCGTCGACCGAGTGTCCGCGGGCGTCCGATTTTCCGTAGACTCCACCGCCGCGAATGCCCGCGCCGCAGAAGAATGCCGAAAACGCACCGGGATGATGGTCGCGTCCTCGATTTTCGTTGATATCCGGCGTTCTTCCGAATTCAGTAGTCAGCACTACCAAGACTTCGTTCAGCATTCCCTGTTGGATCAAGTCGTACAGAAGTGCGCCAACAGCATCGTCTAGCTCGCCAACCATCTTGGGCAAACGATCGTACAAGTCGTTGTGATGGTCCCAACCACCAAATTCAACTTCCACGAATCTCACGCCTCGTTGCACCAGCCGGCGAGCCAACAAACAACCTTGACCAATCTTGGTGGCACCATAGAAATCTCTGACCTCTTCCTTTTCTTGCTTGATGTCGAAGGCTTTAAGTTCCGTTGAGCCCATCAGCTTGACCGCTTCAACGTAGGTCTGATCGTAAGCTTCGACTAGGTGGCTGTTGTATGCATTTCTGAAGTCGGAATCGAATTTTCGGCTAAGAACCATGCGCCTGCGGAATTGGTCTTCGGTCACATACGATGGCCCAACGGTATTGGTCAATCCGGCTTGGGCGTTGGGAATTGGTACTGGGGCAATTGTGGCTGGTAGAAATCCCGCGCCCGGATGCCCAGCGGCAGATCCTACGAGTACGTTGCCGGGCAATTTGCCGCTACCGCCATCGAACACATGGTTGGCCCAGGCACCGAGACCTGGATGGCGGATTGAATTCAACGGCTTGTAGCTGGTATGCATCAAGTAGTTGCCCTGCTCGTGGGCGCCGGTCTCAGTGGTCATCGAGCGTACCAACGCGATGCGGTTCATCAAGTATGCCAACTTGGGCATCTTGTCCGTGATGCTAACTCCTGCGAGTTGCGTTTGCCTCGTGGTGGTTTCACCTGCAGACGAAGTCCCAGGCTTGGGATCGAGCGTATCCAAATGGCTCATGGCCCCTGACATGTACAACAGAATGACGCTCTTGGCTTTGCCGGCCGGGCTTTCGGCTTGAGCTGCCTGAGCGATCGCTTCGAGAGACTTTCCAGCCAGCGCACCGGCGCAGCTGACTCCCAACAATCGTTTGGCAGCCATAGCCATGAACTGTCGACGCAAGGGATTGTCTGAGCTAACCCAAGGATAGGTGGTCCGCATTTTCTTCAAGCCTAAATCACTATTGCACGAAAAGAAATTCACGAGTGTTGATCAGCGCCCACACTAGATTGCCGTAGGCCATCGCAGTATCGCTATGAGAAAGCTCTTTCAACGCCGTGCTCCTGTCCGAAGCGCTGGGCAGTCGGTTGAGAATAGAGAGGAACATCACATTTACGGCGTCTTTCGGTGCGCCTGCCCGAGCCAGGTTGTCATAGATCACAGAACCGTTCTCAAGCATCATATGCGTGAAGGGTCCATTGAACATGGTCAACATTTGAGGAACCGTCGGATCGAAACTGTCACCCTCGATGGTTTCACGGTCGCATTGCCCGAATTGGCGAATGAAGTGATCTGCTGGTAACGGAGAGGGTAGTTCAGAAGCGCGAGCGAGGACCTGTCGACGGTAAGACGCGACTCCCATGATCTTCGTGCGGGCATTGGGGCCCACGGTCTCATTGAACTGTTCACTTTGTTGTTCTAGTTGCTCCACTGAAATCTTCGCCAAATCGACATCGGCAATCTTGGCAAACTGGTCGACCGCTGGCAATTCAAATGGATACGGGTTGTAAATTGCAATTGTCAGAATCGAATCCCATACTTGTTCGGCAGTCATCCGCCGCAGCTTCGGGCCGGGAAAGTGATAAAACTCGCTTTGCGAGGGATCAAAATTGCTGGCGGCCCTTTGGTAGGTCTTGGTGAACATCAATGTTCGCATGAATTCTTTCTGATCGAATTTCAAGCGAACGATCTCATCGGAAAGCAATTGCAAGAGCTCTACATTCTCACACGGAGAATCGTCTTGGATGTTGTCGATGGGTTCGATCAACCCGACTCCCATCACTTTTTTCCACAGGCGGTTGGCAATCGTCTTGGCAAACAAGGGATTCTCCGCCGACGTTAGCCAACTAGCGTATTGTTCGCGCGAGGAAAGTTTCTTAGCCTCGACCGGAATCTCACCCCATAAAATCTGCGGCTTAACGACTTGTTTGGGCTTTCCGTTATCGTATTGGTAGTCGTCGGGCAACTTGAGCTTCTTGCTCTCATTGAACGAAACACGGTAGAGATTTGCCTGAGCGAGTAGATTGGGAATCCCCTGCAGGCGTGCTTCTGGATCGTCAGCCTGCAATTCTTGACGCAAGCGGTTGATCGGGTTACCTTCGGCGAATGCAGGTGTACCAGCACCGTCGCGAGTGCGAACGCCATTCGTAAACGCTGCTAGTTCGTAGAATTCCTTTTGAGTCCATTTATCGAACGGATGATCATGGCACTGGGCACATCCGATTTGGGTCCCTAAGAAAACTCGCACCGTGTTGTCGACGTGGACCAGCGGCATGCCATCGTCTCGCATCGTGTATCCAACCGCAGGGTTGTCCCAGACCTTGCCTTCGGCAGTCAGCATCTCGTAAACCCATTGGTCGTACGGCCGATTGGTGCGCAGCTGATCCTTTAGCCAATCGCGATACGAGTAGGCCAGCAAGTTGTTCGACGGGCGATCGGTAACTCGCAGGATCGACGCCCAGAAGTTATACATGTGGCTGACGTACCCATACGAGTTCAATAAGTCGTCAACCAGTTTCTCCTGCTTTGTCTCATCCTGCATCGCCTCGAACGCAACAGTTTGTTGCAACGTTGGTATGGTGCCAACGCAATCGAGAAACGCGCGGCGGACAAAGTGGTAGTCATTTGCCATTTCGTTTGGCTGCATGCCATGCTTGGCCAAGTTCTTCTCAACCAGACGGTCGATGGCCGCCGCCATGGTTCGACACTCGTCCAAGCGGCCAGCATCCACTGGCGAGACCTGGGGAGCACTTTTGGGGGCTTGTTTAACGGCCTCAGGAAGACCGTATCCCTTGAATTTTTGCGAGGGCAGTTTCTGACGCTTTCGCTGAGCATGCAACGGTGAAGCAAGCGTCAAAACGGTCAAGATGGCGATCCACAATCGACGTTGGTTCAAAAATAACGCCATAGACGCAGTCCTTTGGGTGGGAGCATCTAACTGCTAGGGTCGGGGACATGGATGTCGCACCTGGAAATAGGAAGATGAGCTACGTGTTAGCGTAACCAAGCAGCGATTTGTACTCAACGCGCCGTCATGGCAATTGACAAAATGTTCAGCCTTCGCGTTCGGCCCGAGGTGATTCAACGAATCCTAGTGCAAAACTCCAAATCCCTGCCGCACCACAACCAGCAAGTGCAAACAACGCTCCATACAGTGGGACTAGGAACCGTCCTCCTGTGGCGTACAAAACGGCAACAACCAAAGTGCTGGTGATAGGCAGCCCAACGAGCCACCAGCTGGCGGCATTCCTGCGGTTTAACAACAATGCAGCCCCAAGCAATCCTGCTAGCTTCCACAGCATACTCGGACCAGAATAGGGTCCCCAATGCGTCCTAATTCGAAGTAGTGCCAGTGCGGGCAGTTGATCCGGGTGGGCGAAAATCCATTCCCAAACGCGGCGTTTGGCTTCTTGAGCGATTAACATCTCGGCGGCTGTTCCGCTCGCAATCGCGTTTCCTTCTTCGCGATGCTCACCTTGTTCATCAACAAATTCTTGCCGCAATTCCAACTCTGGCTGCATCTGCCATTGTCCACCATCCGCAACCGACTGATCGCAATACCCGCCCAACAAAGTGATCGGTCCCTGCGTTCCCAGGGGCATTAATGCCCGCAGCTGCACGATGTTCCTTATCCACCACGGACTGCAAATGGCAATACACACGATTAGGAAGATAGCGGTGTTCACAAATCGTGTCCGCCACGTGCCCTGCTCAGAGAAAAAAAGAAGCGTAGCTACGATAGGTAACCACAATACGAACAATGACCGAACTAGAATCATGCCAGCGAAGATCGCTCCCATGCAAATCACGGCTGGCTGAAACATACCCAGCGTTCGCTTGCTTGTCTTATTCGGTGGACGCTCATTGGTCTTGAGCTCTGCGCTGCATTCCTGGCTTGCAGTTGTAATCGACACGAGTCGAACCGCAGCCAGCGAGACGAAGCCTTGTGTCAGCAACAAGGCGAGAGGCTCCGTCAGGAAGTCTGTCGTATAGCTTATTAACGTACGGTTGGTCGCAAACAACAGACAGGTGAAGCTGGCACCGACGATCGCTGGCGAAGATTGTTTGAGCAGCGAGGCGACCAGCGCGCAAGACAAGCCACCTGCGATTGCCAGAGCGATCCCCAGCAGGATTCTAACCGCGGCCATGGCTGATTGGTTGCGCCCGAACACTCCGTAGACGGCAGCTATCAGGACGGGAAAGAGGGGGGGACGCCCTGTAGCAATCAACTGCCTCGGAGTTGATTGCAAATGATAGGCGTAGTCTGTCCTCCGCGCTTCGTAAGGGGCTCTCCAAGCGGCGTTTTGATTGTCGATGACGAAGCCATCGCCTTGGTACAGATGGAACCCAATGTTCTCATAATCCAAACCATCACCCACCGGCTTTGGCAATTCACAAAACCACTGATTGTGAACTACTTTGTAAGTGAAAACACAGACGAGAACTGTGGTTGCCACCCAAAACGTAATAGTGGGAAGAGCCAGCTTCGAAGGAGTGAATAAGAAGCGCACAACGAGCTACCTACCGAAGCTGCTTCGGCTACTTGGAAGCCCAGTAGTCGATCACCATTACTTTCTCCAGGTGCGGCTTCAACACTTCAACGAACGCTTGGTGAGCTGCGTGAGGCAGATAGACTTTACGATCTTCTTCGCTCTTGAACGAAACAAGAAAGCAATGCGTAAATCCGTTAGCCAATCCTTCAGGGCTATTATCAGTGCCGTACTCGAAATCGGCGATTTGCGGAATCTTACTTGGCAATTCACGAAACGCATCAACTACCTTTTGGATATCCTGCTTGGTTGCATCCTCTTTGAAGTCGAACATAACCACGTGACGCAGCGTTTTTTCTGGTGTGTCCGCGGCGGAGTGAGCGAAACTGGACATGACAACCGCGCCCGCCAAAAGGAAAAAAATGAGTGAGAATGCAGAATATTTGTTGAATCGTGCGCAACATGTCATGGCAGGTATCCAGTGTTGGAAATGTGCGGGGCAGAAAACGTATCGTCGATTCTAGCCCGCCCAATCATAGGTTGCCAGCCAGGGCAAAAGCTGGCGGGGCGACACATAGTTTCGGCGAGAGACAAGTATCGCGCGTATCTTGCACTTCCATGCTCGTAGTTCAAGCAGGTCTCGCTCGACGTAGTGAAAAAACTGAGAGAGGTGATTTGCTGAACGCTCAGTCAAGGCTGTACCCCTTCAGCGGGCAGCGCACAAATGCTTATCAAGCCGCTCGGCGGTGCTGCTGCACAAAACTTTGCAAGTTGGTTCGCTTGGGGACTGCCGAGAGTGGAGTCTCGCTGGTCATGTTGGAGGGCAGTAACAAGGCTTCCTGACGCGGAATTGCGGAACTTGGAATTGCATCGCTAGGTGAAATACGCTCATCTAGTTCCGTCCGTAGAATGCGTATTCCAGCTGGAGCTTGAACGCCGATCCGCACCTTGTCGGTACCCACGGCGACAATGGTCAGAACGATGTCGTCCCCTAAATGAATGCACTCGGCAGCGCGTCGTGACAAAATAAGCACGTCATGATCCTCCGTGAATAACCGCTTATGAATAAAGTTTCAAGGTGCGGGTATGATGCTTTCCACCTAAACGCAATCAGACACTTGGCAGCAGGCTGCCCGACGTCCGAGTGAATCGTAGAAGAAAATCGTTCCTTGTTGCAAATCCCAGACTGCCGTCAGCCGCACACTTCTGGGCCCGTAGATGCAGAAGTAGAATCCGCACGGCGAACCACCGCGGGTAAGTACTCGTTCTGCCATCAGGAATGCATCTTTTTCCAGCTGATTTCTTTGACAAAGTTCATTGTGTACGTAGTCACGAATTGCAGCAAACTTGTCGCCTTCAACCAAATGAGATGCAGTCATCTTCGATTTCTTCCTTGTTGGTAAATGGAAACCTTGGGGGGCTCGGCAATCATTTCCCTTGACTGACAAGCTATCGGCGATCAGCGGATAATTCATTAACTGGGAAGTGTAGGTAAACTGTGCTAGCTCAAAATACCGCGGTAGGCGCGATCCAAGACCTGCACAGTGTGCAAAACCGCTACCCGGTCGGACCTAGACTGCATGTGTTTCTCGATTTGCACTAAACAACCGATATTGCCAGAAACCACAGCACTAGCACCTGTGTCCAACACGTTCTTGACCTTGAGTTCTCCAAGTTTTTTCGCAATATCTGGCTGTTCGATGTTGTAGGTGCCAGCAGATCCGCAGCAGGTGTCTCGATCGGCCAACTCAGCGACATCAAGACCGGGAATTGCAGATAACAATTGCCGAGGAGCTGCCCGAACTCTCTGGGCATGCGACAAGTGGCAGGCGTCTTGGTAGACGACCCGCATCGGTCGTTGCAGATTGGGAATTGCAACTAGCTTTAACTGGCTCAAGTAAACCGAAATGTCAGTGGTTTTTGCAGCCATCTCTCCCGCCCGCTGCTCCGCTTCCGTTCCTTTGAGCAGCAGTGGGTATTCGTGAATTGCCGAACCACATCCTGCTGCGGTAGTAAGAACACAGTCGACATCAGCAGGGATGGTTGACATTAGCTTCTTCGCAAATCTGGCGGCGGCGCTGCCATCTCCCGTATGCCAGGAAAGGGCTCCACAACAACCCTGGCCTGCAGGCAGAACGACTTCGATTCCGTTCCGATTAAGTACGCGCACTGCCGACGCATTGATATCGGGAGCCAAAACTTGTTGCGCGCAACCTGCCAACAGAGCCACACGGCCCAGTCGCGGGCCCTGGGCGGGTGAAATGGCTGGCAAATCTTGGCGCTTGGGTAGCTCTTCAGGCACAAGGTCGAGCATTGGACGCAGAGCTCTAGGGGCAAATCGATGCAGCGGGCGTGTCCAAAAAGCCAAGCGAATTGCCCAGCGGAAGCGTTCTTTGTAGGGCAAAGTCATCGCCGCCAACCATCTTTTTAGGCTTGGCGGCCTCTCTCCTCGACTCCGCACGTGATCACGATAGGAGCTGATTAGGTCACCATACTCAACACCTGACGGGCAGTGGGAAACGCAGGCCAGGCATCCAAGACACCTATCAACGTGTGGTTGGGCCTCAGTTACCGGCAGATGCCCTTCTAGCACGGATTTCATCAACAGAATCCGGCCGCGGGGCGAATCCATTTCACTTTCTAGGACCTGGTAGGTTGGGCAGGCTGGCAGGCAGAAGCCGCAGTGTACACAAGTGCCAATGGCCTGCCCCATTGCACCACCACGCTCGCCAAGTTCTGCAATGTCTAGCTTGTGAAGCATGGGTCGTCTCGTAGAAAAGAAAGGGTTGCTTTAGGTTATAAGTCAGAAAGAGATCACATGCGGTGAACCAATTAGGCGTCGCACTAGAGGTTCCCGCCTGCGCTGCATGACGGTCACGGCAGATGGATACGTGTGGGTACGTATTGTATGGACAAAACTATCTACGACCCAAGCCCGCACGTATCTTGTATCGTCCAGCTCCCGTTTCGTCTTAGATCTGGACTGGAAGTCGCTGAATCGGATATGCCCACGAGGTGGTTTGCGGCGCACCTTTTAGGGTGGTTCTTGAGCATGGTTGCAGCATGGTTGCAAGCATTTTTTGGCTCGACGCCTGTCAAAAATAGCGGCTCAATCGGAACTTGCAGGTGAATAGTCTCGTCATAGTCGCACTGCGGTTCGTTGACAGTTGAAGTACTGGAATTAGAATCGAGACTGATTTTTTGCCTAGGCTACCTCCTTTACCTGGCCTGCTGGTGGTTTCATGCTGGTTAACCACCCGCCGGAACTAGGCAGATTAAGCACCTTCCAGAGTGCTCCAAAACAACCTTCTCTTAATTTCGGCCGATCGCCCAGCAGAGGACTATAACGTGAAGTCTCGCAAATTCGGATTGTTTGGTAAGCGCTCCCGCAAGGCAGCTCCTACGCCGTGTAAGAAGTCAGCACTGCGGAACTGTTTGGTCGAGAATCTGGAAAAACGTGAGCTGTTGGCCAGCGACTTGGTTCCCTATGAAGATGGCCTGTATTACCCGGCGATCGGAATTCACGCCGGAGATTACATTTCTGGTTTGAATACCGCTGAGTACATTCGGCGCGCCACTCTTACTGGCGCCTTGGATAACCTCGGCGGCGGCTTGAATGGTGAAGGAGCCGACGCGACGAACGGGGCTTCAACGAGTGTGAATGCCGCAGAACCGAATGAGAGCTACACGACAGCCCAATCTTTGCCGTTGGGAACAATTGATGGGAAGTTCCCTATTGTCAACGTTTTGGGGCAGATCACCCCGCAGCCACTTGGCGGGCAGCGATTCGATGAGGACTGGTTCAAGATGGACCTGCGCGGCGGCGACATCATTGATGTACGGCTGGTTGGTGGTCTCTCTCAAGGTCCGAATCCGCTGCAGCCATTCGATGTAACTCTGTTAAACGCCAATCGACAGGAAATCGCGGGTCGAACTTCCCCGACCTTCCCTGGCGCCTATCCAAACGTGTCGCCTTTGTCTGAAGATGGCAGTGTGTCTTTCGCTTACACGATTCCGGCTGATGGTCTGTACTACTTGAGGATTGCCGATGGTGATGCGACTTACAATGTTGGACTCAAAGCCTATCGACCTACCCTCGAAAAAGAGCCGGTAGGGACTAAGCAAATCGTATATGTCGATTTTGATGGAGCGCGAATTCGCACAGATATTTTTGGTCTAGGACTGGGGACCGTACGCCTTTCGCCAGTAACATCCTACTTTGCTGGAGCAGGACTGCAGGCGCAGGACGAAGTTCCGTTCATACGGTCGGTCTTGGCTAAGATTCAGGAGAATTTCCAAGGTTCGTTGCCGGGGCTTGCAACGAACGGGTACTTCTCCGCTGACGGCATTCCCGGAAACTTTGATATTCAGTTCTTGAACAGCTTGGATCACCCTGATTTTGATCCGGATGCAAACGCCAACGTTACCAAGCTGATAATCGGCGGCGACACGACCCAGTTTCCTCTGCCAGTACGCGGAATCTCGGACAGCGTGGATGTGGGGAATTTTGATACCGCAGGTACAGTCATTGTTCTCCCTGAAGTTTACATGTCGCCAACCCTTCTTGGTCAGCCCAATCTTGATTATGTACCGCAATACCCGGTTGCAGCGAACGTTCCGATGATTGAAGCGATTGCAACTGCGATCGCAAATACCGCTAGTCATGAACTTGGACATACTTTTGGGGCATGGCATCAGGATAATGCCAACGCAGTCTTGACACTTATGGACAGTGGCGGGCTTCCGATTCCTGCAACCCGTTTGGGTGTTGGTATCGATGGTATTTTCGGTACTGCGGATGATATCGACATTGATTTCGGCCGCGACGTCTATGCTCCGGCCGAAGGAAATATCGGTACCGAGGACACAGCCGCTGCGATGGCCTATGGGTTGGCTACGGGGGCTACTGGCGGTTCAGTAGTGACGGGGCGAGTATACAACGATTTGAATCTTAGTCGCACACTCGATTCCGGAGACGGCGCAGGTCCACCCGCGGTGGTTTGGGCTGATGATGACCGAGATGGAATGTTCGAGGCGGGCGAGTTCTTCACGGTGGCTGACTCCAACGGAAACTACAATCTGTTGTTGCCACCGGGCACGCACCATATACGCGCCGAAACTCGGCCAGGTTGGCGAGCGACGACTTCGGCTACGACCGATGTTACGCTGACTGCGGGACAGAGCGTGACTCGAAACTTTGGTTTCGAGAGAATTAACATGCAGATCACCGGTATCAAGTGGAATGATGCCAATGCAGATGGATTGCGTGATGCGAACGAAGTTGGCATCGAGGGCGTTTACATTTACATCGATTTGGACGGCGACAACCGGATTGATATTGGTGAGCCCACCACGCAAACTCGCGCCGACGGCACATACGTGCTCAATTTCCCGGGCGCCGGAACGTATACGATTCGCGAAGTCGTTGACCCAGGTTATGTTCAGACATTTCCAGGTACAGCCAGCGACAACGAGCACACGATCGTGCTGACTGGCGATCCAGCAACCGACGCTGACCGCATGTCAGGATTGAATTTTGGAAACACATTGACCGTTGACTTCGGCGATGCCCCACAAAGCTATGGGGTGGCCTCACACGGTTTCCTTTCGTCGCTCAGACTGGGAGCTAATTGGGATGCCGAGCAATCGAGTCAGTTTTCCACAACTGCTCTGGGAGATGATTCCAATGGCAGTGTTGACGATGAAGATGGCATTACACTTTCACGTCCATTAGTTCGTGGAAGCGCCAATAATCGAGTTTCTGTCGTAGCCACGAACAGCACCGGAGCCGCGGCTTATTTGAACGGCTGGATTGACTTCAATCATAACGGGACTTTCGAGTCCAGCGAGCGCGTCTTTACTAACTCGGTCGTAGCTACCGGCACAACCTCTCTTACTTTTTCAGCGCCAGCTGACGCACAATTGGGCAGTACTTTTGCCCGTTTCCGCTATAGTAGCGCTTCCAATTTGGGACCAACCGGAAGTACCGCCACAGGCGAAGTTGAAGATTACCTCTTTAACGTCGTAGCCTCGCTGGAGATAGCAGTGGACGACACTGCATCAGTCTCTCGAAATTCAGTCCTGAACACGATCGACGTCCTGGCAAATGATTTTCAGTTGCCGGGTGAAACTCTGCAAATCCTGTCCACAAGCAGCACCTCGGCTGGCGGCACAGCATCGATTTCCAACAATGTGGTAACGTACACTCCGCCCAGTGGATTTATCGGGCAGGATACATTCACATACACTGTTCGCAATTCTGGCGGTGATGTGGATACAGCAAATGTAGTTGTCGACGTCAATCTTTTCTTCGACAACCCCTTAGCGATCGACGACAGCTTTGAGACATCTACTGACATTGTCGATTTTCCATTGAACGTGCTTGCCAACGATATCGAAGGGCAAGACGGTGCGCTGTCGATCTCTCTGGTAACACAGCCAGATAAAGGTGGATCGATCTCAATTGCTGCAGGCAATAAGTCGTTGCGTTATACTCCTGCTCGTGGCTTCGCCGGCACTGAGTTCTTTACTTACACAGTTTTGGATGGTGCTCAAAATCAGTCGACTGCTACGGTAACCTTGCACACACTGCCTGGTGATCGCAATGACGACGATGTTTTAATACAGTTGGTTGCCCGCGATCTGTCAGGAAACATCATCACTGCGGTACCGCAGGGCGAACAGTTTATCATCGACGTGGTCGTGGATGATTTACGCTATGACGCTACAAACCCAGGGACTGCAGCGGGTGTGTTTGCGGCATTCACGGACCTGTTGTACAACCTTCAGTTGGTATCCACGACTGCGGCTCCCGCCGGCGGTCGATTCAATTTTGATGTCGAGTTTTTCAACCAGTACACCAATGGTCAAACTGGTGATGCAAGCGTTCCCGGAATCATCAACGAATTTGGCGCATTTTTCGAAGGATCGAGTCTCGATCGTCCTGGGCCAACCAAGCTGGCCTCAATCACTTTTGAAGCTCGCTCGCCGGGTATCGCCCGTTTCTTAGCAGACCCAGCGGATGTATTGCCCGCTTCCGATACGTTGCTGTTTGATACGCCATCGTCTCCGGTGCCTATCGAGCGGATTCGCTACCTCGGAACCAGCGTTGAAATCGTCGGCGACGGTACGCAGTTTCCAGTAGCTGTCGACGATTCCGTACCACAAACCTTTACGGTCGGATCCACCCAAAACCCAATCGATGTGTTGGCCAACGACATTCCCGGCTCCACCGGATCGATTTCGATTGCTACGTTTGACACCACGACCGTCAATGGAGGATTTGTAAGTCGCAATGCGGCGGGAACGATGTTGCTGTACACACCCCGCAGCGACTTTAATGGGTTGGATCAATTCAGTTACACTATTCAAGACACTCGCGGAATTCAAAGCGTTGCAACCGTCACAGTGCGGGTAGGCAATGTGACAGCCAATGACCTTGTCTCATTGAATCTGCAAGTTACAGACACAAACGGCGTATCGATCGATCAAATTACCGTTGGCAGCCAATTCCAGCTGCGAGGCTATGTTCAAGACTTACGTACTACCGGGGCAGACTTAGGCATTTTCGCGGCGTATGAAGACGTACTGTATAATGCTGGCCTTGTTAGTCCTGTAGTTACAGCGACCAATGACCCCAACTTGGGCTTCCAAGTCAGCTTTGGGCCCAACTACCAGCGAGTACGCGAAGGTGATGTACGCACCAGTGGCTTGATCAATGAAATCGGTGCTGTTTCGACGATCGATTCTCCATTGGGAAATGCAGAACAACTACTGTTTGTGATCACCATGACCGCGACATCGGTCGGAACGGCCACTTTCATCGGTGATCCGGCAGACATTTCTCCGTTGCATGACACGCTAACTTACGAGCCGGTGGCTACGGTTCCTCCCGATCAGATTCGCTATGGATTTGATTCGCTGGTCATCGTCAATAGCGCGGGCACGGGAAGCGGAGAAGGCTATCACAATCCGAACAACGCACTCGATGTGAATGCTGACGGTTATGTCTCTCCGATCGATGCGCTGAGTATTATTAACCGACTCAATCGAGGTGAAAGCGGTCCTCTGGGTGGAGCAGGTGAAGGCGAAGCGACACTCATGTACGTTGATACCAACGATGATGGTTTCCTTAGTCCCGTTGATGCTTTGTTGGTGATCAACCACTTGAACCGGTCGGGCGCCGAAGGTGAAGGCTTCGACTTGCTGGCAGCTTTTGTTGGCGGTGGATCACTGGCAACTAGCGCCGATGGGGTTCAACCGAGTTTATCATCGATAGTCGAGCCGTCCATTCTGGGTGATTCTGAGCAGGAACAGTCGCGTATCGGTGCGAGAATGACGGACAGTGCCTTTGGTCCCGATCCAGAGACAAGCTCGGCTACTGATAGCGTGTTCGACTCAGCGGACGAGTTCGACGCGCTCGAACTACTAGCATTCAACTTCGAAGAGATTTGGAAAAAGCGGCGTTAATCAGCTTCGAGCCCCCATACTTATCGAAGTTTGGCTCGATTGAGCTAACAAAAAAAACGACCGCAGGCTATGTCTGCGGTCGTTTCCGTTCGAACTTGTTTGAATTGCAAGAACAGGCCAAGCCTACGCAGCTAAACCGTTCCTGTGGTTATCTAGAAGTTGTAGACGGCACCGATGTCGAAGCCGTGCAGAATCAGCGTT
Source organism: Planctomycetales bacterium (assembly GCA_020426625.1). GTDB lineage: Bacteria > Planctomycetota > Planctomycetia > Pirellulales > Pirellulaceae > Aureliella. The sequence goes on from JAGQPR010000034.1 coordinate 25,704, forward strand.
CCGTAGTTGTCATAGTCCTGGATGTCAGCGTAGTTGGCGAACGCGTATTCGACATTGTCTGGAGCCGTGGCAACGCCTGAAGCTATCACCGCGCGGTATCCGACGTTGGCAGTCCATTTTGGAGACATACGAATGCCCAGCCCTGTTCCCAATTCACTCAGGAAGGCGACGCCGGTCTTCGATTGGCTGAAAAAGTAAGACTGTCCCTGATTTGGGTTGGCTGGCAGCCGTGTATCGTTCAGATAGGCAGTCTGGAAATCGGTAGCAATACGAGTGTAGAGCGACGATTGATTTCCGTAGATTCCCGCTTTGGCGCGACCGTACAAATTGATTCGTCGTCCACAGCAGTAGTCCACACGGCTGCCAATCTGGAAACCTACCAGTTCGTTAGTGGTGTTGACATCATAGTACAAGTCATCTGTTGACCGATTGATGACAGCATCGTTCAAGCTGGCAGCGTAGGTCAAATTGTCTTCGAAGCGGAAGTAGCGAACGCCAGCCAACCACGTCAAGTTTAGTTTGCTTCCACAAGTTGGCCCAGTCAGACAGCAGGGGCCAGTAGCGAACTTGCCACAAGTGCCACCGCAAGCTGTTCCGCAGCCACCACAAGCTGCTGCACCACAGGCGCCACAGCCAGCTCCGCCGCAGGCTCCGCAGCCGCGAACCCCGGAGAACATCGTACCTGCCGTGGGAAGATTGAAAGTACGCGCTGCACCGCCAACTGCAAAGCCAAGCAAGTTGACTTCGAAATTGTGGTATTCGCTGGAACGGGTGACGGAATGCGCGAATGCATTGTCATACCAATCGTAAACGCCTTGAGTCGGGTTGCCATAAGCGCCTGCCAAGGTGGGATCCAAGATGTCCACGTAGGTGAACGGAATTCGTGAGCGATAGTCGCCCGCCGCTCCAGTGCGAGTGGCTGTCTCGGTATCCGAAAAGACACCCCAGTAGGTAGCCTGAATTGCGTTCTTGCCACAGTTGAAATATCGACCGAACGATACTGTAAAACCGGGCATGACTCCCATTCTGGCGTCTTGCGTTCCCAGCACATCAGGAGCGTAGGCAGCATCTTGGAAGCTAAGCGCCTTGTTGTTGTTGTCAATACGATTGAACAACAAGACTCCACCGCCGAAGAACCAAGGTTTAGCCCCGACTCCAACATTGCTCAGTCCTGCGATGTGGCCTCCACCATAGCCCACTGGTCGGCCGGGAGCCGAGAATGCTAATGGAGTGCCATAGCATCCGCTTGGGCCGCATGACGAAGCTGTTGGTGCAATGGACGATTGGTAGCCGTAATCGTACGATGGCGCGCTGGTGTTGCAGCTCTGGCAACCGCTACCCATCGTTTCCTGGGGTGCGTAGCTAATGGCGTTTGGATCGTAGGGTGGCTGAGGGACCGGAGCCTGAATCACCGTCTGCGGCTGTTGGTTCGCAACCAATTGAATTTGACCAGCCGCTGAAGGCATGGCGAAGTTCTGAGATGCGGGTGCGACGTAGTTCTGTGGTGCACCGACTTGCTGAGCTGGCTGTCCGTAGAATTGCTGCGCCGGTTGGGTGTAGGTTTGTTGATTGGGTTGAGTGTACTGTAGTTGATTCGATTGCGCGTATGGCATTGGCGCTGTTGGCAGAGCTTGAGTACTGCTGAACAGCGGTTGTACGGGATACGAACTAGCACCCAGATTGTTGGGTGAATTGGGGTACTGTCCCCAGGCATCCGCAATGCCAACTAGCCCAAGAGTGAGGGCCAGACTATGTAACCAGAATTTTTTCACGTGATGCTCCTTGCATGTTCTTTGTCAATCCATTGACTCAGGCAATCCATCGCCGATGTTTGCTGCCCAAGTGATTGAGACAGATGCAGTCAGCGACGAGATGGACGCTCTAAAAAACCTAACGGTTTCTCCAGGCGTTCAAAATCAGCACCAACAAGCAAGTCTCTTGCGTAGGCTATTCAGTGATACGAGCGCTCCAAGCGCTCCGATACCACAATGCTGACATCGACAGCTGCCTTCCCTGTCATGTTGCTTTTGCAGATGGGACTAGAGCTTTTCAAAAAACAAAGAACTTACAATCATTCCCGGCATTACAATGCTTGCAGTCGTTAATGCTTGACATTTTCGATCCTGGAATCCCTTTCGGTTCTAAGCCAGGAATCAGATTGATCGTTTTTAACGATTTGGACAATTTTCCGTTTCCCACAATCGGCAGTGCTTGCCGTCGCTGGTGTGCTTTGCCCTGATCACGGTTGGTTGAGTCCCTCGAAACGCCTGCTGCAATGCAAGCATTGACTAATCAAAAGTTCCATGCAAGAACCATTGATTGTCTTTGAGGTTGCGATACATCCAAAACCAGCTGCCGCGTTCCGTTACGACACGGTAGTAATCTCGGCGCGCGTTCGGACCGCGCCACCAGCCACTCTCGAGGCGTTCTGGGCCCAGCGCCTGTGTGATGCGGTGCCAGGAACCTTGGTATTGAAAGCGGCTGAACGGGGTCAAGGCACTTGAAGCGGCTAGCTGCATCACAATGGGGATGGGGGGATTAAATAATTGCATAGGACGTCGTAACGGGTCCTGACGAGACGGATCCGCACGTTGATTTGCAATCCGCGAACTCAGTTTTCGGTACGTGACCTGTTGGCTTCCATCTGGGCGCCTGCCGGTCATGGGGTAGAACGTACAGGCCAGCTCAGGCTGCGACTCGCGATGGATCTTCGCGCTCAACACTTGTTTGCGGCCGAGACGGTTGCTGAGATTGTCTACCAGTCGAGCGATCTGCTGCCGATTCTCAATTGCCTGTCCATCAAACAATTCAGTTTGTCTCCAGACGATTGGAGCCGTCAACGTGGCCTGCAGGCACAATCGCCAAATGGTACGCGGCTGCTGGCATTGCAATTGCTGTTCCAGTTGGCCGATTATTAGCAACTCTAGATGTTCTGCGTCGCAACTTGGACGAAACAGACTTAGCTGCAGCAAGGTGGGGGCAGCGTCTACCACATCCATCCGACACACAACCCGCAGAGCGCCCTCATTCCGTTTTGAAAGTCGAGTGGCTAACTCCTTAATCAAATGGCGGACCAGCTCGTTCAATGTTGCTCGGTCTTCCGTCGGATATTCCAGCGATTGCTCGAGACTCCAATCGGGCTGGGCATGCATGGTTACAACCGCTTCGGCTTGTTTGCCAATCAGTTGGTCCCAACGCGTCAACAAGAATTTTCCCAAGCGAGTCGCCATGCCGCTGCGAGGCAAACTGGATAGCTGTCCAATCGTTTGGATTCCCAGCCGTTTTAAGTCGGAAGCCGTGGTTGCTTCCAAACGCAAGGCGGAAATGGGTAATGAATTGAGTACCTCGTCTTCCGAGATGCCACTGACAAGCCGGCAAGCTGGCACGAGTGCCTCGGCTGAATTCTCAGCAACCGACGAATACTCTGACAGGTGAGATGAGGCTGAGCGCGTGGCGTAATTGGCCAAAGCCCACGCCGCGCCCACGCTGCTGCCAATCGCCAGACAGCCGAAGTAATTCCATTTTGCCAGCCAACTGGCGACCTGCTGTAGCAGCTTCACTTCGCCGCCAAAAAGTGTTTCGATTCCGGTTACGTCCAAAAGCAAGGCTTCGGGTTGCAGCAGTGTTCTGCCGGACCAAGTTTTTTTGTCTAGCTGCTCCAGTCCAACAATGGGGCTAAATTGCTGAGCTTGTTCGGCCAAATTGCACAGCGAATCGATATCCTCATCAGGGTCGTAATCGCGAATGTCCGTGTCGACCAAGGCGGTGGCTTCGCTCAGTCGCATTCGGGGACGAACCCCAGCCGCACGTGCCGCCAAGTTGGCCGCAGCCACAATGGATCCGCGGCGTGCATCGCGCATCGATAGAACAAGTGGGCCCTTAGCCAGCTGCGGTTCGATCGCTTGGACGCGTTGTATGGGCCAATTCGGCAGCCATATGCAAAGGATTCGCCTGGCTTGAAGCTGCCTCGCGGTTGGCCGAACGTTGGCTGGCTGGTAAGGCTGATTCATGCCGATTCCTCTCGCGCAAACTCGGTGTGATCGCTTGCAGTTGACCGGTCAAAGCATCGATCTCCAACCGGGTAATGGTTCCCGTCCTGCCGCCACGGACGCGCGCGAGCTGAACCTGCAATTGACGATTCCGACGTGACCGATATGCATACTCATCGACGGTTGGCTCCACGGCCACAGATGTCGTGTTGCCAGATGTCGCCAATGAATGCACTAACCATTGCACCTCTGCCCAGCTTGGCTGCTGGCGAGCCGCTGCACTGCGAATCAGTAGCGCCAAACCATCCGCTTGCTCAGCAGCCAATTGCAATCGTCTGGCAGTCCGATCATCAATGCGCTCGATCTCAGCAACCACAGCAGCCACCGCAGGTGTACGCAGAGCTTGATCGATGGACCATATCGCATCAGTGTGTGATTTAGGACGGACAAATATCACTTTTTCCAGATCGATACCTAAACTATCCAATGCGGGCGGGTAAACATTGTGCTGAACGTCGACCACCATGAGAACGCCATCTGTGGCCCGCATCGCACACGCCGCTGCAGCAAAAGCCAAGTAACTTGCCCCGCAAGCAGGCGTCATTCGCAGATACTCAACCACACATCCTGGAACGTACCCTCGCTCGGGTAGTTGGCTATCCAGCGCCGCGCAGCCCGCACTGGTAACTCGTTGGCAGTGTGAGCTGCGATTGGCTGTCTCGAGCCTACGAACTTCACTGGATAACTT
>JAGQPR010000350.1 GCA_020426625.1 Planctomycetales bacterium
TGCTAGCGCACAGCGGCTAATTTTGCGGAAGGATTACGTGGAACTGAATTTCCGATTCTTGACACTCGCGCGTTGCGGCTGATGCATCGACAGGCGAGATGCCTATCCCACTCTTCAATCTTTCAATCTGGACAGAGCACTAGCTACAGCCGCGCTTCGACTTGGACTGCCGTGAACTCGACAGCATAGGCCTTGGAATACTTCCCGTCGATTTTGGGAAACAAAACCAACGTGAGATGCATCAAAGATGTTGCGATTAATCAACATCCAGTTTGCACTCCACAAAACGCAGTTCACCTAAGTTGTTTCTCACAAATACTTTGCGGCAACGAAACAGCTTGCCAATCAGATTCGGCACTGCGAGTGCTTTCTTCTCCTCTCGTCCCGCAACGGCGACGGCCAAACCGGCCAATCGCCAAGCGAAAACCGACTCGATGCTACAGAGAGGGTTGCTATGAAGAAGAACTACCGCAGTCGCGCTAGCCTAGACGACACGTTGGATTCTGGTTTTGACAGCCATGATTCACTGGATTTTGAAAGCACTTCCGGCCGCTATGCATCGCGAGTTTCCGACGACGACCTAGACACACTCGACAGCGACCTGATCGAAGAAGGCGATTTGGAAGAGTTGGCCGAAGAGATTGAAAGCACGGATGATCCGGTGCGAATGTATCTGATGCAAATGGGCCAGATTCCCTTGTTGACCCGGCAAGAGGAACTGACCTCAGCCATGAAAATCGAGCGAACCCGAAGCAAATACCGCCACTGGATGCTGGCCACTGACTTCATGCTGCAGGGCGCCTGCAAGTTGCTCGAACAAGTTCGCGACAGCAAGCTGCGTTTGGACAGAACTATCGAAGTTAGCGTTACCAACGCAGCTGAGAAGAAAGCCATCATGAAGCGAATTGTTCCCAATATCAATACGCTGCGGCATCTGTTGATTCTCAATCACCACGATTTCTTTGTGGCGATCAATCGCAAATTGAAAGACGCAGACCGGGCAGCGGCCTGGAAACGCCTGACTCGCCGACGAAATCGTGCCGTGCGGTTGGTCGAGGAAATGAATCTACGAACCAATCGTTTGGAACCTCTGTTCGCAAAGTTGCATAGCATCGACGCCAGGATGCGAACATTGAGAAGCCAAATCGAAGTGGCCCGCGAATCAGGCTATGTAGACGGACAATCGCTCGACCAGTTGCTGGAAGAGTTGCGATACTTGATGCGAATCACATACGAAAGCCCGCGCACACTACGACGGAGGATTGATCGCGTGGCCAACCATCGCATTGAGTACGATGCCGCGAAACGCGAACTGAGCGCCGGTAACCTAAGGCTGGTTGTGTCGATCGCCAAGAAGTACCGCAATCGCGGCCTCAGTTTTCTCGACTTGATTCAAGAAGGAAACACCGGCTTGATGCGAGCGGTCGACAAATTTGAATACGAACGCGGTTTCAAGTTTTCGACTTACGCGACTTGGTGGATTCGTCAAGCGATCACACGTGCAATTGCCGATCAAAGTCGAACTATCCGAGTGCCTGTCCACATGATCGATACGATGACCAAAGTGCGATTGGTAACGCGACAATTGGTCCAGGAGCTTGGCCGTGAACCGTCCGTCGAAGAGACCGCTGAAAAAGCGGGATTGTCCATCGAGGATGCACGGGTCATCATCAAAATGGCTCGCCAACCTCTTTCTCTCGATCAACCTGTGGGCGATCACGAAGATAGCTACTTCGGTGAATTCCTGGAAGATCATCGCGATGATGATCCATTGTTCGAAGCCAATCAAGAATCGCTGAAGCACCACATCGATGAAGCCATGCAAACCTTGAACTATCGCGAACGCGAGATCCTACGGCTGCGATATGGATTGGCCGACGGATACGCCTACACGCTAGAAGAAGTAGGCCGAATCTTCTCAGTAACACGAGAACGAGTTCGACAGATCGAAAGCAAAGCAGTACGGAAATTGCAACAACCATATCGCAACAAGGCATTGATGAGCTTTATCGACGGGCTCGATCCTGCGACCGTCGAAGCCGAGTCGGCACCAAATTGATGAAGTCTCCTCACCGGAGAGCCACCAACTACTTACACTCGTCCTCCTCGGAAGAGTGGCGAGCGGGTACACGCGAAGCGGGTCTGCGATGTAGTCCAAGTCTTGGCCGCGGCGGGATCGTGGCGGCCATCGGAAGCGCGACGGCAAGAGTCACAGCGTCTCAACAATCGGGACAGCTTTTGCCTCTTGTCAAATTAGGTGAGAGCGATTGGATTCTGTAGCAATTGTCCAATTGTGCTTCCTCGCCAACCAGAGAAAGGCCGTATTGCTTATCGGGACAAACGGCAACACGGCCTTTCTTCTCTTTCGAGTGCGCGAAAAGCCTCGAGGCAACAGCTAGCCAATTCATCGATAACTCAGACGGGCCAGATCAAAGGCCCAGGCTTCGAGCAGAGCTGTCTGATTGGCGTTGCGATCCACTTGTTCCATGGCGGTCAAACAGCGATTCCAGCATTCGCGAGCTGCCGCACTGCCTCCGAACCACATCGCCATCGCTCGGTCGATATGACGCTCCATCAATCGATCGGAATCAGTCGCTCTAGCTGCCAAGCCTGCCTGTTGGAACTGCTTAATCGTGATTTGGCGGTACAAATTGGCACACGTGCGAAAACCAATCTTGAGCCGGTCTCGTTTGAGCCTTGTATCCTTTCCAGCCGCATCCGCGAATGACGCACAACATTTAACCAACTGTGAACAGGCAAGTGGCCGGCCAGCGAGCAGCTCGAGCACTGCCAGCCGAAACTCCTGCGTTTCAATATCAGCCAGTTCAGCAGCTGCAGCAAAGCTACCATTGGCTTGCGCAGCGACGTTTTGGGCTTCAACCGGCTCAAGGACAACTCCTCGCTCGACCAATACTTTGGCCAGCTGCTCTGTCGTCAGCGCATTGAAAACAATAGTTTGGCAGCGAGAGCGAATCGTTGGCAACTGACGCTGAAGATTGGTACCAAGTAGGATCAAGATCGAATCTGGAGGTGGTTCCTCCAAAGTCTTTAATAGGCAGTTTGCTCCCTCTGTGTTTAGCGTGTCGGCGTCGTCGACGATGGCAACCTTGCGTCGTCCCCCGTATGGTTTCAGGCTGATATCGTGGCACAGCCCTTCGCGCATGCGTTTTTCGCGATCGCCGATTAACAATTCGATCGGCAAGAATGCCTTGTCGGCTGGCTTGGCCAATTGAATCAGGTCGGGATGCGTTGCAGCTTGAACTTGCGCGCAATCTTCGCACTGGCCGCAGGGATCAAGGGATTGTGGAACGGAGGCCCGGCAGAGTAGGCTTTGGGCCAGCAAGAGTGCAAACTGCCGCTTGCCTATGCCGCTTGGTCCAACAAACAAGAAACTGGTGGCCAGTCGGCCATTGGCGAGTGCTGTTTGGAACCACTTTCTCTGTCGATCGTGCCCGTACAATTCGCTCCAAAGCATGTTTTTCTCGCCCAATTAGAAAGTTGCTCTTGGCTTGGGATTCCCTCAGCGACACAATTTATGTCAAAGGTCAGCCAACATCTACCCGCCACTTGGCAGGGGCTGGGCTGGCTGGGCCCTGGCCGACTTCAACTTGGACGTTCCATTGGCAATTCATTCGCGAATTCTCGACAGTTCGCACGTGCCGGCCGATGGTTCCTAAAGTGACGGCCGCTGTATTAATGTCTCGCTCGCCGGGCAGCTCTCCTGAACCGCGTGCGTAAGCGTCGACAGTACCCATCCCTCAAACTTGCACAAAGATTCGACACTTAAAGTATGCAGCAGCACAAGGATGGTAACTGGGTTCAGTGGCTGGCCTACCTGGCCCTTCGTTGCGTAATTTGCGCCATCCAGTCGATGTCACTGGAAGCTTGCGATCGCATGTGCCGTATCCTGGCAACTGTCTTGGCGGATTGGACAACGCTTCGTCGTGACATTACAGACTCGAATCTGCAGCTGGTCTATGGCAATCTCTCGCGCGACCACTTGGCACTGTTGCGTCGAAGAATGTGGCACAACTTGCTGCTGATGGTATGCGAAATTGCTCAGGCGCCGCGCAAGATCCACCGCACGAACTGGCGGGATCACATCTACATGCCTCAGAAACGAATCACAGTCAAGGCGCTGATGGACTCCAGAGCAACGGTTCTGGTCACTGGACATTTCGGCAATTTTGAAGTGGCTGGCCACGTTGTTGGTACAGTTGGATTGCCTCCGCATACGATGGCTCGCCCCTTGGACAACCCGTACATCGACGAATTCTTGGAGTCCTTTCGCAGCAGCGGCGGTCAGAAGATCCTACCCAAAGAAGGCAGCTCAGTAGCGGTGCAAGAGTTGTTGGACCAGAAAGGGACGCTGGCGATCTTGGCGGATCAACACGCAGGCAAGAAGGGATGTTGGGTAGACTTCTTTGGTCATCCAACCTCTTGCCACAAGGCGTTAGCTCTGTTCGTACTCTCAGCCGGAGCTCCCATGGTTGTCAACTACACTCGTCGACTGAATCGCCCGCTGCGCTTTGAAATGGGCACCATTGGAATTGCCGATCCGGCTCTGTTAGAACAAACCGATCCACCTGAATACTTAAGTTCAGTTAACGAGCTGACTGAATGGTATAACGCCCAACTGGAGTCCATCATCCGCCTTGCTCCAGAACAATACTGGTGGCTGCATCGCCGCTGGCGCGACGTACCACCAGCTCAGCTCAAGCGACTTGCCGCACGACGAGCTAAAAAGCACAGTGCTGCATAAAGGAATTGGGCTCGGAGAGCTGAGTGTATTGGTTCACCGTGGCAAACGGTGTCGAGCCGACGAGCGGTGTGGCCGGAAAGTCGTAGGCGATGATATTCGGACGGCGGAATTTGGAGGCCGGTTGCGTTGCCGATCTGCCAAAAGCGAATGAAGGAACTAGGGTCATGAAGACGAAAAAAACACCGCGATTGGTTCATCGTTCGAAGATTTCCTGCAAGGTCAGGGGACTTTGACCGAAACCACGAACACTTTTTGCCTGGCAGGCCTCGGCAAGTTCGATCTCGTCGATGCACGGGTTGTCCAAGGGGGTGAGCCATCGTAATTGGAGACGATCCAACGGCACCAATATCGCTACCAAGCTGCCTTCTTTGGCACTGGGAATGCCGACAACATGTTCCTACCTTTCAGCACGCAAGGCGATATAGATTTGAGGTTTGCGTGCCACTGGACAATCAAGCTTGTTTGAGTTGGTCTATCGCGGCAGCAAAGAACACTCGCGAGTGACTAACCGAGCGTTCAACTTCGTCCACGTACCCGTCCGCTGCAGCCGACCAAGCGCGATTGAGATACCTTTCACCACTGGCGAACTCGGTCATCACCGCAGCGTATGTCGAAGTTCCAAAGCGATTGGAGATCACCGCTCGACCGTCGGCAAATTCATTAATCGGTGGCACACACTCATTGTCGATGAATTCCAGCACCTCCTCGCAGGACATCCCTGACAAGGTGCTCTGCAACTGCCCGATTTTCTCATTGGCAATCTGTAAAGATTGTTTCACCGATTCAAAGCCATGTTCGGAACTGCCCGACAGAGATTGCCGAATGGCTTTTTCGCGCCGCAAGCAGACGACTCCTGCCGTACCGACAAGTACGCTACCGGCGTACACTCCCCACGGAATGGTTTGCCAAGGAGCTTCGGCAACTTCGGTATATTGCACTGATGCGAAGGCACCTCCCAAGAAGCCCAGCCAAAGTAGAATTTGCCCGCATATTGTCAAGGTTACTTGTTGCATCGCTATACCCAAAGTGCGAGAAAGTTGCTGAGCAAGGCGGACGATTCAGCGGCTGGAGCTGGCCAGAAGATCTTGATGACGGCATCGCCTACGTTCACAAGAGCTTCCCCAACAATCAGACCAGCTGCTATGGGAACACCGATTTCATAACCAAAGCGTTTTCCGAGCCCCACATCGCTGAGAACTCGCAAAACATTTCCAATTGTGTAGGTCAAAACGATGCCAAAAGGCATATAGAATCCCAATCCCACCAAGACTCCAATTCCGCCCAGCCCACTCAGCGCGAGCATCAGGCCCAGCCCGCCTCCGGCTGTATATCGGTAGGCGGGAACTTCGCCGCTGACAATGGTTTGGATGGTCGTGGCCAGCGCTTCGGCTTGGGGCGCGGGCAATTCAGGCGACCCCATGCCGCCTTCTTTTGTGGTGTGCAAGAGCATCATTAGCCACACGACAATTACGGGGCCCAGCCAAGTACCGATAAACTGAGCGATCTGCTGCCGGCGCGGTATGCCGCCCACCAAATAACCGGACTTGAGGTCCAGCATCATATCACTAGCCTGAGAAACGGCTAAACACACAGCTGCACCAACTAACATTGCAACGCGAATCGTCGTCACCGTGTCAGTACTGTCCTTGATGGCGAAAATCAAAATCGTGACCGCAATCAAGGTCATTCCCGAAAGAGGCGACCAGTTCGTGCGTCCAACGCACTCGGCCACAATCACTCCAGCGATCCAAATCCACGCAACACCTAACAGTGTCATGAGCAGAGTGTGGCCAAACGAGACTTGACCGCCGCCAACCAACCAAGCTATGCAAATCATGATCAGACTGCCCAAACCGATCATCCAGTACAACAATTGAATGGGCATCTCGTCCTTAACCGCGACGTCACCCGAGCTGCGATCTGCAGCCCCACGAAGCGAATTGAGAGCGCTCATGATCATCGGCAAGGCGCCAATGATTCCTCCGATCGCGGCGCCAACCAACATACCGATGCCGGTCGGACGATAGAGATTGACCCGCATTGCATTAGGGTCTGGTGTGAGCGCTGCCACATCCGCGGCGCCAAATTGCGATAGTAACGGTGAAAGCACGAAGTAGCAAATGAACCCGCCTGCACCGAACCAAAATCCCCCCTTGCCCGACAGGTAACCAACTCCGATGGTCATGATCGAGACATAGAGCGTGATGTTTAGCATGGGCGGCAGGCCAACTTGTGCTCCCAAGGCGTATTGGTCGCTATCAAGTTGCGTAAGCACTATTATCTGGCAGATGGCGGCGATTGCCACGCCACCGAGCAGCAATAGCGCCTTGCGAACACCCGCACCAGGACTCTTTAAGATCGTCGCGACGGCAATACCACCGGGGTAAGCCAAACGATCAAAATCGATCATCTGCTTGCGCAGTGGAATCACAAAGCACAATCCCAGAATGCAACCGGTTCCTGCTGCCAAAATGAGCAGCGGTTGATTGATATTGGCAAGAGCCGAAAACTGCTCTTCTTTAGAAAGAATGAGCAAGGCGGGCACGCTAAACATGATCCCGCTGGAGGCACCATTGACTGCCGATGCGATCGTTTGGTTAATGTTATTCTCGACAATGCTTGTACGACGCAGGATGCCGCGAAGAATCCCCCATCCCAGGATGGCTGCCAACTCTGAACCTTCGATCGCGAAGCCTAGCATGAGCGAAGCATAGGCCACCGATACCGTCAGCACGATGCCGATTCCCCAGCCGACTAAGATCGCAGCCCACGTGAACTCAGGGTACTCCCCGTGTATTTGCTTGATTTTCGGGCCTTGCTTCATCTGGCTTCCTTTGGGACCTGCGGAACAATCAATATGGCTGTTGGTCCGATCATTCATCATGGCAGAGCGCCATGGCTACAATGACAAGCGGACTTGAAAATTGATTTCTCAGCCGACAAATCATGGGACTTCATGTGCTGTGCCGAGTAGGTCGTTCACCGCTTTATTGGCTACGCGAACGATGTATTTGTTGGGTTGATTTTCAAGGGCGTCCTTTAGCGATGCCAAGGCGGGTCGAGCAGCCTCGTCCAATTCATCCAAAGCGATGGCCGCCGCCAGTCGTCCCCACTGTACGTCACTAACCAGCTCCTCTTGCAGTGCAGGCAACCCCTGGTCAGCGAAGCCCATACGACACAGTCCCCGAGCAGCCGCGATGCGCACACTGGGTGCGGGGTCTCCCAACAGAGCCTGCAAATCGCCTGCAGCAGCAGCCGCAGGCTCACCAATGTTGCCCAGCCCGGTTGCACCCCAATAACGTACGGCTGCGTCCGAGTGTTGCAATGCTTGCTTCAAATCACTCAACGCCGACAATCCTTCCGAGGCTTTTGCCGCCAAGTTTACCAGTTGCACTACAGTACTCGCCTCAGTCGCAGACCGCAGAATATCAAACGTGGATTCACTGCCTTGCTCGCGCACCTCGATTTCCGCTTCGGGAACCAAACCCAAATCGCGAATTTCGATTTGCCACCTTAGACACTCGTCTCGCATCCTCGCTAGCCTCTCAGCCTGAGCGGGATCCGCAGCCAAGTTGTGTATTTCATGCGGGTCATTTTCCAAATCGTAAAGTTCTTCCAAGGGCTTGAAGCCAGTGGAAAACAGCTGAGCAGCCGGGGGAAGTGTGTGCGATCTTTCCGCGATGCGAATCTGATTCATCAACGCTCCGCTCTCCGGCGTGTTCATGTATTGGTAGTAAGGTTTCAAGGGCTCAAAGTTGCGGATGTAGCGATAGCGGTGGTCGCGCACGGCGCGGATAATGTCATAGCGTTCGTCCATCCGATCCCTGGCGCCGTGAACATACCGTCGCTCCGGAGATAGGTCGTTACCAAGGAATGCCCGTCCTTGAGCGTACCCGGGGACGGGCACGCCAGCTAAATTGAGGACGGTCATGCCCAAATCAAGCGAGCTTACCAGCTCATTGCAAACCGATCCAGCCAGAGCTTGCGAGTCCGTGCGGAATTGTGCCGGTACCCGCACAATCAACGGAATTCGCGTACCGGAATCGTAGAGCCACCGCTTGGCCCGCGGCAGCCCCACACCGTGATCCGAAAAAAAAAAGATTATG
>JAGQPR010000351.1 GCA_020426625.1 Planctomycetales bacterium
ATAGTTGAATCTATCTACGCGGTACGCCGCAGGTGCAGATTTGGGACACGACCGAAGAAGGAGAAAAGTGGGATCGAAACGCCGACAAAGGCTCGGGCGGACTGTTTAACAACCGCGCCGGCATGCCTGGCCAGTTGCCGTTGGTGCATGCGGATCAACCGTTTGGTGCGTGGAATCACTTTCACATCGTTCAAGTTGGCAGTCGCACATGGGTCGAACTGAACGGAAAAACGGTGGTGGACGGAGCCATCATGGAGAATTACTGGGACAAAGATCGCTTGACGCCTTTGCCAGCCCGTGGGCCCATTCATTTGCAAACTCATGGTGGTGAAATCCGCTGGCGTAACATTGCGATTAGGGAAATCCCTGGTGACGAAGCGATTCGTCGACTGCGTGGAAACGACGAAGCTGCCGGATTCAGCAGCATTTTCAATGGTCAGGATCTCAACGGTTGGCGCGGAGCGACGGACGACTACGAAGTTCGCGACGGCGCCATCGTCTGCAAGCAGGGCAGGGGGGGCGTACTGTTCACCGACGAAATCTATGACGATTTCAGTGTTAGGCTCGAATTCAAACTGCCCCCGGGAGGCAACAATGGTCTGGCGATTCGCTATCCGGGATCGGGTAGAGCGGCCTATGATGCAATGTGCGAGTTGCAAGTGCTGGACGATGCGGCGGAACAGTATGCGAACCTTGACGCCAGGCAATACCACGGATCGGTATACGGAGTTGTGGCAGCACATCGCGGCTACCTACGACCTGCTGGCCAGTGGAACTATCAGGAGGTCACGGTGCAGGGCTCGAACATTCGCGTAGAACTCAATGGAACCATCATCGTCGACGCGGATGTTAGTCAGGTCAACGATTACAAGGATGGCGCTCAACATCCGGGAATCAGTCTTAATTCCGGGCATTTTGGCTTTGCTGGCCACAGTGATCCGGTGATGTTTCGCAACATCGCTATCAAGCGACTCAAGAGTGCTTCTCAGCGGGTAAACGAGGAGAACACGATCATGGACCTGAGACGAGAGATGATTTTTCATGCTTCGTTTGATGGTTCCACCGACGCGAATCTATTCGGCGAAGACCCAAGTGGCCGGAAAATCTATACGGCTGAGTCTGGCAAGCGACGAACGATATTTCCGCAGAACCAAATGGACTCCGTGACAATCACCCAGGGGCAGGGACGTTACGGGGATGCTTTGAAGTTCGCTAAGAAGTCGGACCAAGTACTGTTTTACCAAGGTTCACAAATGGGCTACCGCCAGCGTGACTGGTCGGGCAGCGTTTCGTTTTGGCTTAAGCTCGATCCAAACCAGGATTTGGAACCTGGATTCTGCGATCCAATTCAAATCACCGAACGCGGGTGGAATGATGGCGCCTTCTTCGTTGACTTTGACAAAGAACTTCCTCGTGATTTTCGACTAGGGGTATTTTCCGATTTCAAGGTTTGGAATCCGCACAACACGAATTACGAAGAGATTCCTGTCAGCGAGCGGCCCATGGTTGTCGTGAAGAATCCTCCGTTTAGCGCGACGCAGTGGACCCACGTGTGCTTTACTTGGGAACGAATTAATAGCTCGGACGATCGCCTGGCTACTGCATCGCTGTATTTGAACGGCAGGCTGCAAGGATCCATTGAAGGCGATTTCAAATTTACTTGGGACGTCGACCAGTCTGCGATCATGCTCGGGCTTTCCTACATTGGTTTAATGGATGATCTGATCGTTTTTCGAACGCCGCTAGATAGTGAGCAAGTCGAGCAGCTCTTCCGCCATCCCCGCGGTGGCTTGAACTAGTGTCAAGATCGTAATTTCGATGCCACATCAGCCGCAACGCGCTAGTGTCACAAATCGAAATTCCGATGCTACATCAGCCGCAACGCGCTAGCGTGCGGTTTCGTCAAAAACCGCGTGCTAGTAGCGCACAGCGGCTAATTTGCCGAAGGATTATGTGGAATTGAATTTCCAATCCTTGACACTAGCGCGCTAGACGCTGATGTGGTATAGAAATTCAATTTGTGACACTAGTGGTCTGTTACAGCCTAATTTTAGGGTAGTGGGATTCGCCAGAATTCCTCTCAATCGGGGAATTCTGGCGAATCCCACTACGGACCAATCCTAATTCTTAGCTGTCCCAAACCACTAGCGCTTTGTCAACATTAGGATTTTGGGTACAGCGGTAACGTGGGACAAGCTTCCCGCTTGTCAATTCCAGGCGAAGATGCTCATGGCAAGCAAGATGCTTACCCCACGTCTCGATTTATTTCTGCCACCAGATGGTCAGACGAGGCAGTTTCGACGCGGGACTGCCAGCCTCGTCGGTTTCAAACAGCTGGGCACCAACCGCGAAATCAACCTTGCCATTTCCGTCGAAATCCGAAACCTCTAAAGCAGCATAGCGAGCCGTTCCGCGTTGGAGAACACGGGGCACAAATTGCAGGCCAGCTGGCGCATTGTCCTGCTGTTCAAGCAAAAGAATTGCTACTGGATTTGAGTTTCGCAGGGACAAAGGTTTCACCATCGTGGGCAGGTTTGCCACGGCAACGATGTCCAGATCCCCGTCGGCGTCAATATCGTCGGCCAACGCCCGATACGCCCCCGGCAAATCAGCAATTCGATGGGTTATGAATTCCAAGTTTCCGAGATTCTCATGCCAACTAATACCATGCAATAAACTGGCATAGTTGTTGTCAAAGCAATCCCCGTTGACTTGCAAAATGTCTTGGTCCCCATCTTGATCCAAATCGACCAACTCGATGCCTACAGAACCAAACGTAAGATCAGCGCCGAGAGACAAGTTGTGAGTTTCAAACTTGTCGCCGCGATTGATGAACAAATCAACTGATTCGTATTCTTGGCTGGTGACTGCTGCGAAATCAAGCTGGCCGTCGGCATTCCAGTCTTCGACGGGCAGACGGATCGCGCCTGGTCGGATATCCAACAACTCTTGCTCGAAGGAGAAACCGGCTGCTGGGGGTGTCACTGTTTCGCCAGTTCCAATTTCTGTTCTAGCCGTACGATTGGTGAGCAGGCGAATGCAACCAACACGGCGATGGCCGAATTCAGCTACCACCAAGTCAATTTGGTTGTCGCCACGGAAATCTGCAGCGGCACAGTCAGCCACGCGGCCTAGGTGGTTGAGCAGGACGATCGGTTTGAATTGATCGCTACCGGGCACACGCTTTAGCAATACGACTTGCCCCAGTTGGTGGTCAAAGGGCTCAAAGCTACCCAGATCTGAAACGATCAAGTCGCGGTAGCCGTCTTTATCAAAATCCACCATCGCAACGCGAGCGGGATTGCGCACTCGGGCGAGAACGTTGCGAGTCGTCGCTTGCGGGTCGGGGTCGACGAGACTGATACTGCCGTCGCGCATATCGCATACTACCAAATGACGCTTGCCAGCTTCCATCAATTCCAGCCAGGAGATCGAAGAGACGGCTGGAGTAATATAGCCTGCGTCTTGCCAGTCCAACTTGTTGACTTCAAATTTCGAGGCCCAGACAGCATCGACCTCAGCTACTGAGGGAAAGCTGATTTTCGCTGGCGCATGCTCGCGGTAGAACCGCAATACCTGTTCCAATGCTGGCGGCTTTAGGTCCTGACGACCTGAGCGAGCGTAGAATTCATAGCCTTTGCGAATTTCCTCGTACCAGACATCGCGTTCAAAGCTGGCCGGACGAGGCAGGGCGTGACAATCGCCGCAAAAGGATCTGATTTCTGTCGGTACAATGTCCGCCAACGAGGATTCAATGTCTGCCTCCAATTCGGCAGACTGGTTTGGGCGGCTGTCGCTCGCAGAATCAGTGGCCGGAGCTCGCAGCTGCTCGACGAACATACTGACATCATCAGGCGGATGTTTGGGCTCCGCACAGCCGAGGCAGCATACCACCACGATTAGGCAGTGCAGTAATGGCCGAACAAACCTTTGCGACTTTATGATGTCGCGGATCTTGGCTTCAATTTGAAGTAGGCAACTTATGAATGGCCGAGCTAACCTCTGTGATGCCAATATGAAGGGTACAATAATCACTCGCAAAGAATTCCCATATAAATTCTGTCGGCATTGACTATGAAAACTAAACGTGCACACCGAATTCTACTAGGAATCGCCAGCGGGATGGTTCTACTTGTTGGCGCTGCGTTGTTGGTCCTAATCAACCAAAGTGATGGCCAGGGAGAAAATTCGCCATTAGGACTTTATGAATCCGGCGATTTGTCAGCCGTGTTGGGCAAGATCAAGTCTGTCGAAGATTCTGGCGCAGACAGCGATTTGCAGTTGTTGCTCGCTGGCAGCCTACGGCAACTGGGGCAGATTGAAAAGTTGAGACAATGGGCTAGCAGCGCTGAAGACCGAGGTGTCTCTGCGGAGTCGATCGATTTGGCTAAGGAACTGGCGGATGTTCACGTAGGGGCCTCTGATGAAACTCCCATGCGCCTGCTGCGGGAGTTGCAGGAGCAAGGCGCCCGTCTGCATGATGCGCGTTGTGCGATTGCAAATGGATTGCTAGTGCGCAACGATTTTGCTGGACTGGAGCGTTTGCTTGGCGATTGGCAGAAAGAACACCCCGATTCATCGCAAGTGACATACATTCGCGGCTTGATGGCCATGTCGAAAGCGAAATTCAGCGAGGCAGAAAAATGGTTCTTGGAATCGATAGAGAACAACCCGCGCCACGAGCTTTCGTATCTGGCATTGTCAGAATATTACTCTCAGTCTCCAGCTGCGCAACCAGAAAAGGGCCTGCTGGTGTTGCGCGAGCTTGTCCGACGATTTCCACAAAACAGCGAGGCACTCGTCCGCTACGCGCGTTCCTGCCGGGAACTGGGGCAGGTTGCTGAAGGCCTGGAAGCCTTGGATCAAATTCAGTCGCCGGAGATCGCAGACATCCTCGAACGGGCCGAGCTGCAACTGGATTCAGGTAACTTTGAGCGATCGGCAGAGTTGCTGGGCCAGGCTCAATTATCGAGCCCCGAAGAGTTTATCGCTATGATCGACGCTGCTTTTTCGATGAGCATGCAAGGGCAGGGGAGTGCGGCACAGTCACTCACCCGCCGCGCATCTTGGTGTGCCACCTCTCTGGCTCTGGCCGGTTATACCCAGCTCGCAAGAACTGTATTCGAGTTTACGCTCGATCGCATCGCCCGAACTCGTCGCTTTGCCGATCTGCAGATTCAGATGGCTCTGTATCCAAACGATCCTTCGCTCCAGAATGCAGTCGCCGAGATTGTTGCCCCTGCCGCTAATCCTGGCACGCAGTTTATGAGTGATGGATACCACGCCTTGGACGATAATCAACCGGGGAATCCCGCAGCCGCATTGTACGCTGAACATTGCCACATTTGTCACGGCTCCAGTGGCGATGGCTACGGCCCGGCTGCTCGCCACTTGTTTCCTCTGCCGCGAGATTTTCGGCGCGAGCCTATGAGAATCGTCTCCGCAGTAAATCGATTGGCGACCGACCAAGATATTGCGCGGACCATACGCTTGGGCATGCCCGGGTCTTCGATGCCCAGCTTTAGCGAACTAAGCGAAACGGAGGTCAACCAGTTGGTGGGGCATGTGCGCCAATTCCAAACGGCTGGCTTGCAGGAACAATTTCAACGTGAATTGGCCAACTTACCCGCAGATACTGCATCTGCGGTTTCCGCCAGTGATTTCGAGGAATGGTTAGCGGTCAGGCTAGATGCAGGTACAGCCCTTTCGCTGCCTGACGAGTGGGCTGTCTTGAAAGAGGAATTGAATTCGCAAGAAATTGTAAACGAAGGCCGTGACTTGTTTCGGCGCGTCGGCTGCCAACAATGCCATCGCGTCCCGGATTCAGCCGAAGCCAGCGCAGTAAGTTCTGCGGTCAAGCTGTTTGATGAGCTGGGAAGACCAGTTGTCGCTCGCGACCTGTTGAATGAGCCCTACCGTGGCGGCGATGAAGAAGAGGATATCTACCGCAGAGTTGTGTTGGGGATTCCCGGCACGCCGCACCCAGCTCTACAGGGCCAGAGCGATTCCGACTTGCTGCGGCTCGTTGCCTATGTGCGACAGCTCGCCACAAAACCTGATCGCAGGCTGAGTACCAACTATCAGCGCATGCAGCGATGGTCTGGCAATTGACGGGAGCCAAACAGTAGTCTGTTTTGGGGAAGCTGCACATTGCAGTCCCCGTTCTACCGAAGCGGGCCAGTAGCGCTAGCAGGTCGTACCAGGCCCCTCGGCCAAAGGCAGAGGGTTTGCCGACCCCTTCGGTCTAAGATCTCCAGGCGAACGGATGTTTCAAACTCACCGTCAAGTCCGCCAGCAAAAGGCGACACACCTGTGCCGCTGGCGCGAATCGCGCAAGAGGTGCAGCAGATTGTTTGGGCTCGCTTTGTTTTGGGCTCGCTCTCCGCGTGATGATCGGCTGGATATACAGCTAGGCACTCCGGCAGATCGCAAGGTTACTGGATCGTATGGAATGAACTTGGTTAGCGGCTTTTCGTTAGCTTGATCGAATGAGTACTGATGTCAAAAACGACAGCGCGATCTGACATTTGTTAAATAGCTGATTGGGAGTTTTGGCTGAAGCGGCAGGAAAAACACGGAATTCCGGAATCGGTACGGATTCACATGGGGGTAAGTGAGAATGTGGCGACTACAGATTAACAAAACGCAAGAAATGAATGCCTTAGGTGAATTATTTGTAACTAATTTTCGCTGCCGGATTTGCGGGTAGATTGCTAATATGTAATTAATGTTAAGGGGTTCTATTGCGTTCCTGTAATTGATTAGTGGTGTTTTTCGTAAAATCGGAGTGTCGGGTATGAGAAAAACGAAGTTTTCAGGTTTCACACTGGTGGAACTGTTGGTAGTGATTGCCATTATTGGCATCTTGGTTGGGCTGCTCTTGCCGGCGGTTCAAGCAGCTCGCGAAGCAGCTAGAAGAATGCAATGTTCTAACAATCTGAAGCAAATGGGTTTGGCTCTGCATAACTACGCTTCAGCTTACAAAGCGTTTCCTGCTCGTAAGGGTGGGACATTCTGGAACGGTTCGCAGAACGAAAGTGGGAACCGTTACCGTTTGAGCGGCCACATCGCTTTGCTTCCATACATTGAGCAGACCGCGATGTACAATGCAATTCAAGCGGGCGACCCCTCAGCAACCATTCCGATTGCTCCAGGAGGTCGTAATGCTTGGGGTGGATGGACTCCCTGGAATGTTTCCCCTGGCTACCTCAAGTGTCCTTCCGATCCCGGACCTTTGCAAACCAATCGCGACAACAGCTACGGTTTCTCCACCGGTGACTCCGTCTACAACGTGCGTGATGGAATGCAAGTCCGCGGCCTGTTTGCAAACCGCGTTTACCGAAGTTTTGGGTCTATTTCTGACGGAACTAGCAACACAATCGCGATGAGTGAGTTCTTGTGCAGTCGCCCGTATCCCAACGGTGCGCAGCCTGGAATCGCTACGCAGGCAGGCGTCTACCAGCGCAACAAGGGCGAAGTCCTGGTACCTGGGCTAGCTCAGTCGCCAGCATTGTGCTTGGCAGCTTCCGACGGACAGTATTTTGTCGCTGGCATGACCTTCTGGGGACGACGCGGGATCAATTGGACCGACGGACAACCAACCTACAACGGGATCTCAACCGTGATCGCGCCCAATGGACCAGGTTGCGTCGATCGTGGTACTTGGGGTGACCAGCTGGACGTTGTCCTTCCTCCCGCTAGTCAACACACTGGTGGCGTGAACGTCAATCTGGCCGATGGTGCGGTACGCTTCATAAGTAACAATATTGATACGGGCAATCTAACGATCGGCGCAGCTTCCGGTCAAGACATTCAGGGCCCCAGCCCCTATGGCGTCTGGGGGGCTCTCGGTTCGATCGCGGGCGGCGAAGTTGGCAACGTGCCGGACTAGTTCCTCCGTGGAAGAAGATGCGATAGAAATTGAGACCGGTGGTAGTGCCCTACCACCGGTCCTTCATTAAAGGACGAACAAGAATGACGCTAATGCGAACAAGTACGATGTCTATGAATGGTATTAGATCCAGTATGGTCGCCGGCCTGTTGGTTTTGAGTCTGGGATGTGGAAGCGGCTCTGACAACCCACCCACCTACCCTGTGACAGGTACGGTGACTCTCAAGGGAAATCCCGTGGCTGGCGCAACAATAATCTTCGTGCCGATCTCTGACGGCGCTAAAGGCGCTACCGGAACGAGCGACGATCAAGGCAACTATCAAGTCACGACGTTTGTCAGCGGAGATGGCGCGGTCCCTGGAGACTACATGCTTAAGGTGTTCAAGTTCGATGCTCCGCCTGCACCACCATCGGAGTCGTCCCCAGACTTTGATCCAAATATGTCCTTAGAAGATCAAGAAGATCTCTACAATCCAGGTGAAGAGAAAGTAGCTGCGACCAAGAACAATCTCCCTGCCAAGTACGCAAACGAGACTACTTCTGGGTTGAAACACACCGTTGTTGAACAACCCACGACGTACAATATCGAGCTCAACTAGGTATCGTCGATTCCCGGCAGAAAAAATTCTTGCATGCTTTCTCAGGTCCCGCTTCTGCAATCGAACAGAATGTTTAGATGGCAGAAAATGGCGCAGGAGCGGGAGAGAAACGCGGTTCCCCACCTAAGCTAACTAACTAGGGACCTGCGGAAAAACAACTCGGGTATTTCCATCTGCCTCTCCCGCGCCGCACAGCAAGAAGCATGGGCGAGGACCGAGGTGAGGGAAAAAAATAAGTTGCTATCGCATGTCCCCCCTGGTCCTTAAGCGTGCCTTTCTGCCTTTGCCTCAATGTCTCATAGTTGCAGCTGGGTACAGCATTGGGGGTTGTCGAACCTACCAATCGGAATTGCACTTCCT
>JAGQPR010000352.1 GCA_020426625.1 Planctomycetales bacterium
TCGCCAGAATTCCCCGATTGAGAGGAATTCTGGCGAATCCCACTACCCTAAAATTAGGCTGTAACAGACCACTAGTGGACTTATTCTCTTTGCCCGGTACAGAATGAGGCTTGCGCACCAATGGCCTGCTTGAACAGAGCATCACAACGGGACGCGACCTGTATAATCAACGGCATGCTGGTCAGGCCATTGATGGAGAAAAATGTAGAACGCGGTACATTGCAGGTGCAAGTCGATGCTTTGCCTAGAGTCTGGGGAAATAGTGAGGCCAGTGACCCGAAAAGTATCTGCGCCTAGCATGTATGAATCCAGATCGAATTACCGGCGCTCGGGGGCGTTCACATTAGTTGAATTACTGGTGGTGGTTGCGATCGTCAGTCTCTTAGTAGCGTTGCTGTTGCCAGCGGTCCAAGCTGCTCGCGAATCTGCCAGACACTTGGCGTGCCAGAACAATCTTAAGCAGTTAGGACTAGCGTTGCACAATCACCACGCGACGCATGGTAGATTCCCTGCGGGGCGAGGCAATTTTCCCGCTGTGTTTTCAGCACATGCTCAGTTGTTGCCTTTCTGCGAAGGTGTCGTTTATCGTGAAATAGACTTTGATGCGCCGCCCATTTCATTTGGACTGGCCAATGGCACAATCCTGGATGGAACAGCCAATTACCTGGCGGCAACGACAATTACCCCGATATTCATTTGCCCGAGTGACCCGCATAACGCGGCGCGAGTCACTGGGTCTGAATACGCTTCGACTAGCTATGCTGCCAGTTCGGGAAGCGGTGTTGTTGATTCAGGAACGTTGGCCGAAGCGGATGGAATGTTCTACTCGAGTTCAAAAGTTCGTCTGACTGACGTATTGGATGGGGCTTCCAATACGGTGGCTTTCAGTGAGCGGCTGGTGGGCAGGGGCACGTCGCAAAACGGTCTCGGTCGGCCAGACACGCGATGGGAAATGTGGGAGATCGCAGATACTAGAGCTCCGACGGATCCGCTATGCGAGTCTCGCGTGGGTGGAACTTGGTACTCACTCCGCGGAGAAAAGTGGATCATGGGCAATTACGGTAACACGCTATACAATCACTTTCTTAGTCCCAACGCACAGCGGTTTGATTGTATGAACATCCGGCAGCAGAGTGGTCAGCTGGCCGCCCGCAGCGCTCATGCCGCTGTCGTCAACACGCTGCGAGTTGATGGGAGTGTCCATTCCACTGTCGAGCAGATTGACCTAGATATCTGGCGCAAACTAAGCACCAGGCTCGGTGGTGAATTCACGCCTTAATCTTGACTTTTCGATCGACGCCGCTGGCTGCGAATAAAGCTCGTCTACTTTCTCCCAGGCTCTGCCTTGCAACGCACTGTTTCGCGGCTCCGCCTCGCCAGTAGTGTCGATTCACCCATCGCGGCCGACGCAAACTGCAGGCAGGGCGTGCAAAACGCTGGTTTCCCAGGCAGAGCCTGCGAACCAGACACTCACCTGAGCCGGGCCGCGAACGAAGCTCGCGGCTTGCTGTTTTTCTGGGAACCAATTCCCGAGATTCCCTGTCTATGGAGTGACTGCCCGGATCGCGAGGTCTTTTGTATCGGATTCGAAGGAACAAATTGACCATCGTGGCAACGTGATCACCTGAAAGCAAGGTTCTTGCTTGAACCGCAACGTTACTTCTTAGGGATCGTAAGCAGGCGTTGCTGGGCTTTAGCGGGAGAATGCTGGCTGAAAGTCTAGCTGGCGGGTATTGGCAGCGTTTGCCGCAAAAAGATCTGTGGGAATTTCGCGGTGGGCGCCCTATAACCCAGGCGATTATGCCGAATACATTGGTGTATGGAATCACGCTGAGGGCTCGGTAGTTGAGCTTGATCAACGTGGAATGAGTGGCAATTTTGCCAAAACAAAAACTAAGTCTAGAACCATGGTGTTGAACACGACTATGTCAGCGCGAGAAACGAATTTGATCGACCGCCGAAAAAGCGGTTTGCTCGGATACGATTTCGCGCTGCTGGGATTGCGTGCAAAAGAGGCACGCGTTGAGGTAATCCGACGAGCTGCTCGTGAAACTGCTGAGAAGATCCAAGACCGATTTCCTAACAAATTCGAGCAGGATGGATTGATCGGCGAATTGGCCACCAGCACATATCGTCTACTCGATCCGCGGAAGCGTTCCGAGCAAATGGAACGCGTTCAATTGAGCGTTTTCAGTGAGGCTGATTTGGAGCTGCAGAAGTTGTCCAGTCGATCTTTGCTGGCACCCGAGACAAACTTGGTTGTCGCCGAACTGGCAGATTAGTTGGGGAATAGGTTGGCTTAGACGGCGTGACGGCCTCATCATCGCGCTTGCGGAACGACGCGCCAGGGTTTCTCCAGCGGCAGCACTTCAGTTACCGGCCCGGCAGCCCACTGCCCGGTGGGCTACGCCCCTAATTGGCTCCGCTATAATGACCACGCTACGATACCGTAAACGCTCACTTATTGACTACGAAAACCCATGACTTCACATTCAGAGACACGCCCAAGTACTCTGGCCGAGCTGCGCGATTCCGGGTGGCGTAGTCGCACAGTCAAACAGGAGATTCGGGAAAACTTCACGCGAATGCTGGCCTCCGACGAGCCGCTTTACCCGGGAATTGTCGGATATGAAGACACGGTAATCCCAGAAATCAACATTGCTTTGCTTGCTGGCCACGACATGCTGTTTCTGGGCGAGAAGGGTCAAGCCAAGAGTCGGCTGATGCGACAGTTGGTTCAGTTCCTGGATGAATACCTGCCCTACTTGGACATTCCCGATGTAGCGGTCCATGAAGATCCGTTTCGTCCAATCACGACGGTTGGCAAGAAGTTCTTGCTGGAGCACGATGAATCGCATGTGCCCATCGCCTGGTGGCCGCGCGAACAGCGATACGCAGAGCGACTGAGTCCTGGGACAAAGTTCGCAGACATTATCGGTGAAATTGATCCATCCAAACTGACTGGCGGTGTCAGCATGAGTGCTGAACAGGCGTTGCATTTTGGCTTGATTCCGAGAATGCACCGTGGCATCTTTGCCATGAATGAATTGCCCGAACTGGATGAACTAGTGCAGGTTGGTTTGTTCAACATCTTGGAAGAGCGCGATGTGCAGATTCGCGGATATCCAATCCGATTCGACTTGGATGTCTTGATTTTGTTTTCTGCCAATCCAAGCACTTACAATCGTAGCGGAAAAGTGATTCCTCAACTCAAGGATCGGATCGGTTCCATTATTAGGACCCATTACCCGATCGAGCGAGAGTTGGGAATCGAAATCATGCAGCAAGAGGCCAAGATCGACCTGGACGGTGCGCATCCAGTTGTGGTTCCGTATTTTATGGCGGAGATCATTGAGGAGATCACGCTGCAGGCAAGACGTAGCAAATACATCGATCAGGCGTCCGGCGTGTCCGCCAGGTTCAGCTTGGCAAACTATCGCGCAATGATCGCCAGCGCACGACAGCGCTCGATCGTGTTGGGAGAATCGCCTGCTGTTCCGCGGATTAGCGATCTAGGGCATCTCTACTCTTCATCACTAGGCAAGTTGGAACTGGACTTGATGGGCAGCCATCAAATGTCCGAGCAGCAAGTGGTAGACTCCTTGATTGCGGGCGCCATCAAGTCAGTTTTTCAGCAATACGTGGAAAACTATGGGCTGGGTGAGATCGCTGAGATATTCAAACAGGGAGTGCGCATCGAAGTCGGTGACATGTTGCCCAGCGAAGCCTACGCAGAGCGTCTGAAAATAGTACCGCCCGCCTGGGACAAGGCGTTCGAAGTTAATGCAAGTGACAATGCTGCTGTCAGGGCATCGTGCGTCGAATTTGTTTTGGCGGGGTTGTACTCCATGGATCAGATCAGCCGTGCAGTCAAGCATGGCAAAGTTCATTACGAAACCTAGGAACTGCGCGATTATCATTAGGGCGGAGCGCGATGTCTAAGATGGAATCCGGGCCAATCACCATGGCGGCGCTCGATGGTTAGAATGGCAATGAAAAGATGTTTTCGACAGATCTTCAAGCTGAAGGGCCCAACACAAACGGTTAGAAAAACCAAAGCTCCGATAAGTTGGAGCACTCCATAGCCTCGCTGCTGGCACTGCTCTTACGTCAGGTGCGGCTTTTGACGTCCGTCTTTCCCTGAAGAAATTGTGCGGAACAGTCGGCATCTGTATTCATTGGCAAGCCCTGTCAGCATGTAGCCGTGAGCGTAAGCTCATGGCAAACAGAAGTTAGAACCAAAGACAGCCGCGAAGCGGGCGCGGCGGACATTGTTCTCACCGGATGGCGATCTGTCGCCAGAATGTCGGAATCAGTATATTGATGCTGAAGCAAATTGAGCCGTTGCCGTATGGCTTCAGCCTTTCCCGACAAAGGTGGATTTTGCAGTTCAAAACGTGGTGAATTTAAGAATCGAAAACGATGAAAACTGACGAATTGCGTGAAAAGTACCTGGATTTCTTCGTCTCGCATGGGCACTCACGCCAGCCAAGTGACGTATTGGTTCCGACTTGGGACCCCTCGGTGTTATTTACGCCAGCGGGAATGAACCAATTCAAGGATCATTTTCTCGGTAAGGTCAAATTGGAGTTCACCAGTGCGACGACTTGTCAAAAATGCCTGCGAACCGGTGATATCGAGAATGTGGGGCGGACCGCCTATCACCACACGTTCTTTGAAATGCTAGGCAACTTCAGTTTTGGCGATTATTTCAAAGAGGAAGCGATCCGTTGGGCATGGGAATTCCTGACCAGTCCCAAATGGTTGGCGATCGATTCTGATCGGCTGAAGGTCACGGTATACAAGGACGATGACGAAGCAGCCAATTTGTGGCACGAGAAAATCGGCTTGCCGACCTCGCGCATTTCTCGCATGGAGGAAGATGAGAATTTCTGGCCAGCTAGTGCGCCGAGCTTAGGTCCAGACGGCGTGTGTGGGCCCTGCAGTGAAATCTACTACCAGTTGGATGATGGCAAGGACGTAGAGATCTGGAATTTGGTTTTCACGCAGTTTAATCGCGTGGGAGATCCACCGGACAACCTGCGTCCGTTGCCAAGCAAGAATATTGATACCGGGATGGGACTAGAACGCACCGCCAGCGTGCTGCAGAACGTACCGACCAATTTTCACATCGACATTCTAATGCCTATTGTCCGTGCAGCCGCCGATGTATGTTCGGTGACCTATGACTATGCAAATGATGATGGGCGCCGTCTGCGGCGAATTACGGACCATATTCGCGCTTGTACTTTTGCCGTGCATGAGAATATTTTACCTGGCCCAAAGAAGGCTCGCTACGTGATCAAACGCCTGTTACGGCGAGCCGTGTTGGATGGTCATCAATTGGGGATGCGAGATCCCTTTCTGCACAAGCTGGTGCCAGCAGTTGCCGACGCCATGTCGAGCGCTTATCCAGAGCTCAGAGAAACGGTCGAGCGCGTAAGTGGTGTTATCGAAAAAGAGGAAAGCGATTTCTTCTCGACTATCGGCGGCGGGCTCGAACGAATCGAAAAGGTTTTCGAGAGCATGAAGGTTGACGGCAGCGTTTTAGTCGATGGTGCTGAAGCTGCCAGTTTGTACCAAACGTACGGCGTTCCGCCAGAGTTGTTTCAATCGATCGCAGCGGAACGCAAACTGACGTTTGATTGGGATGGTTACCGCGAGGCAATGAAGAAACATGAAGACATTAGCGGTGGCGGTCGCGGCGAGCTTTTTCAAACAGGTCCAATTGAAACGCTGAAGGAAGCGCTGCGGAGGACGGACTTTCTCGGATATGAAACGCTCGAGTCGTCTGCGGTGGTCAAGGGTATTATTGTCGGTGAAGGCAAGGATGAACGCCTAGTCAATGAGGTCAGTGCATCCGCTGCCAGCCTTAGGGTAGTTTTGGATCAAACCCCATTTTATGGTGAAGGTGGCGGCCAAGTCGGAGATGCAGGCCTACTGCAAAGTGACAGCGCTGAGTTCCAGGTCCACGATACGCAACGAGCCGGGGAGTTGATTATTCACATCGGGCAACTCGTCTCCGGCAAGCTGAGCGAAGGAATGCAAGTGGAGGCAACCGTCGACGAAACGCGTCGTGAAGGGATTCGCCGCGCTCACTCGGCGACCCACATCTTGCACCATGCTTTGCAAAGTGTTGTTGGTGGGCACGCTCAGCAACAAGGTAGCAAAGTGGATCAGGATTGGTTGCGTTTCGATTTTACTAACCAGCAATCACTGTCCGACGAACAAGTTGAAACAATTGAATCGATAGTAGCCAGCAAGGTCAAACTGGCGGCGCCGATTTCATGGAAAACCGTCGCGCTGGCTGAGGCTCGCGAAGCGGGTGCCATGATGTTATTTGGCGAAAAATACCCCGATCCAGTGCGCATGGTAAGCATGGGTAGTTTCTCCAAAGAGCTCTGCGGTGGAACTCACCTGGACAATACCTCGGCTGTGGAAGAATTTGAAGTAGTGGCCGAGGAGAGTGTGTCTGCAGGTACACGACGTGTGGTCGCCTTGACTGGGCGTCGAGCTCAGCAGCATAGAAGTGAAGTTCAAGATTTACTCAGTAGGTCAGCAGCGGCATTCAGCTGCGCACCCGGGCAAGTGGTCGAGTACACGAAATATCTGATGCAGGTCATTCGACAACTGAAAAAGCAACTGGCAGGTGGCGGCGGTGATTTGCCCGGAAAGCCGCCCAAGGTCACTGAGGAAGCTCTAGATTATTTGCAACAGCGGAGGATATTGCGCGATGCCTCGCGACTATTGAATGTCTCTTCATCAGACATCGTTGGCAGGATTCAAACGCTGCAGGACGAGAGGGCAAAGCTGCAAGAGCAAATTGCTGCCATGCGCGACACGGGCACAATCTCTGCCGCTTCCCTGCTTGCCATGGCAACACGGGTGGGCGGTACGATGGTGATTGCCACGGAAACGCCGGGAGCGACCCCCAATCTAATGAGACAGTGGATCGATCAGGTTCGCCAGCAGAGCCAAGATCCCACTGCGGTCCTGCTAGCCAGCGCGACCGGTCCAGATAAGGTGCTGTTGGTGGCTGGGGTCAGTCGATCTCTAGTGGAGCAGGGCATCAGTGCCGGGCAGTGGATTGCGGCAGTTGCACCCATCGTCGGCGGAGGCGGAGGCGGGAAACCCGACTTGGCACAAGCGGGCGGGAAACGGCCGGAAAAAATCAGTGACGCTCTCGGCGTCGCCAATAAAGCGATCCAGCAAATGCTCTCAGAAGCTGAGCTAGTCTAATCGTGTCGCAATTGGCGCGCTCCTTAAAGCAATCGACTGCAACGGAGCGCGTCATTGCTAGAAACTTTGAGAGACGAAGCTAGTCGCGCCCATAACCACGGGGTGCACCGCGATCATCACTGTATCGACCTCTCCCACGATCATCGCCGCCATGTCGTCCGCCACCACGCGGTCGTTCAGTTCGCGGTTTAGCTTCATTGACGGTTACGCCGCGACCAGCGATTTCTTCACCGTTGATCGCTTCGATCGCTGCGTTTGCTTCATTCGCGTTTGGCATTTCCACAAAAGCAAAACCTCGGGAACGGCCTGTTTCACGGTCCATGATGATGTTGACCGCGTCAACCTGCCCATGGGCAGCAAACGCGTTTCGTACATCATCTTCAGTCGCACGGAATGACAAATTGCCAACGTAAATATTCGTCACCTTCATATCCTCAGCTTAGACAGAATCACTAACTCTTGGAGCTTTGCTATTCCTCGACGACAATGTCGGAGCAACCGCAAAAGGTAAAGCCTCCGACAGTTTGGCAGTGAGTGAACAGGTCCTCCAACTCGGATTATGAGATCCTGCGGCTGGTGAGTCAATCTTTAGCAAATACAAAATAGGCCGACCTACTTACAGCTGCTGCTTGAGCGCTGCCAATGCGGACTCGTAGTTCGGCTCATTCGTCACTTCGGGAACGATCTCAGAATACGTTACGGTGCCGTCGCTGCTCAAAACAAACACGCTGCGAGTATGCAGCTTCAATTCGTCAATCATGACTCCCCAAGCTTGACCAAAATCACCCGTCTGGTAATCGCTGCCGACTCGCATGTTCTTGACCTCTTCGGCGCCACAGAAGCGGTTCTGTGCGAAAGGCAAATCGCAGCTAACGGTGACCGCGTTTACGCTATCACCGAGCGCGGCCAATTCTTGATTAAATTTCTTTGTTTGAATTTGGCAGACGCCAGTGTCCAAACTCGGAACGACTGAAATGATCGTTGGCTTGCCAAGCAGATCGGCCTTAGTAATCGTCTTCAACCCGCCTTCGAAGTAGTGCAACGTGAAATCGGGAGCGGCCGAGCCGACTGCCAGGCCCTCTCCGAGCAACGTCATTGGGTTACCCTTGAAAGTAATAATTCCAGATCTGGACATTGATATAAGCTCCGTCAAGCTACCTGTATGTGGGTAGACGAGTAGAAAAAGTATGGTTGGAATCCAGGCCCACTCGCCCGTGTGAATTGAAAATCCTAGGCTAAAGGGCAGAACTTTCCAAGGTGCTGCCTATTCAGCGTCTTGCCCATTGGAGGCAGTGCGGCTTCTAAGTTGATTTAAGGCAATGGTTTACTAGTTACTAACCCTCCCCGGCAGAATTCCAATCCGCTTGGATTGGAATTCTGCCGGGTAGGGGCGGACGTAGTATGCCGGAGAGGGACTCGGGCCAAAATGCCATGCTGGCAAAGGCCGGCAGACGCAACCTGCGGCAGGGGCGGGATTTCTTAACTTCGGACGCGGCACCAACTGCAGATTCGTTAAAAAGCGCGCCGGTTTCGATCGGAATTCAGCAAGCTGTACGGTCAGCCAAGAGGCTGCTGCCATTGTGGCAGCGGGGTAACTAGGCTG
>JAGQPR010000353.1 GCA_020426625.1 Planctomycetales bacterium
CTCCTGGAGAAAACTCTCTCGGAGATTCGAGTAGTTCAATCGGACACACGTCACTGATATTGCCTGCCGACACTAGCTCGCCCTTTCCCTGGCCCGGCATCTTTTTCGGGCTGGCTCTAATCTTGAGTCCCGCGTATTGGATCGGCAATCAAGCGATTGTGCAGCGGTCGCTGGGAGCCAGAAGCGAATTCGAAGCCAAGGCTTCGTACATCTGGGGTGCACTTCTCAAGAATGTCATCCCGCTAATTGTGGCTGTGCCAGGGCTAATTGCCGTCGCACTTACTCCGGACTTGCCGGATGGAGATGCCGCCATTCCCAACTTAGTCGGCTTGTTGCTGCCAGCAGGGCTGCGCGGCGTTTTCGTCGCAGCCTTTTTGGCTGCTTTGATGTCCAGCATCGACTCCTACCTAAATTCAGCTGCGACGATCGTCACCAATGACTTTTACAAGCGCTTTTACGATCCCTCTGTAAGTGATCAACGATTGCTTGGCATCGGTCGCATCACGACGGTCTGCCTGGTGCTGTGGGCATTGGCATTTGCGTTCGTACTTACACGAATGCAGGAAGGCTCTGGAATCTACGCCATCTTTCAAACTTTGCTGGCCTTTTTTCAAGGGCCAGCCTTTGCGGTGTTGCTGCTTGGCGTGGTCTGGAAACGCGCGACGGGGGCGGCGGCGTTGGTAGGGCTGTTGGCTGGAATCGCGACAGCAATCTTATTATATATCTTCAACCAACCAGCCGTTTATCAAACGCTTGGTTGGGAGCCGCTATTTCAGATTTCGGAACCTTTCCTTTATTTTTCAATTTGGGCATTTGCCGTGACCGCAGCGATATTGATCATTGGCAGTTTCATGGGCAAACAGCCGGATCAGGAAAAGCTGAAATACGTCTTAGCTAATTCACAGGATGTTCTACTGCCCATCGATAAGATGTCCTCAACCTCCAACGGAGCTGATTCGCCATGACTCCTGTACATCAGTTGGGCGAATTCCTACGCGAACTATTGCAGGGCATACCGCTTTCTATCGTACGCGGTTTGTTTGTCGGCAGCTTGCTGCTGCTGCTGTTGTGGGTGCTGAAATTGCCGCGGGCTGCGGTAACGCCCGCCGAGGGTACGCAACGCTGGGATGGAAACTTGAAACCTGTTGCAACCATTGCCTTGCTGATACAGATCCTGATCTATTTGTTGCTATGACGCACGCATCTGCCTGACTAACTTCCTTCCGGCAATACCTCAGACAGCTTGTCAGCGAGGATAAAGTTGTCAAAGAAAATCGTATCGATCGACTCGCGGTGGGGGCTACGATGGATGCCTGGCTGGCAAAAGTAGACTGATTCTGCACCTTTGGTCTTGAGGTTTTTCTCCAAGACTTTCTTACCATCGAACCAAAGCGAGACCGAGCCTTTAGTGGGGTCCTCGGACCAGCGAATGTGCATCGCCAACTGATGCCATTTGCCAATCTCAAATTCAGCCTGCCAGTGTACGCCGTCTCGGCCCAAATTGCCCGTGCCATAGCTGATGAATGTCTTATCGCCTTTAGGCTCGACCCACCAAGTCATGACATTGTTCCATCGCGGCGGGGGTTGACCTTCCCAGTAAAAGAAGTTGTCGCGATCCAATGGGGGTTGCTGCATGCACAACGCAAAGGACATAAACGTATCTGAGCCCTCTTGAACATGTACTTTAGGACCACCCAACTGCGCTCTCAATTGCCGCTGATTGAATACATCGTCGGGGTGAATCGTGATCTTCACGGCAAACTTTCCCTGCTGGACGGGGTCTGTAACAACTTGCACGTTGCGCTCACTTGCATTGACACTATTAGTGCCCGTTTGCTTCCACTGGCTGAGATCACCCGTCTCAAAATCAGCTCTAAACAGTTCATCGGCACGAGAATAGTGTGCGAACAACGAGATCAGCAGGAGACTTACTGCGATCCGCTTGGCGTGGGTTTGAATGAAAGTCATGAACAGCCCCTGAGTAAAACAGAGTTCAATTGGCAGCCATAGGCATCCACGCCAGAATTTTCCACATCATTAGCCGCTTTGGCGTTAGCCACAATCGTTCAAGTATCAGAAGACTTGTGCATTGGTGCTTGACTGAAGGCAACTATGCCAGTGATCTAATCGACGCTCGCCCCGGATTCAGTATAGACCAACAATCGCTCATCACACCACCTGTCAAAACCATGGATGTGCAGCTTTTGGGTCGAGGCAGACAAAAGACTCAGCAACTCTCCTTGCGAAGCGGGTTCCCAGGCGTGAGTCAGTAGGCTCCCAGCAATGATCAAAGGCTAAACGCCAGTCAGTCTGAATTGCCCGGGCTCTGCAGCTGGCCTTTTCTAACTGTCAACATCAATGTCCGGCAGCCGCTGTCGCAACCGTTGGATGGCTGGCGAACTAACGTTAGTTCCTTTGACATCGAGAGACGTTAATTCTTTGCAATCAGCCAGGAATTCCAACGCCTGATCGTCGATCGCCGTGTAGGACAGATCAAGTTCCTCCAGGGCAGGCATGCCAACAACGCTCAGTATTGCTTCCGAGCGGATCCTGGTCCCCTTCAAAGAAAGCATCTCTAGATGTTGCAGTTGCTGCAAACGGCGGAGCCCTTCGCTGGAAAGAGATGTGTTGTGTAGATCCAGCGCTCGCAGATTTGGTAAACGCAAGAGATGACGCACGGCTTGATCGGTGATTTTCTTGCCCTTGGCAGAAACATGCTCCAGTGTCGGAAAGTGTACTAGTATCTCGAGTATTCCGTCGGTACCATCAATCTCACTCAGATCCACCACACGAACTTCGTTGTTCTCGTACTCGACTTTACCACCTACTTGCTTGATCGCTTCGACCAAACTGCGGTCCTCGCGAGTATATTCAGGCTTTGGCTTAGTGAACGCAGCCAACGGTGATACCATCGCTTGCTCATCCCAACCAACGTCCAGCGCGGCTGATAGTGAATCCAAGAGCGGTTGCAATTTGCCGCGCAGCATCTTGGCTTGTTGACGAGTTACGTCGCATTCGAGCAGTACATACTTGCGATCGGCAACGGTGACTTCTACCCGGGCGGTGCTCTTGTTGGCTGCATCCTTTTCCGCTTGCCGTAAAGGCGAACGATAAGTCAACTTTTGGACCTGATCGACAGTGTATTCCCGAACAAACCACCCAACCTGAATTCTCAGGCTGCGTTGTGCCCAGTCGATACACGTATCTCGTCGACGATGTTCCAGGCCATACCAGCAGCCGAAGGCGACCGCCAATACTCCTGAGATCACAAAATAGGATTTGATGACAAACATCATCCCGAAATGCGAAAAAAAGAAGCCAGCGGGGATCATACCGAAGAACAGTCCCAGTAGCAGACCAACGAAAATGCTACCAATAATGATGCTGTATAAAGGTTCGTGGGCGCGATGCAAATGGACTCGTTCTCCTGGACTCCACTGGAGAATTTTTTCCTTAAACACAACGCCCTGCAGCTGGCGTTCTCGTATGGTTGGATCTGACTTTACTCGCGGCTTGGACAACATCCCGTAGGCCATCAACCCTGGGATTCCGGCGAACAGGCTTCCAAACAAGATCAGCCAACCAGCGT
This sequence comes from Planctomycetales bacterium, assembly GCA_020426625.1. Classification (GTDB taxonomy): domain Bacteria; phylum Planctomycetota; class Planctomycetia; order Pirellulales; family Pirellulaceae; genus Aureliella. The sequence goes on from JAGQPR010000353.1 coordinate 3,590, forward strand.
TGCCCCATTTTCCAGGCTCAATAACAGCTTGATCGGGCGCTTGAGGATCATAAGACACGACCACTCGAGCATCTTTGGTGTATCGTTCTTGCAGGGCCTCTGCATCCGCTTGACTTCCACTTTGAAAGTCAGAGCGGGCAATATTTGTGCCTTGGTAGGTTTTTCCCTCAACTGCGTATTCGTATTCGACATCCGTGTAATAGTAGGTACTCAATCGCTCGCGCCTGTTTTCATCACGCGATTTGCTCACTTTCGACCGCACTGAAGAACTGAGGATGCGACCCTCGGTCGTTGGCCACTGAAGCGTTTGGCGGGCTCTGAGAATACCACGCACGCCCATTGCCAGCGGAACTGCGCCGACCGCCACGAAGATACCACAGAAGAATAGTGGAAGCAGGGATTGTTTCGATGCCACCGATGTGTTCCAAGAAAGACGCAAATAAGAGCAGAGGGCTCTGGAATCTCGTCAATTTCGCTTCCCGCCAGACTACAAGCAAGTGGTCGATTTTGCACCTGCTGCAATCTAGCAGTAAACATGGCGTAGAGAGGCGACGATCGCAGCCACAAGAAGTATCACGCCAAAGCAGCCGACCCGCAGGGGCGCAGGAATTCGCTGTTGCTGGCAAAGGGCGTCAACGGCATCTTTCGATTCCTTGAGACTGACCCCAGTTTGTTCTCGATAGAGGCGAATAGCTTCGATTTTTTCGCCTCGCCCAACGAGATTGAGTACTTGCCGTTCAAGTTCATTTGAAGCATCCGTACGAGCTGGCCTTTCAGGAACCAACCCATCTCCTATGGATTCGACAGCTTCTTTGGCTTGAGCTAGCCCTGTTCCTGTTTCTTCGCGGTATAGCTTGACGGCTTCGATCTTCTTTCCCTCTTGAAGCAATCGCCGAATGGTTTCATGAAAGGCTTCGTTCATTTTGACTTCTCCATTGACGTCCCATCAAAAGAAGTGTTACCTCTCCGCTGCGCCCCAAGCGTGCGTTTGACGGAGCCATAGGATTTGCGCTGTATGGTGCTGACCATGCCACGCGTAGCTGTTCAGAGCGGTCCACAAGCTAACCGATGCACCAGATTGTGGATGCAAAAAACTGCGGGCAAACTGATCTTGAGTCATCGATTCCAAAACTTGAACCCACTTTGCATGCAAGCCTTCAAGCAACAGCAGTGAAGGAGCGAGATTTCCTGTACAAGCATCGGCCAGTTGGACCCAATCAGCCTCTTCATAGGCCTTGATCGTGGGATGATCTTCGGTAAGCGCCCACTTGAATCGAATGATACTGTGTAGATGACTGTCGGCGATATGGTGCGTAATTTGCCGTATAGTCCAATTCTTGTAGCGAGTAGCAAGTTGAATTTCATCTAATCCAGAAACCGCCTGTTTGATTCTGGCCGGAGCCACCCGAATCGATTCGATGAGTTGTAACTTCGTGGTCTCACAGTACTGCTCGACGGGAATGAACGGTCCAGCTGGATTGTCGGGAGGCGTGGTATTCATAAGCTAGCTTTATTGCGCCGTTGATGGATTATCCTCGCGAACTTGGCTCACGCGGTTCGACCGCTGGCGTTTCTTATCGCGTAACCGGACTCAGTATAGTACCTTTACACCGAAAAACACAGAATTACCTAGATCAACTAGTTTCACGACTTTCTGGACCGGGCAGACTGTTTCGAAGCGCAAGAAAGCCTGTGAGGCACTTGATTCCCAGCAGCAGTACGCACACGAGCAAGACCCACAGCGTCCAATTGCTGTGCGTGAATCCGTCCAGGCAAACTGCGCCGTATACAAAAAAACGCGGACGCACGAGCCAGGAGTACGGGACGGAGAGCGCGTTGCGGACCATAGCCATCGCAACCACTATGGCGTAGGTGAAGACATAAGCAGATCCGGCAGCGATGTTCCATGGCGCGGGATCGTGAATCATCCAGGCCACCGTCACGCCAGTGACAACGACCTGATCCACAAAGGTGTCAGTAAAGCTACCTCGATTCGACGCGATCCCTTGGTAACGAGCTAGCGGGCCGTCCACACCATCCAGCAAGACATGTGTCCAGACGCAGCATGCGGCCAACAAATTCTCCTCCAGTAGCCAACAGGGAATGAACCCTAGTCCAACGATTCCAGCCAAGAACGTAATCAGATCGGGGCTAACTCCCATGTTGGACAGCAACCGTAGCAATGGATCGAAAAGCTTTGCTCGCGCTCGTTGGCCAAATTCCATCCAACCGCGTTCGCCAGCTGAATAACAGTCAGACTTGCTCTTGTCGCTCGCGCCGTCACTACTCATTCAAATCCCATCCATTGCCTACTTATCGCGTAGATTCGTAAACTCGACAAGCCGCAACTGCATGTGCTTAAGCCCAGAACCCGGATTGTGAAATTGAATCCCTGCAGCGTTTAGGCCCTCCATCGCAACATGGGTATGGCCAAAGTAGATGTGACGTAGTTCAGCCGCATTGGCCAGCGCCAATCGATCCACAACATTTAGTAACGCACGGCAAGTTTTATTAGGCACATGTCTCAGTCGAGGAACGGTTTTGTGGATTCGGCAGGCCACGGCCACATCGTAACATCGCTGGGCCAATTTGCTGGCCGCGCGACCATGATGGAATCGGCGCCGGTATCGATCCAAGCTTGGAAGGTCGCCTCCTGCGTCCAAGATGTCACCATGCAAGAACAGGTTGCAACCCAGTTGCCAATGATGTGGTTTCCAGCCAAATCTGGGGAATCGATCGGACAATACATTTAGACTCTCCAAGAATTCAGGCTGGCAATCGTGGTTCCCAGGAAGAAACAAAACGTGTGCGTGCACTAGGTTTTCTAACAAGTCGATGAGCCAGCATTGGGCAGCCAGCAATGTTGCCTGCAGGCTGGCATGCGTACTCCAACGAAAATCAAATATATCACCCCCTAGAACAACGCACTGAGCTGGACGATCATAGGCTCGCAACTGCAGCTGCACATCTTGAGCCACACTGCGTGGGCTGAACAGATGCAAATCGGACAGGAAAACACCACCTGCCAAATCGGCCAACCGCTGTGGCTCCCAGTTTGCTGATTCCGCAGGCGTTACGCCGGGCGAATTGAATGCGTTCAATGGATTCTCTCCCAAGTCGCATGCTATAATAGCGGATCCTCCAGTGCATTCGAACTCGCATGCAGAATAGTTCCCGTTAATCCTCCAAGATCGGATGGTTTGTGACAATCGAGAAAGATGAGGTTCCTCTGACGCCCCAGCTGCCGCCCACAATCGTCGATGATGAACAGGGTTTGGCCGAACTGAGCGCTCGGTTGCAGGACATTCGCCATGAGTTGTCACGAATCATCGTTGGACAACAGGATGTGATTGAACAATTGCTGATCGCTTTGTTGGCGGGAGGGCATTGTTTGCTGGTGGGCGTGCCAGGACTAGCGAAAACGCTCATGATCTCCAGTCTGGCGCGATCGATTGATCTCGACTTCAATCGCATTCAGTTCACTCCCGATCTGATGCCCGCGGACATCACCGGGACTGAGGTTATCCAGGAAGATCGCTCGACCGGTACGCGTGCGTTTCGCTTCATTCCAGGCCCGGTGTTCGCCAATGTCATTTTGGCCGACGAAGTAAACCGCACGCCACCAAAGACGCAAGCCGCTCTGTTGGAAGCCATGCAGGAAAAGCAAGTGACGGCTGCGGGCACTCGTCACCGACTACCAGTCCCCTTTTTTGTTTTGGCGACGCAAAATCCAATCGACCAGGAGGGCACCTACCCGCTGCCTGAGGCGCAGCTGGATCGCTTCATGTTCAATATTCTGGTGGACTATCCCAACTTAGACGATGAACTAGACGTTGTGCTGCGAACCACATGCGATGAAACGGTTGAGCCCCAATGCAAGCTGACAGGCGCGCGGTTGCTGGAATTCTCGCACATTGTTCGTCGCATTGTGGTAACGCCCGAACTGGCCCTGTTAGCGACACAGATCGCCCGCATGACACGTCCCAGTGACGTGCACGCTACCGAAAACGTGGGACGTTGCGTTCGCTGGGGCGCCGGTCCACGAGCCAGCCAATACATCGTGTTAGGAGCTAAGGCACGTGCGGCCATGCATGGTTGCTCGGTCATTCGTCGCGAGGACATTCATCATGTGGCGCCACCGGTGCTGCGGCATCGAATCAAGCTGAATTTTCAAGCCGAAGCCGAAGGAATTAGCACAGAAGACATCATCCGCGAAATTCTGGTCAGCGTGGAAAAGACGCTGGAATCGAAGGCCATCCGTGAAACCATCCCCCGCCTACTTCGATCCTGAAACGCTTAGCAAGATCGCATCGTTGGATCTGCGCGCTCGCACGCTGGTTGAGGGTTTAACGGCGGGATTGCATCGCAGCCCATTGCGCGGGCATTCCATCGAATTCGCACAGCATCGCGAGTATGTTGCTGGCGACGATTTGCGGCAAGTCGATTGGAAAGTTTACGCGCGCAGCGACAAACACTATTTGAAACAGTACGAGGACGAAACGAACCTAGCCTGCTACGTGCTTGTGGATCAAAGCGCCAGCATGCTGTACCAGGGAGAACAAAGTTTTCTCAATAAGCTGCAGTATGCCCAGCTGATCGCTTGTAGTATCAGCTATCTGGTCATTTCTCAGCAGGACAGCGTTGGTCTGGTCACCTTCTCGGCTGGAATCGATGAATGGTTACCGCCGCTTAGCAGCCCCAGTCAATTCGATGACATGATTCGCATCTTCGAACACGGAAACCATCGCCCACTCACGCAACTGGCCCGTACGCTAGAAGCTGTCCTGAAGCGCATTCGCAAGCCCAGTCTGCTGTTCTTGATCAGTGATCTTCTCTGCGATGTCGACGGCCTGTTGACCACGCTGCGTTTGGCGCGATACGCACGGCATGACGTGATGGTCATGCAAGTACTGGATTCTGACGAACTACTGTTTCCATTCGATCAACTCGGCCGATTTGAAGGTATGGAGGAACCTGGGCACCTGGTCACCGATCCGGTAATGATCGGCGGGGCTTACCGCAAGGCAGCGGAAGAGTATTGCAAGCAGATTGAACTAGGATGTCGTCAGCTAGAATTCGACTACTTCTTGACTCGCACCGATACACCACTTACTACTTGCCTCTCCCAAGCACTAGCAGCTCGGCGACGCTAATGAAGCAGTCTCCGTTGGGAAGGTCGCGAGCGGGCACACGCGAAGCGGGTCGACGAGCGGGTAGGGGCCATTCGAGTTATACATGCAC
>JAGQPR010000354.1 GCA_020426625.1 Planctomycetales bacterium
CACTTGTGTCCCAGCAGGTTACGGAAAGCGGGGGAAATAGGCCGCAAGGTGATTCCACCGCACATGAAAAAAGCCCTGAAATTCAGGGCTTTGCGGCTTCTTGCGAAAATCTGCGAAGAAGCCAAGTGGAGGATAACGGACTTGAACCGATGACCTATTGCATGCCATGCAATCGCTCTCCCAACTGAGCTAATCCCCCAGCAACAGACCGTTTTTCACAGTCTGTCCATGGAGCAATGAAGTTATCCGCGGGGCCGTTTTGTGTCAACCTAAAGTATGGTTTTTCCAGCAAACTTGTAGTCGCTCCACGTTTCCGACCCCTACTTGCGTCCGTGCAGACTGAGAGCTCGAAGTATTTTGCCCGTAAGATATCGACTATTTGAAAGCTGCCCTTGTCACGGAAACTTGTTGAACTCCGCCGCTGGCAACAGCGACAACGGTTCTACCGGTTGGCTAGAAATCTGCAGCGCCTGCGATATCATTGCTGATGCCAAGCCACGGTCGGTTTCGTTATGTGCAAAGATCCTACACAACGGTTGTCCCGCCTCGACGGAATCACCAATGCGAACGAGCATTTCCAGCCCAACGCTATGGTCAATCGCACTGTCTTTTCGTTGACGTCCGCCGCCCATCTCTATTACGGCATGCCCCAGCAATTGACCGTCAACACTGCTTATCCAACCTGACGTTGGTGCGGCGACTTCCGCTCCAGGGGCCAATGGCAATTGGGCTTGGAAGAGACCGCCCTGGCAAGCAATCATCTGCTGAAAACGCTCAAAAGCTTCACCAGAGTCGAGATGGCGAGCGAGCGCCGCCTGGGATTCTTCCAAAGAGTCGTGCAGGCCAACTGCCAAGCATAATTCCGCGCCTAGTCGTAGAGTCAATGTGCGGACATCGCTGGGTCCGCCGCCTTGAAGCACTATTACGGCCTCGTTGGCTTCACAGGCATTGCCGACCATCCTTCCCAGAGGTTGGTTCATGTCGCTCAACACCGCGCGCGTCGTTAGCCCCATGCGCTGACCGGTTTCAACCAAGCTTTTCATCAACCGCTGTGCATCCTCGAATTCTTGCATGAACGCACCGGAGCCAAATTTGACGTCCAATACCAATGCGTCCAAGTTGGCGGCCAGTTTCTTGGACATGATGCTACCGGTGATCAGTCCGATGGAAGGTACCGTCGCAGTCACATCCCGCAACAAATAGAGTTTTCGATCGGCTGGAGCGATATGTTCGGTGGTGCCAGTAATGACACAACCGATGTTCTGTAGCTGTCGCTCGATTTCCGTTTCGTCGAGGTTGCATCGGAAACCTGGATAGGCTTCTAATTTGTCAAGCGTACCTCCGGTAATTCCCAACCCTCGTCCACTGAGCATTGGCACATCCAACCCCACGCAGGCAAGCAATGGAGCGAGTATCAGTGAGACTTTATCGCCCAAACCTCCGGTTGAGTGCTTGTCGACCCGTAGCCGCTCCGTCGACCGCCTCAATCTCCGTCCACTAGACAACATGCAATCAGTTAGAGTCGCAATTTCAGCAACGCTCATACCGCGACAAAGCACAGCCATGGCCCAAGCCGAGAGCTGGTAGTCTGGAATGGAGTCATCGACGATGCCTTGCACGATGAAGCGAATCTCATCCGCAGTGAGTTCATAGCCGTCTCTTTTCCGTGCGATTATCGACGTCGGCAACAAGAGTGAATCCTTTCGCCTGCGGGACGTTTTCTAGTTATATCAGAGCGTTATCGATGGCGGCGATCATAACCGGAGTCTACCCCTGGAACGAGAGGTGGTGCGGTAGGGTAAGTACCGTCAAACCAAGGTTGTCCTTGATACTGGGGTGAAAGTGGGAATCCGTATGGTTGTTGCCCTGGATAGTAGTTTCCATAGGCTGGCCGGTTCCAATATCCAGGTGCCCGGGAGGGATCGCCGCCGTTGTTGGTATTGGGATACGCAGGCTGCATCGGATTTGTCGGCCATGGCGCCGCTCCATAGCCGATTCCATTTGGCAGTAAGCCGTTGAGAAAACCGTAGGGAGCTTGCGGTCCCCATTGATCGTAAGGGACTCCGTACGGTCGGTACGGAAACCGCCACTGCTCGTATGGTAAAACGGCTTTGCCCCATTGTTCCACGATATGGATGTTATCTGCGGATTGGCCTGCCTGAAGTGTACTTCGGTAATTTCGATAACCGCTGCGCTGAAAGTCCGCACGTTGGGCGACGGTGGGTTCAACGCGTTGAGCATACTGATCCACCCGCTGCCCGCGGACGGAATCGTGAGTGTATGTGGATGGATACGTCATCCACTCCTGTGCTCTCGCCAATCCAGGAGATTTAGCGATCATGCCCATCAGGCACATGAGAACAAGGTTTTTGGAATACTTGGCTAGATTGAGGTGCATGTGCCTCAGCATAATTGGCAGATTGCCCCGGACCGCCCTGGCTCAGAAGCAGTTTCTTGATTCAATGCTTACAACAATGAACTGTATGACTTTTTCCGATTATGCCAGCCCCAAGAACCAAGTGGGCCTCAATAATTTGAATGTATGACTAGGCTTTGTCTCAAAACGTCCAATGGGTGACACCTGCCGAATGGCTCCTGGTGAAAATGGTGGCTCCAGCCAAACATATGATTCCGCTCGGCAAGCCGAACCAACTTCTTGGACGAAGCCTAGCCTGGTTTGAAAAGCTGACAGCCCTATGTTTTAGCGGTCAATACTGGTCACTGACTCACGCTGCTGTGTACAATTCCTTGTGGCATCCAGCTTTTCCCAATCACGAATGATGCACTGCGACCTATGTACCGAAAATTTTTACGCTCAAAGATCCATCGAGCAACAGTAACCCAAGCGGACGTCGATTACGAAGGTTCCCTAACGCTTCCCCCGGCGCTGATGCGGGCGGCCGATATCCTCGCCTACGAATCAGTGCATGTTTGGAATGTGACTCGTGGCTCCAGACTTGAGACCTATGCAATCGAAGGAGTCGAGGGCAGCCTGGATATTTGCGCAAATGGTGCTGCAGCACACCTGATTCGCCCTGGCGACGTGATTATCGTTGGTACGTTTTCTTTCGTAGTCGATTCTACAATTCAACCCGCCGTCGAACCTCGGGTCGTCTTTGTCGATGCTACTAATAAGATGATCCGCGTTGGCACTGAAATTCCTGGTCCACGACGAAGGGGCGTTCCCATCCACACCGCAGATAGCTGTTGCTAGGCTACTGAGAAGCAACAAACATAAAGGTGTTTCGGGGGAGTACAGAAAATGCCCAAGAGAGTCGCCGTTAGTAAAGTGACAAGAGCGGCGAAAACACAGGGCCAAGAGGCTAAGAAACAGCCTGCCAAAATCTCCTTTCTTCCAAATCACGGTATTGATTTCACGACCGATTGCCGACCTCCCAGCAAACTCTCTCGATTGTGTTTTCCGAGGCAGACAGTGCAACCACCTGCTTCACTGCAATCGCAGCCCGTGCAAGAGCTGACATGCACCCGTCTTAAACCAGGAATGCAGCCTTGTATTGTTCCTTTTCGCGGACTACCTTAAATTCTGGTTGCTTACCAGTGTTTGCCAGATTCGTCTGCGTACATTTGAATAACGCCCATTCAAACAAAGGTGTATAGGAATGCGGTTTAGGCTTTACGCGACTGCAATGACTCTGATAGTCGCAATTTCTAATTCTTCTGCAGCTGGAATTGTCGCTTACGAAGGATTCGAATACGTGAGCGGTAGTACGATGAATGGTCAGGGAAATAGCAGTATGGGATGGTCAGGTGCATGGTCACCGACGCCATTCAACGCGACAATAAACGACGATCTAATTGCTGCGGGCACAAGTCTTGGATTCGGGAGTCTGGGAACTCTCGGAGGGAGCGTTCTTGGTACCTCGCAGACGGCAATTAGCGGTCTGGTTCGCAATTTTGCAACACCTTTTGGACAGACCAATGAAACCTTTTACATGAGTGTCCTGCTTCGTCCCGAGAGCAATGCTGGCACTGGGTTCTTGGGTAACTACTTTGGATTGACTTTCGAGACCTCAGCGAATGATCCCGAGCTATTTATCGGTCGCCCTGGCTCTGCCGATACATGGTCATTGGAAAGACGCGGAGGGGGGTTACTTGTTAGTTCTGGTGTGACGGCAACGACAGGCAGGACAGACTTGCTTGTCGTGAGAGCCGATTTGTCAGCCAATTCGGACGTGTTCCGGTTGTACGTGAATCCGCAACTTGGAGCTGCTGAGCCGGCGCAGGCCGTACCGCTAACTCTCTTGAATCTCGGAGTGATCAGTGGAATTGGACTCTACTATACAGGCGGATTTGCAGTCGATGAAATTCGGGTTGGAACAACTTTTAGCTCTGTTACTGCAGTACCGGAAGCTGGTTTTCCAGTTCTTCTGTTTGCCACCCTCGCGGCGGCAGTCGGTCGGCGCGGTAGGCGATAAACATGGGATAGCGCTATCATCTACATGGTAGGAAAAATTGTTGAGCTACGTGGCAATACTTGGCGATTCAGCGGGTCGTGATTGACAGCACGCACATGGCGTAGAGGGTCAATACTACCGAAGCTCACTCGCTCAGCCAACCTGATGATTTTCTTTGGTGGCCAGAATCACGTTGATGCCACTCACGAGATTGAATTCCCAGACTTACCGCTCGTAGAATTGCTGGCTTCCGTTGAATCAGGGCAGATATCGCCGCGGCTGCCATCACAGTGAATTACGAGCGAGAAACTCGCTTGGATTTCAAGCACGCACTTCACACTTCTGGACTTGGCGTAGCGGTAGGCATCAGGCAACGACAATCAGGCTGGCAAGCCGTGTTCGAAGCAGCCTTTTCGCCAATCTTCCTGCGTGGCCTCACCGACATTCTATTTGCAATGTTCGCAAGCTCAATTGCCGTCTATTGGTTCGAGCGCAAGCATTATCAATACTCGCATGTATTCTCTGGACCGCTATGTGACCGGTAGCCAACCGCATGTTGCTGTTTTTTTGGCGCCAGGGTTGGATCGGCTAGCCGATGTTGACGATCAGGCACTAGATTATTGGTCTGGCAACACGGGACCAAACAATCGATCTTGGCATGACAGGTATTCGTGGAGCGGTCACTCCCTCTAGCCCATCGCATGGCGACGAAAACGGATGCGATGGAGCTGTTCTCGTGAGCAGAGTGAGGAGATCGCGTTTGACGAGGTCTTATTCGTGTCACAGCAGTTACTCAATCCACTTGGGGGAAAAAACTTGGAGCAGTCATTCGTAGCCTGGGCCAAAATGCGAGCTTATCGCCTGCCACAAGCCAAGCTGGGTATTGGCGACGACGCAGCTGTGTTGGCCAACGTTGGACGAGACACGGTAGTCACCACAGACACCATGATGGATGGAGTTCACTTTGAAAGTGGCTCCGTCGATGCACGCCGCATTGGCCGCAAGCTGGTAGCAGCGAATCTTAGCGACTTGGCAGCCATGGCGGCCCGACCAGTAGCAATACTGTTGTCGATGTGCATTCCGATCACAGACGACCCTGCCAGCGACGAATTGCTGGCAGCAGAAATTTACGAAGGCGTTTGCCAGTCCGCCGAGCAGCATCGAGTTGCCATTGTCGGCGGAGATACCAATTGTTGGTCAGGCCCACTGGTCCTAAGCCTGACGGCCGTTGGCGAGGTTGTCGAAGGTGAGATCTGGACTCGCAGTGGGGCGAAGCCAGGTGATCTGGTCGTTGTCACCGGTGCTCTAGGTGGCAGTATCCTTGGCAAACATCTTGATTTCACACCGCGCCTGGAATGGGTTGAACAAGTGCGGTCGCGTGTACAAGTTGATGCGGCTATGGATATCAGTGACGGCCTGAGCGTAGATTTGTTACGCATGTGCGACGCGTCTCACTGCGGGGCTGTCCTGGATTTGGACACAATACCTGTTGCAGCTGCGGCGATTGAACTCTCACAGAATTCTGGAAAATCACCCTTGGAGCATGCATTGGGTGATGGCGAGGACTTTGAATTGCTGATTGCGCTGCCACAGGACGAATTGGCAGGATTGCAAGCGATCGTTGGCAGCGACAAAGCAATCGCATGTGGAACGTTCACAAGCCGCACGGGACTGTGGGCTCGAGAAGGGGCGAGGATCCGCCAAATGGCTGCCACTGGCTACATCCACGGGCAATGACTAGCGAATACGCCCCGCTTAGCTTAAGAAAATGTAATACACGTCTCGTCGTGCTGAGTATTTAGCCATATGTATACTGTCTGGCGAGTTATGAATCGTCGGCTTTTATTACATGGGTTAATTTATGAAAAGTAGCGCTCTGGGACTTCGGCGGGGGTTCACCCTGGTCGAGCTGTTGGTTGTTATTGCGATCATCGGAATTCTAGTTGGCTTGCTTTTACCTGCCGTTCAGGCAGCGAGGGAGGCGGCTCGACGCATGCAATGCAGCAACAACTTCAAGCAAATGGGTTTGGCGATCTTGAATTATGAGTCGACTTACAAGCGCATGCCGCCCGCTGCGATGAAGGGTGGAGTTGGGCCAGTAAATGGCGGCCATTCAGCTTCCGGTTTCATGCGAATTCTGCCGTACTTGGAGGGAGGAAATCTCTACAACCAAATGGCCGCAGTTGGATTTGGCGACTCCGCCAACTATTGGTTGGGCTCCAACAATCCTACTACCCATCAGATTCTTGACATCATGCGTGATTCTTCGTTCAGCACTTACCGCTGCCCTTCATCGCCTTTGCGGGAAACGGTAACCATTCAATCACGTAGCATTATGTGGCCCAGTTACATTCTGATTGCCGGTAGCGATACGCATATCAGCGCTGATCCAAACGCATTCAATGGCAGCATCCATTCTTCCGGTGGACTTTTTCCAGGAAGCATCGCCTACACGATCGGCGCTATTTCTGACGGCACTTCGAATACCATGATCATTAGCGAGCAAGCCGCGTGGGGACGCAATGTGAACGGTGGACAATTTCCGAATTTGCGAACCTCGATCTCGCCAACTGGATCATGGGTCATGGGCTCCAAGAACCCCCGCATTCCTCGTGGGCCGGGCACCTGGTCGAGCACCGGTAGCCACGGAGCTCCAGCTGACACCGACCTGCGGTGCTATAACGTAACTACCATTCGACAGCCGCCGAACATTGGCGGAACGCCAGCCTGGAGCAACTTCCGCGCTTGCAACACTATCCTCGCGTCGGCGCATACCGGCGGTGTGAATACGTGCTTGTCCGATGGCTCAGTGCATTTTCTCTCGGACAACATTGATCTGAACACGCTGAGAAACTTGGCCGACAAAGATGACGGCAAGGTCCTTGCAAATCTGGACTGGTAGTTCTGTTTGCACGGAATCGTTATCTACAATCTATCGAAACCCAATATTCACGAGCCGGTAACTTGAAGATCTATTTATTCTTGCTCTTGACTTGTCTTGGATTTGTCATGGGCTGTGGCGATAGTGGACCTGAGATATTTAAAGTTACTGGCACGGTGAGTTTCGAAGGAACTCCTCTGACTGAAGGAAGCATCACTCTTGAGGACAACAACACGGGAGTTGCTGACTCGTTTGACATTGGCCCCAATGGTAGCTACGTGGCAGAAATGCCAGCAGGCAGTTATCTTGTCAGCGTGCAACCGCCAATGGTCGAAGTTGCCGATTCAGCAAACTCCGAAGGTGGTGAAGAATTCAAACGCGTTTCCAACGTGCCCCAGCGCTATTGGTCTTCGTACGAATCGAAGCTCAGTGTTAGTGTAACTGGCGAGACCAGCTTTGATGTCAATATGACAAAGCGCTGATTCGCAATCACGCTGCTTGGCGTTCCGGGATTCACGCGAGAACATACGGGCCGTGGCCGTTTGGACGTTTCAGATTTGCCACAGTGAGTGGGTGGTTTTCAAACAGGCGCAATAGATGTCATGGCAGCCCATTACGCTGGAAAGTGAATTTGCGACGCTTCAGCCGCTGACAGCCGAGCACTGTCAGGCACTTTCCGATGCAGTCCAAGACGGAAAGCTGTGGGAATTGTGGTACACCAGCGTTCCAACACCGGAACGAATGCATGAAGAGATTGAGCGGAGGCTGCAGCTGCAATCTCGCGGCAGCATGTTGCCTTTTGTTGTCTGCGACCCACAGCTTACGCCGGTCGGCATGACCACTTTCATGAACATCGATTCGGTGAATCTGCGCGCTGAAATAGGATCGACCTGGTATGCCAGGCGCGTTCAGCGAACGCCCCTGAATACGGCCTGCAAGAAATTGTTGCTGACGCACGCATTTGAAACACTAGGATGCATCGCAGTGGAATTTCGCACCTCCTTTTTCAACTATCCCAGTCGGCGCGCTATCGAACGACTAGGAGCCAAATTGGACGGCATCTTGAGGCAGCACCAACGCCACGCCAATGGAACTCTACGAGACACCTGCGTTTATTCGATCGTGGCCTCTGAATGGCCAAGCGTCAAGGCGCATTTGACATACAAGCTGGAACAACGCTACTGAGACTCGAATGGACGCGCAGATTAAATAGCGAAACGAAGTTCCAACTCTGTGCGTCTCCAGCTGGCGCGGCTTCGCCGCTGAGCCGACGCGGCTTCGCGGCTGAGTACAGACGCTGTAGGTTCGTCGAACGAGCTTTAACTGTGGAATGTTTCCACTGCTGCTGTCGCCGCTTCGCGGCTGTCTTTGGTTCTATCTCTTTTTCCATGAGCTGACGCTCACGGCTACATGCTGGCGCGGCTTCGCCGCTGAGTACAGACGCTGGTAGCTTATGGACTGCTCCGACTTGTCGGAGCTTTGGATTTTCAATTGTCTTGTTCGACCTTC
>JAGQPR010000355.1 GCA_020426625.1 Planctomycetales bacterium
GGGGCCATTCGAGTTATACATGCACCCAGTCCACGCCAGATCAATTGCTCCGTTCACCCCTTCGGCGAATATTTACGCTCTAACAGTTGCTGTTATTCCTCGGTTGCGGGGGGGGCTTGGGGTTATGGCGAGTTTTGGCGGCGGGCCTCGCCCAGCAATTGTTCAGTCGCCGGACTAGGCAACAGCTGATTTGCCTTTGTTAGAGATTCTATCGCAAAATCACTTTCGCCAAGCGCTAGATGGGCTTGTCCGAGAGAAGCATGGGCGTAGGGATTGTCCGGTTCAAATAAGAGTGCCATTACGAGGAAATCGCGGGCGCGGCGGTATTGCCCCAACTCGTTCAAGAACATGCCGTAAGGCAGGTAACAGCGTTGAAAATCTGGATGGTCCTCAAGCAGGATTTCATATTGGGCAAGCGCCCTTTCGGGTTCCCCCAAGTTTTTTAAGCAATCCGCCAGCACCAAGCGGCTCTCCGCGTCGTTGGTCAACAGTTCCAGTGCGTCACTGGCGCGCGGCGCGGCTTCTTCGAATTTGCCCGCCCAATGCAGAACTTTAGCGAGGTTCCGCAGCGAAACTCCTTGGGCGGTAGTATCAATCCGGCCCATGATCGAGGCGGAAGTTTCGTTAACGATCTCAGCCATGGTCGTAGCGTCAACCGGTTGGGCCGCGAGGAAGCCACTCCGCCGCAAGTCCCCCAATATCCACAAGGCTAGTTGGCGATGGACCTCGATGCTCGGATGCACGTGGTCTAGAAAGTATTCACTTCCAGTCATTCGATGCCCAAGTTCACGTTCACAAAGGTCTCCCAGCAACTGGCCAAAGTCCACAAGACTTGCTCCCGCTCGCGCGGCGGCGTGTCTTACGGCTTGGTCTATGTCGGAAGTTGCACGCAAAGGGCAGATATCTTCGTCGAGCGCCTGTTGAAAGGCTCGCTGTGCGTCTGCATACATATTCATGTCAAAAAGAGCACGACCGAGCAGGAAGCTGGTCTCCGCGTGTCTTGGATCAACTTCCAACGCGACCCGCAGGCACTTGACTTCTTCGGCTGAATTGCCTGCTGCACGAGCTTTCAACGCTTCCGAAATGGCCGATTCAAACTGCGTTTTTGAATCCAAGCTCAGCTGGGCACTTAACTCACTCTTGAACGGGGAACAGCTGCGCAAATTGGCTGCAGGAGTGATAAACATCAATTTCGCTCCCGACTGTTCTGCCAGGTTTGCCATTCGGCGCAAATTGACCTGGTAATGATAGAGAACATTGGCCTGCCACTCATCATCTCGATGGTAGTCGGCTGGGCCAACAGTATGATTCAGGCGCTCGTCGACTTCGACAGGCAGGATATCCCCAGGTAGAACGTCTTGTTTTGTCGATGGCTTGAGCCTATGAAGAAACTGGTCTGCCAAGGCATAGGTTCGCGTACGCGCGACAATTGCCTGTAAGGAAAGAACCCAGGGAGGTTGTCGAAACATGCCAGCATAGGTGCGGCGTTCGAGGAATTCGTTGTGTACCGAGTAGACGATAAACAAGTCGGGTTCCAGTGGTACCAACTCTTCCATTAAAGCCGCCACACGATAGCTGGCGTAGCTAATGCCACCGAGATTGATGACTTCCCAATGGGTATTGGGGTCCAACCGAGGCAGGAATTCCCGGAGCCAGCCACAATAGCTGGTCAAATCGGCGTAAGGGCGGCCATAGGTTGTGGAACCACCCAAACAGAAGATGCGCTTGGTGTTGGCAGGTTTGCTCTTCCCAAACGACTGCTCGTTAAACCAGATCAACTTATTGGGTTGAACGGCCAGCACCTGTTCACCAGCAGTATTCTTGGACAAGCGAAAATGCGGAATATTCTGCGCGAAACCCACATACGGGTCGCGCGTGTCGCTCACGGGGCGAACTCCACAAAACAACAGCACAAGCTCGCAGGTCAGCCAAAGCACGCATGTTGGCACAAAGGCAAAGACCAGCTTACGGTACCAGCGGATTTTGTGACGTTTTGCTCCAGTTAGGTTTTTCATAAGTGCCTTGTACAGGTCGCTTCCAGCGTTGGCGGTTGTGTTAGACCTAGATTCACAAGCTAAACTCGCGTTGTCAGTACAAGTTGCCGAGAACCCGTGGCGCACAACTGGGACGTGAGAAATGTCGCGCGCTAAGGCAACCAGTGATCGCCATCGAGCAACGCCAAGCTAATCTCTTCCGAACTCAATCAATACGCGCTTGCGCGTTTTCGTAACCTACGTTTGGAATATGTCATCACAGAGCCAAACAATAATCCCCATTGTATCGGAAATGAGGGCGAATCAATGCGAATGATCGTCGCAAACCTTACCCTTTGTTGTCTGCTAGCCAGCGGTCTCGAAGTTTCAGGCGGAGAAATCTCTGCTTACGTCGAACCGTACCGAGATATCGATGTAGCCAGTTCGGAACTGGGAACCGTGGCCTACTTGAATGTAAGGGAGGGTGACCGGGTGTCTGCCGGACAGTTGCTCGCGGGTCTGGATGAAACCGTGTTAGTGGCGACGCTAGAGGTGGCCAGGTTGGCAAAGGAATCGATAGGCCGCCTGGCCTCAGTTGAGGCGGAATTGAATCTACAAGTCGAGCGACTGGAGAAAATTGAACTGCTGGTTGAAAGGGGGCACGCCAGTGTTGAAGAGCTTGCAAGAAGCAAATCGCAAGTCGAAGTTGCCAAGGCCCAGGTGACGTCGGTGCGCGAAGAACTGGCCATGAAGTGCGCCGAACTCAACCGCATCGAAGCCCAGATTGATCAGAAACGCATCAAATCTCCGATCGATGGCGTGGTAACGCGAGTATTCAAAGATGCAGGAGAGTTTGTTTCTGCTTCAGATCCAACTGTGATCAAAGTCGTGCAACTGGACAAGCTCAAGGCCGAATTCTCTGTTCCTGCGGGTGCATGTGAATTCACACAAGGGCAGAACGTCACGTTATCGGTAGGAAAGGATCGTTTGCAGAGTCGCGGCTTGGTGGAATTTGTGTCTCCAACGACGGATGCGCAAAGCAACACCGTCCGCGTTACAATTCGCCTGGACAATTCGCGAGGTAGTATACGCAGCGGAGACAGTTGTTGGCTCGCGATTGCAGATCTGCCGGAAACTACGCCGCCATCCATCAAATTCACCGGCACAAGCAAGAATAAATGAGCGTAATGGCCTGGCGGGGCAGACTTCTGTCGTGGGATTGAAAATGGCGAGCTGTCCGACCACAAACGATACCATTGGCCAAGCGATTCTTCCGATCGCCATCGATGGCAGCTGGGCGTCGCACGGTCAAGCAAGGCCCGATCCAATTCAACAGCAACTGGCTGCACTGATGGATCTGGTTGCAATGATCTGTTCTTCTGAATCGATCGATCACGCATGTCGACGCCTGGCACACGAGTTGAAGGTATATACAGGTGCCAGGCAGGTGGCCATTGCCCTCACGCCCCGCCGGATTGCCTGTGGTTCAGGATCATCGGCAAGTGTAGTCGCTGTGTCCAACGTGACTCAGGTGGATCAAGATTCACCGGCAATCCTTAGCTACAACGCTGTCGTACTCGAGTGCATAGCGAGGGACTCGCTCGGTACCTGGCCACCTCGGGCTGACGACAGCCGACATGCTCTGTTTGCTCATCGGCAGCTCTCGCAATTGTTCGACGGCCATGCAGTTCACAGCGCTCCTTTGAAATCGTCGGAGGGAACATGTCATGGCGCAATCGTGTTGGTAGCTGAAGCCAATGAACCATTGAGTGAGCCACTCACCAGGTTTCTGGCTGCTTCGAGCGTTCCAGTAGGCTCAGCTTTGTGGCTGTTGGGCAGGGCACAGACCAACTTTCTGGGCCGATGGCTGTCGCAGCTGAGGTCGCTTGCAAGCCGCAGGCGGGCCAAGGCGGCTGTGTTGCTCAGCTGTATTGGTTTGTGCTTGGCCTTTTTTCCCATGAGATATCGCGTTTCGTGCGATTGTGAATTGCAACCAGTGGTTCGACGATTTGTAGCTGCACCATTCGACGGCAGGCTACAGCGGTCTGCAGTCGAACCTGGGGATGCAGTAGAGGCAGGTGGCTTGCTCGCGGAGATCGATGCTAGCGACATTCAATGGGAATTGTCGGCCAAGCAAGCAGAAGCCCATCGAGTCGAGAAGGAACTAGCTGGCTACGTCGTGCTCCATCAATCAGGCCAAGCTGAAATCACCAAGTTGGAACTCCGGCGTTTGCAGTTGCAGATTGGCGAATTGGAGGAGCAGGCTAGCAACCTACAGATCCTCAGTCCAATCGATGGCATCGTGTTGCTGGGTGATCATGCAAAGTTGGAAGGGGCCCCGCTGGAGAAAGGTAAGACGCTGTTTGAGATTGCCCCGCTTGATCAAATGCTGGTTGAAATAGAAATTCCCGAAGATGATGTTCGTTTCGTACGCGAAGGTATGTCAGCACGTGTTCGTCTGGATTCGTTTCCCCACGATCCGATTTTTGGAACGATTCAACGAGTTCACCCGCGAGCTGAACTGAAAGACCAAAACAACGTCTTCATTGCGGAGATCGCCTGTCCGAACCCACACGGGAAACTAAAACCTGGCATGCGGGGACAGACTCGTGTGTCCACCGAACTGAAGCCGTTGGTGTGGATCTGGTTGCACAAAGGTTACGCGAAGAGCTTGAGCTGGCTGGGGTGGTGAAGCACGATGACAGATCTGGGCACCACCAACATCAATCGCACTCGCATGATTCTGCGCGGGGATCTTGTTTTTTCTCCCCAAAACTACCGTGGGGCAGTTCACTACCATGTCGAACTTCCGTCGAGGGCAACGTTCTATCGCCTGGGGTATCCAGAATATGTTTTCGTTTCGCTGCTCGATGGCACAACATCCTTCAGCCAAGCGCTGGCATTGACCGCACAGCGGCTTGGCGCCAAGGCACTGTCAACCGAACAGGCGACCACTATCTACATGTGGCTGCTGGAGAATGGACTGGGAACAATTCACGCCGAAGATCAGTGGCAGCTGGGAACGCAAGGCGTACCACGGCAATCTCGCAGTGTTCTGCCCAATCCACTCTGGCTAAAAGTCCCATTTGGCAGCCCAGACAAACTGATACGGCGGATCTTGCCTTTGGTAGCCTGGCTGTTTTCTACGCCGGCAACTTGCGCTGGTTTGGCGTTGATTGCCCTGGCTGGGACGACTTTGCTGTTTAGTTGGCAGCGGCTTAGCATCGCTTCCATCGGTGTTTTTTCAGTGAATAATTGGGCGTTGCTCTCGCTGACTTGGCTAGGACTGAAAGTCATTCACGAGCTAGCGCACGCGGTCTGCTGTCGACGCTACGGGGGGGAAGTGGGCGACACTGGCGTATTGTTCGTCTTGTTTGCGCCGATGGCCTATGTCGATGTTACTTCGTCCTGGAGATTACCAAGCAAATGGAGGCGGATACACGTGGCCGCTGCTGGTATCTATGCAGAACTGCTAGTTGCGTCTGTTGCCACATTCGGTTGGCAGTTTACCGATGAAAGACTTGCGTCGCACATTTTGTACAATGTCATCCTCATGGCTAGTGTGTCGACGTTACTCTTCAACGCAAATCCTCTAATGCGATTTGACGGCTATTACATACTATCCGACTTGCTGGAAATACCAAATCTCCAAGCAGAAGCTTCCCAGACGCTGCGCTACCAACTCAAACGATGGTTCTTGGGTGAATCAAATTTGCAAATCAGGCATCGTGGCTGGACAGCTGTTGGCATCGCCACCTACGGTTGGCTGGCAGCTCTGTGGCGATTGATCATCTGTGTGAGTTTGCTGTTGGCAGCTTCAGTGTTGTTTCATGGCGCAGGAATTGTGTTGGCTGTCGTGGCGATCGTTGGCTGGCTCCAGCCGCTGCTCCGTCGAACAATCGGTGCGCTGGCCCACACGTATCAGATCGCACCATGGCAGGTCTGCCGGGCTACGTTGATATCAACGGCATTGATAGCTGGCCTTTCGGGACTCTTTGTCTGGCTGCCGACTCCGTGGCAAATTGTTGCTCCAGGGGTCATCGAGTTGCGGGATGAGCTGTCGGTTCGCAGTTTGACAGGTGGATTCGTTCACAAAGTGTTCGTGGCGGATGGACAATGCGTGGAAGCTGGCCAACCCTTGGTTCAGTTAGAGAATTCGCAAGTCACCAGGAAATATTACGAGTTGGAAATTGCAATTCTTCAGGCCGAGATGCGGTTTCAAATTGCGATGGAGGAACACCATGTTGCTGAAGCTCAAGTTGCCGAGCGCGAGCGACAAGCACTGCATGAGCAAATGAAAGAGACTCAGCGGCGGTTCAATTCGCTACTCGTCAGGGCGCCAGTGTCAGGCACCGTGATGCAACGCCTGCTATCGTCGATGGAGGGGACCTATGTTCGTGAAGGAGATGAATTGCTGATCATGGGCAACGGAGATCAAAAGCAGTTGGTGGTGTCTGTCGAGCAGAGTGACTTTGATGCCGTAGCACCAAGACTGAGTACTCGCGTCGGCGTTCGCGTTGGTTTCAGTGATCGGATGGATGCAACACTGGCACGCCTCGAGCCGCGAGCTTCGGTGCGACTGCCCCATCCCGCCCTATCTGCAATGGCTGGTGGGCCATTGGCCATTGTTGAAAGTACTTCGACGCAAAACGAATCTGAAGCAGAGTTGACGAAACCTCGCTTTCAAGCAGTAGTCACGATTCCGCCGGAATACAATACTCAACTGTTTAGCGGTCAACGGGGGCTCGCCGTCCTGGGCAGTTGCAATCAGTCGCTGGGATGGAATGTCTTGGGTCTTGTACACGATTGGATCGAGCAAAAACTACAGCCACAGGAATGAGTTAATTCGCGTTTTCAATTTGCAGCGATCGTCACGACCACTGATTTGAAGGCTGGTGTTCGAGATTGCGGATCCAAAGTTCGCGGTACCAACACGTTTGCCTCGGGGAAATACATCATCACGTTACCAGCACGTATAGCGGGAAATGCGCGGGCCAGGTAGCCAGCGATTTGACCAACGTCGCTGCGCACGATCACAGGTTGGTTTGGCGAAAGACCTAACTCACGGATATCATCGGGATGCATCAGAACCAGATCCCGCCGCTCTTGGCCACGATAAAGATCCTCATCTTCGTATACGACTGTATTGAACTGCCCTTCGCTACGGACGGTCATTAGCCGGAATTGCCCCGGCAATCGTCCAGCCAGATCGGGCAGGGTGTACCGTTGAAAAACAGCCTTGCCATCGGGTGTGCCGAATTCTGGACGATGGAAAGTTCGACCCTCAATCTGAAATTCTCGTTTGGTGCTGCCTATTTCCCCAATGCCCGCGTATCCCGGGACGACGTTTTCGATCCAGTTGCGAATCGTGTCTGTTTGCGCAAGCTGTTGCCAAGAAACCGTCGCGCTATCTCCGACAATTCTTCGCCCCATTTCAGCCACGACTTGAATCTCACTACGCGGTCCAGGTAGTCGTGCGGGTCCTCCGTCACTGAGGCGGACAAAGTTGAACATCGATTCCTGAGTGGTCGGTTGGGGTTCTTCGTCACGTGCGAGAACCGGCAATATCAGAGTTTCTGCTGCAAGTGCTTGGACGTGCCCAGTGTTTAGCGTCGTGCTGAGCATTACGAGTTGTTGCAAGTTTTCGAGCGCTTTCCGGGCAAAGGCGGCGTCCGGATTGGAGCCAAACAGATTACCACCAAGGCAGATTCCGGCCTTCAATTGACCTGCATGGGCCGCTTCGATGCAGGCCATTGTGTCCATGCCGGCGGTCGTCGGTAGCTGAATACCTGCGGATTGCTGCAGTTTGTCGAAGATGGCATCCTTCAACTTGGGCGTCACACCCACCGACCCCATGCCTTGCACGTTGGAGTGTCCGCGAATCGGCATCAAACCCGCACCGGGACGTCCGATCATTCCGCGGAGTAGCGCAAGATTGACAATTGAGTGGACATTCTCAACTCCGTGCACATGATGCGTTATGCCCATCGTCCAGCCGAAAATGGTAGCTCGCGAATTAGCATATACCCGGGCCAACTCACGCATTTGTGTTTCTGTAATGCCACTTTTGTCAACTAGTTCCGACCAGTTGAGCTGCGCCAACCAAGTCAAATACGCATCCGCTTCGCGGCAGTGTGCATTTACAAACAGTTTGTCCAGAACGCCGTCTTCCACGACGGCTTTGGCGATGCCGGTCAGCAGCGCGAGGTCGCCACCGATATGTGGTTGAATGACACAAGTGGCGATCGCTGAGTTGAAGAGCATACTCCGCCAGTCGCTGGGAATGCGGAAATTCATCATACCGGTTTCACGAACCGGGTTGATGACAACAACCTTTCCACCGCGCCGATGCAGGTGGCTAAGAGAGGTCATCAGCCGAGGGTGATTGCTGGCGGGATTTCCACCAATGATGAAGACCAAATCGCACTGCTCTAGATCTGCAAGGGTGACTGTCGCTGTACCTGTCCCCAGCGATTGATTCAGGCCCACACCGCTTGCCTGATGGCAGTAGTAGCTGCAGTTATTGACATTGTTGGTGCCGTACAACCGTGCCAGCAGCTGAAGTAAGAATCCCGCTTCGTTGCTGCTGCGGCCACTGAAATACCAAAACGACTCATTGGGAGAAAGCGATTTGAGCTTGCTCTCGATGCGGTCGAAGGCGTCGGCCCAGGTTGTTGTCCGAAAATGGGTCTCGCCTCGCGTGTAGAGCAATGGTTGAATCAGTCTGCCGGAATGCTCCAACTGTCGCGGCGTCCAGTTT
>JAGQPR010000356.1 GCA_020426625.1 Planctomycetales bacterium
TAGCACGCGGTTTTTGACGGAACCGCACGCTAGCGCGCTAGAGGCTGATGTGGCATCGGAATTACGATTTGTGACACAAGGAGTCGACCGCGCGAAATTGCCCAGGGAATCGGAGCTGGCAATCGCGCGAGTTGAAGCGGTTCACAGTATTCGTTGACAGAATTTTGAATCATAATTGTTGGTGCATGATAAATGCTCAGCCGACACTGCTGCACTTCTCGCAGTTCGGCAATGCGACACATTATTCGACATATCGACACGCAATCCATGATTGCGACTGTCGATCCCACCTCGTATTGACATGCACATCGACCACTGCGTGAACAGCGAATTTGCCGCAAGTCGCCGATGGAACGGCCTTGAAACGTTCTGCAGAACACGCCAGTGCATCCAACTACACGCGTTGCTCCTCGAAAAAATCGAGACTCAATTCATGAACCGTTTGATAAAGCTATTTGTCCCCAAGGCTGAATTCTCTTGGTTGGTGTGGATTCTCCTGCCAGCTTCGATCACCGTAGCTGCACAATCGGATTTTGCTAGGGCAGCGGAAATCGACTTTGGACGTGATATCCAGCCCATCCTCAATAAGAATTGCACCGCCTGCCACAACGATAAGAAGCATGAGGCGGGTCTCAACTTGGCAAATTTCCAAGCGTTAATGCTTGGCGGCGATAGCGGTTCTGCCATTGACGAAGATGATTGGGCGAGCAGCCTTCTCCTGGAACGAATCATCAGTAAAGATGACCCTATGCCGCCAGAGGATAACGACGTCGGTGCTGAAAACCTGCAGACTGATGAGCTGGAATTGCTTCGCAGCTGGCTACAGCGGGGCGCTCCAGCGCCAAGTGCAAGCACTAGTTCCGTGCAGTTGCAACCGCTGCCGCCGGGCATCCGCACAATCTATGGCATGGCCGCTTCGCCAGATGGTCAATACTTAGCGATTGGCAACGGAAATCGATTGTTGGTTGCTTCGGAGCTGCGAACGGAAAAGCCATCGACGCATTTCCTAGTTGATGAGCAGCTTGCCAGTTCCACGCAGTCGCCATCGATCGCTCATTTGGACGCCGTTCAGTCGCTGGTTTTCAGCCCGGATAGCCAGACGATAGCAAGCGGTGGCTTCCGCACCGTGAAATTGTGGCGGCGAAACACGGTTGCCGATACAATCTTAACGAACCTTCCGCAGCATCCCCAGCTGACGGAGTTCTCCCCGGACGGCTCCTGGTTGGCGATAGTTAACGACAACCTTGCGCTGGAGTTAGTCCATCTAGAGCAAGCGACTTCTCACCGATTCTTGCGGGCCCATCAATTTCCGGTCCTCTCCTTAGAGTGGTTGGACGATAGCCGTAGGCTAATCAGCTGCGATTCTAGCGGAGCGGTTGTGTTAACCGACGCATCGAACTGGCAGCAAACGCAACTGCGGCATTCCGGTGAAACCGAGACAGCAGCGCCACTTGTCCATGTGCACGCGGCCTCTAACGGACAACTGTATGGTGTCGACCAAAAGGGCACGCTTTCCAAAATCGAATTTGATCCCTGGCGACTTACCCCGGTCTGCCAGATTGGGCCGCTACTCGCGCTGACAAGTTGTGAAGGCAGGCAGAACGAGATTACCGCAGCTCAGGCTGACGGGACTGTTTCAGCCATCGACCTAACCACAGGTTTAGTAGAGTCATTATTCAAGCTCGAACACTCCGCTACGTCACTTCACCTGCGGGCTGATGGGGCGTTGTTGGCCGCAACATCAGCCGCTGGACCTGCGACACTGTGGAATGTGGCAGAACGCAAATTGGTTGCGCAGCTGAACGTCGACTACGACTTGGCTCGTCAGCTTGCGAAGCGAGAAAGTGATGTGGCGCGGCAATCGGCTTCGATTGAATTGCTATCCGGCCAACTCCCTGGACTTGAAGAAGCCTCAAAGAAAGAAGTCGAGCTACAAGCCAAACTCCAAGAATCGCGCGATAAATCCAATGAGGCTCTACAACAAATCGACACCAAAGTGATGGCCTCCGAAACAGCCGTTAGCGAGACGATGTCCGCGTTGATCATGGCTCAGGCTGCGATCGAAGAGGCCAAGAAACATGCCGAATCGGTAGCTGCTGATTTGGAGGAAAAACGGAAGCAGTTGGCGGAAATCCAACAGAAGCGGCAAGACGCGCAATCGGAATTGGCAAATCGCGATCAAGCTCTAGCGGCGGCCGCGGATAGTGCCAATCGCGCTGCAGCCGCTATTCCTGCCCTCAAAGAATCAATTGCAGCCGAGCAACAGCGTTTGCAGGTACTCTCCCAACTGCGTGATCAGGTCCAAGAGGAAACACAAGACCTCGAGCCAGTCCAGCTGCTGCGATTCGTTCCCGATGCCCAGGAGCTTGTCATTGTCCGTCCGCAGCGACCTCCACAACTGATTTCAACCGTCAATGGTTCCCCAATTGCCAGCTTGTACATCTCGGCTAGTTCTTTGTCGAATCCTGCAAAGCAAGAAACTCAAGCAAATTCACTCCCGCTGGCACACGATTCAGCCATCGAGTTTACGGCGATCGATTGCGCGCCAGACGGCCAACTTCTGGGGCTTTCCGACAAAGGTTTACTGTTCCGTTGGAATGTACAATTGCCTTGGGTGCATCAAGCCACATTGGGTGGTGCCGATCAAGATATTTTCAGCGACCGCATTACTTCACTCGACTTTAGCCCGGATGGTAGGTTCCTTGCGGTTGGCAGTGGCCCTCCCAGCCGCTTTGGAGATCTAAAGATAGTTGATGTCGTGTCAAGCGAAGTTGTTCGAGATTACGGGCAACTGCACAGCGATACGATTCTAGGCGTGCGATATTCGCCTGACGGAAGAAAATTGGCGACGGTAGGTGCGGACAAAATCTGTCGCATCGTTTCCGTGGAATCGGGTGAGACATTACGTGCGCTTGAAGGTCACACACATCACTTGCTTGGCGTAACCTGGCAGGACAATGGCCACAAGCTCGCCACGGCTGGAGCGGACCAAGTCATCAAGATATGGGATGCGGATTCTGGTCAACAAGATCGCACCATCAGTGGCTTTGGGAAAGAGGTTGCTGCGTTGCAGTTCATCGGAACATCGAACCAACTTGTATCGGCCAGTGTTGATGGGAAAGTCCGACTGCATGATACAACGAACGGCAAACAAGTCCGCGAATATACAGCGACTTCTAAAGCTTTATTCGCAGTTGCAGTCTCACCTGACGGGAACCAACTCATCGCCGGAGGCCTCGAGGGCGTGGCGCACTGTTGGCAATCGCCTGACGGAAAGCTCCTGTGGAATTTGTCGAAAGAACCAAGATCTCTTGCGGAGTGAGCATGATCGCCCACTCGGCTTCTATTCTTTGCTCGGTGAAGAATGAGGCTTACGCGACTATTCCTGCTTGACCCAAGCATCAAAGCTGGACGCGACCTGTATAACACATGCTGTCCTTGCCGCTTGCGTTGGTAAATACCCCAGCTTCTCAGGTCGCATGAGCGATTATTCCGCCACAGGTAGTTCTACATTCATCTGCGGACCTATCTCTTGGAAGAGATTTACCCACGAGAGCCAAATCGCATCGTGAATCGAGGCTTCTCCTGACGCCTTGCGTTCAGCAAGCACCGTCGGAGAATCGTCCGGCCAGTGGCCGATCCACCCCTGGGAGATGCCGCGACTGTTCAGCAGAAAATCCCGCTCGTCGTCTGCGCTACAGGTCAGTGGAAATGTTTCTCCAATAAGAATTGGTTTCCCCCAATCGAATTTCCTTAGGAGTGCGATCTCGTCATCGACCTTGCCCGTTTTCGGATATAGGTGGGGCGACACGAAATCCAGATTCTCGGCAGCAACAGCATATGCACCGGGGAATGGCAACATGCCCATCGTAATCATGTGCGTTTGGTCATGTTTATGGATGGCCTGTCGCATGAGCGTTGTCCACTCGCGAAAGATAGTGTCTCCGCTTCGATCAGCTTCGTGACTCAGCCATTGGCAGAATTCAACATCTCCCATCTTTCCCGTATACCATTCATCTTTGACTTTGCCGATCGCCGCTGGCTCGTTGACCAAATCATAGGCGAACACGGCGGAACTATCGGAACAAGTACGAGCGATATTTTCCCAGAAAAAGGCCTGCGTCTGCCAGCGATCCTTCTCGGGTTGAGCATCGTACCAGGCCAGACGATTATCGATCTGATAACAAGCTAGGCCGGTAATCATGACATAGACCCCGGTGTTTTCGGCAATTTGAAGAAGTCTTTTCAGTTGGCCGATTGCCTGGGTATCCACGGCATTTGGGCCTGACATTATTCTTGGCATTTCGGGATGCACGCGAACGATAGTGGTTCCGACCGCTTTCATCTCGGCAAAATCGCGTTCGACGCGTTCTGGTTCGGTGGCCATCCGCTTCAGAATATCGATCGATCCATAATTATGGCCCCAGGGAATGAAGCGTTGACCAGATGGTACCAGGTGAAAGCCTTTTCCATCGGGCGCAACTCGCACTGCCTCCAATTCTGCAGCACATGCGCCAGATGCAACAATGCATTGCACCACAACAACTCCGCTCAAGATCATTCGTTGCACAGCTCGCGGCAGCATCGACGTTTCCTCTCCAAATCACAGTCTGTTGATCAGCAAAACCACGGACACAAATCTAACGGTAGGTCTTCATAATGCATCGCCTCCGCTCGGTCGTAACATGTAAATCCTTCACACGAATGGAGACTCATTCAGCTAGGGGCTGCTGGGTAGAACAAAACGGCCACCAACCGTATTCCAAGAATCGTTCGAATTCTTTCCGGTGAAGATCATTGTAAATCTCGTTCCATCGGCGCTGATCCATTTTTGGCTAAAATTCCAGAAGAAAGTCGACGCCTCGATGTGCCCTTCACCCCATCGATCATGATAGGCTATCGTAGTCCACGGCCCCCAAGGCTCCGGAGCGTCGAACATTCCCAGTCGACCAGCGTGTGATTCGGAGTGTTCCGTACACAGGATATATCTGTTCAATCCAGCATTAAAAACAACACTCACGTTCCAGCCTACACCATTAGCATCCTCAAATACTGGCCGTTTTGCTTCAATTGACGAGGTCCAGATTGGTGTCTCGTCATTGTTTAGACCAGCAAAAAATTCATATTGGTCTCCGTGAAGTATTAAGTCTGCTGGGACTCGGGCCAGGTGAATAAGTCCTGGCTTATGTACATCGAAACCGTGCACTGTCTTGGGCAGCGAATCAGGCCCCCATGTCGGTTGGATCAAATAGCTGTATACGTAGCGATCACGCGCTCCAGCATAATCTTGGCCAAAGTTTAGGAAGGTCGGCACTGTCAATCCATCTTCAAATGTCAGCTGCCAATTGGCCAGCAACCAGTGCGCACCGTGGTCCGTGGAGCACGCAATCTTGCAGGCTTTCATATGCCGCGCGGGTTGTTCAGCGACCCACATGTAGAGCACGCCTGCAACGCTTAGGATACCGTAGCACTTACCATCGAATTGAGTTGGATTTTGCGAGTCCACACCGCCCCATAGGTTGACTGGCCGGTAATCATCCGCGTCTCCTTCGATACGAGCAACGCCAAGGCTGACTCTTCCCGTTTGGTTTGTGCCACCAAATCCTCCACCATCCCCCCACGCCGTGTAGAGATGTCCGTCGTCCGCCCAGGTTACCGGCCAATTATCGCTACCGGAGGCAAGTCGACGATGGGAGCTAAAGTCAAGGTCGATACCTTTTATCCAGGTACTCTGAGGATACGGGGGGTGCTGCGCCAGTGTCACATGCGGTGACCGCAGAATCATGGTACTCAGTATGCAAAAGCCAGCCAAAAGTCGAGTCTTGTTCAACGCAAAGGTTCCTCATTCTCTTGAATCCGCGAATACCGGGTGCGCGTATTTGTTGCTGTCCGTCTAACAGATCCCCAAAACGGCTCTTTGGGCAATCCTATTTGAATTCAATTTCGGTCGTCAGATTGGTACACTGACTATATTGTACCTGCATGATTTGCATCGCTATCGCAAGCGGTCACGAACCCAACGGAGACCTATCAATGTATCGAATTCGACTAGCAACTTCAGGTTTGATTCTTACCATCTTGGCAATTCTTGCCAACAGCGACACGACCAACGCCCAGTCGCGAACATGGACCGACTCAACAGGAAGGTACACAGTCGATGGTGAATTGTTGGCGAAAGATGAATCAACCGTCGTTCTGCAAAAAGAGGATAAGTCCTTGTTGCTGGTCGACATCGCCAGTCTTAGCGCGAGCGACCGGGAGTTGCTAGAATCCGATGAGCTTCAGCAAAAATTGGATCAGGCGGAAACTGGTCGCGAGTTTCAACTTCGCAACGGTCTAAAGTTTCAAGCTGCAGTCGTCGAGTACGGCAAGCGGACAATTTCCATACGACGGCGGCGAGGTAAGGTTTATGTTAACGACAAACAGTTTGACAATATTCTACCCGTCTATCAGAAACTCATTCCACGGATTGTTTCCCATTTCGAAAATATCGACCTGAGGACCAACGAAGATTTGGAAGACTGGGTTCAAAAACTGGGTAGTAAGACCAAGAGTTACGAGTGCGAAGGGGTCATGCTAGAGCTGCCCACTGGCGACCTGTATGCGGTCCCATTTTTTCTGTTAAGTGCAGACGATCAGAAATACTTGAAGCCCGGTTGGGAAGCGTGGATTAAGACTGAAGAGGAATCTCGCGACCGGGAAGATAACCAACTGGCACTTCGAGCCAGTATGCTTGCCAGCCAACGCGAACAAATGGCAGCACGTGAGGTTGTACGGCTACACTTGATGTTGCAAGCCGCAAGTGCCGGAGCAACCGATCTGTGGAACGTCACTTTGATTCCGCCCGGCGGCTACCCAAAAGTTGTCGTCGTCGCAGCGCAAAACAGCCAGGCAGCCCAGATTGCCGCCTCGAGACAATTCCCCCAATGTCAAGTTGGTGGCGTTGCAAAAAAACATTAGGAGATTTCTCAATCGTCCCCAGTGACCGGTCAGCAAGTGCTACTCCTCTGCAGCCAGCTTGTCCCCACCGACGTATGTGAACTGGTGTTGGAATGGTTGCAATAGAAGCCTGTCGCCATTTCAGTGCAGCAGACTTTGTTGCTCAACATTGGAAGAAATCGAAATGACGTATTTGAAGAGTATGTGGGATCGAACAGCCATATTGCTTCTCCTTCTCATTCCCAGTCCGTTGCTAAGCCAACGGTCAGATGGACTTCAGCCGAACCTGATTGTGATCCTGGCCGACGACCTTGGGTATGCCGACGTTGGCTTTCACGGTTCGGACATCAAGACACCGCACCTCGACCAGCTCGCCAAATCGGGGGTTCGTTTGAATCGCTGTTATACGCTGCCGTTTTGCACGCCGACTCGAGCTGCATTGCTGACGGGACGTTATCCGTTTCGTTATGGTCTACAGACAGCGGCCATTCCAGCAGACGCACAATACGGGTTGAATTTGACGGAAACTCTGCTGCCGCAAATCCTAAAGGCTAATGGATATGCCACGGCAATTGTCGGCAAATGGCATCTGGGGCATGGAGACGAGAAGTACTGGCCAAACAACCGCGGTTTCGACTACCAGTATGGTCCGTTGGTGGGAGAGATTGACTATTACACCCATTCGGCAAACGGCAAGCGGGATTGGTACGAAAATGGCGTGGCACTGTTAGAGGAAGGGTACACAACCGAGTTGCTCGGGGCCCAAGCCGTTGCGACGATCAAGAGGCATACTACCAGCCAACCTTTGTTCCTATACCTAACATTCACTGCTCCGCATGCCCCGTACCAAGCGCCGGAATCTGCGCAAGAATTGTATCTGAACGTGGACGATCCGACCCGTCGGAGCTATGCCGCCATGGTTTCGGTATTGGACCAGCAAGTTGGAGCAGTCGTCGATGCGCTGAAAGAGCGAGGAATGTTTGAGAACTCGCTGATTGTTTTCATGAGCGACAATGGCGGCAACCGCAACTCGGCAATGTCCGGTGAATCGGATGTTTCTGAACTGGTTTTGCCTGCCAGCAATGCGCCCTATTCAGGTGGCAAAGGGACAATTCTTGAAGGTGGCTGCCGCGTGGTTGGCATTGTCAGTTATCCGACTCAGCTGAAACCACAAACCTATGAACCGCCGATTCATGTAGTTGACTGGTTGCCAACTTTGCTGGAAGCGGCAAATATCGAACACAATTTCGGCGATAGGAAAACTGACGGATTGACTTTTTGGGGAGCACTCTCAGGTACCAATCCAGCTTCCGTTCGGGAAGAAGTTATCTACAACATCGAGCCCTTCCGTGCGGCTATCAGTGACGAGCAGTGGAAATTGATTGTCCGGCCAGCATTGCCTCCGCAGGTAGAACTCTACGACCTAATCAATGATCCACGAGAGGAGCATGATTTGGCTAACGCCCATCCGGAAATTGTTGGGCGATTGAAAAAACGCGTTTTCGAGCTTGCCGAGTCTGCCGAAACTCCATTGTTTCTCGAGTACATGGCTAGGAACTCCGACAAGAGCCGAGACTTCATAAGTTCAATTATTGAAAATGGAGCGAGTTTGAGCCCAAGCCCCTAGAGAAATGGGTTGCGAACACGGACTAGGCAACGTTCAATCAATGAGTGTCCGATAGTCGGTGAATGGAGCAATTGATCTGGCGTGGACTGGGTGCATGTATAACTCGAATGGCCCCTACCCGCTCGCCGACCCGC
>JAGQPR010000357.1 GCA_020426625.1 Planctomycetales bacterium
CACGCGGTTTTTGACGGAACCGCGCGCTAGCGCGCTAGAAGCTGATGTGGCATCGGAATTACGATTTGTGACACTAACTAGAAACCGCATTGATTCCAGACGACCCAAACAGAACAGGGAAAAGAAATGATTTCTTTTGATAGAAAGTACCGTTTGTTGACTCGCAGTGATTTTGACGGCCTGGTCTGCGCCATTTTACTGAAGGAATTGGGACTGCTGGGAGATATCAAATTCGTACACCCCAAGGACATGCAGGACGGAGTGATCGAGGTAACGGGCGATGACATACTAACGAATCTGCCCTACGTGCCGACATGCAAAATCTGTTTTGATCATCACACAAGCGAGGAAATCCGCAACGGTGAGGAGCATGCCGAAAACTATGTCTTGGTGGCAGGCGCGGACTCAGCAGCCCGGGTGGTCTATGACTATTTTGGTGGGAAAGAGCGGTTCCCTAACATCGGCGAAGATATGATGGAGGCTGTCGATAAAGCCGACTCTGCGCGGTTTTCGCGGGATGAAATCCTTGATCCTCAGGGCTGGACGCTATTGTCGTTTCTGATGGATGCGCGCACGGGCTTGGGCCGCTTCCGCGAGTTTCGCGTGTCGAACTACCAACTGATGATGGATTTGATCGACTATTGTAAAGATCATACTATCGCGGAAATACTGGATCTGCCGGACGTGCAAGAACGGGTTGAAATGTACACGGCACACCGCCAGCATTTTGAAGAACAGCTTCTTCGTTGTGGCACAGTGCACGGGAATCTCGTGGTGTTGGATTTGCGCGACGAAGAAACGATCTATGCCGGCAACCGCTTCATGATTTACGCGCTCTTCCCACAAGCCAACATTTCGATGCACGTGTTATGGGGTAAGCAACAACAGAACACCGTATTCTGTATCGGCAAGTCAATATTGGATCGTTCCAGTCGTACGAATGTTGGGGATTTGTGCTTCCAGTACGATGGCGGTGGTCATGTAGCCGCTGGGACTTGTCAAGTCGCACATGCTGATGCTACTCGCGTTCAGCAAGAACTGATTGACAGGATTAACGCCGACGAAGGTATCATGGCCTCCACGCTTTCCTAGAAAACACGGTTCGGGTGGAATTCTCCGTACTTCCGTCACAATGGTACCGGCTTGCATGGCAGATCTTGAAATCCTGCGATTTCATATTTGCCAGTTTTAGCGTGTCGCTTGAATGCGTGCTAGGCTTCCTGCGGAGGAGAGTGCGGGAAACAAGTGTCGTTTCCCTTAGGAAGCACTACCCAGACGCTTAGGAACAGAGCGAGACGCTTGGGGATGAAAGCGGGTCAAGGAAAGCCGAAACAAGTTGCAGGAGAGAACTGGGCGCAGAGCTCATTCATTCTTGAGCGAAATCGATGCGCGCGATTCGTACGTTGCCAGCTTTCGCTGGCTCTTTGGCTTGCATTGATTTTGATACTGCCTGCTTGTGCTCGCCTGCAGTTGCCAGCCATCGATCCCTCGGGTTCAAGAATCTTTCTACCGCTACCCAACACAACACAGCTGGCTTTGCCTGCTAACCGTGACAATGGCGGTGTTTTCCCTACGCCTGCTTTCACTTCGCCGGCCTTACCGCCACCATGCGTCGACGGTGGTGATGGTGGTTTGTGCAACTTCTTTGATCGCAAACATGCACTTTGCGATCGCTTGCAACAACGATTTGCCTCGCGAGGAAAAGCGGGGGAGATCCAACTCTCTCCACAACTTGTCGTAGCTCCGGTAGGAGGGGAAGTTGTCTTGCTTGCTGGGATTTGCGGTCCCGATGGTTACCTCGTCAATCGCGAGCCCTTGGAATGGATGCTCTCTCCGGACAGTGTGGGAACCTTTATTGATGTAGGCGATGATTCACCCGGAATTTTGGCAGGATTGCTTACTCACAAGCAGCCCAAGATAGAAAAACTCGATGTAGATTTTGCCCGGGGGCGAACGAGCCACCGGCCCTCGCTCATTACTCGGGGGTCACCTCAGTGCTCTGACGATATTGAAATCAAAGAGGGGCAAACCTGGCTCAGTATCTCGTCGCCCAGTGAGGGCATCAGTCGAGTCACGGTGCTTGCCCCTGACAGCGCGCTATGGGATCAACGCCGCTTGACAGCCACAATCTACTGGGTGGACGCGCAATGGGTATTTCCGTCTCCGGCAGCCGTGTCCGCAGGCGAAACCATCGAACTAGTGACTCATGTCACCAAAGCCGAAAGGTTGGTTCCGGCAGAGGGATGGCTGGTCCGCTATACCATTCTCGACACCTCTGCTGCCGTCTTCGCTACCAATCCACCGTCATCCGGCAACACGATTGACATACCAGTGAATCGTGATGGAAAGGCAATTGCGAGGTTGATAGCAGGTACTGCTGGACGTGGTACAACTCCCGTGTTGGTGGAGATCATTCGTCAAGCCCAACCTACGGATAGGTTACCTGAATTGAAACTGGGAACCGGCCAGACCATGGTCACATTCAGTGCACCCATTTTGAGCTTACAAGCATTTGGTCCGGAAGCAGGTGCGCCCGGTGAAACGCTGACGTACAACGCCAGCCTGGGCAATCCGGGAGATGTAGATCTAGAGAATTCAGTTTTGCGAATGCGCATTCCTGAAGGCTGGCAATTGGTTGGACCGCCAATTCCTGAGACCTTCAACCAGGTAACCAACGCCTATATCGAATGGGATCAAGGTGTGCTGCCTGCGGGGCGCCAGTTGGATGTGCAGGTCTCAATGCGGGCGTCTAGACCGGGTGCTTATCAAGTGGTTTTTGAGGCGATGGCAGAGAACAATCTCCGGGACGCGAAACAGCTGCGTACGGATATTGTTGAAGCAACCGTGTCAGCTCGATTCTTGCCGGAATCGGGCGCAGCCGAAGCCGAAGTGGGATCGTCACTGGTTTACAACATCGACGTCACGAACACCAGTCGACAGGTCCTTGACAATTTGATCCTTAAGATTGAATGCGATCCGGGGTTGGTCGAGTTTGAACAAAGAAAAAATTTCGTGGAGATGCCTCTACCACCCATCCTGCCTGGACAGGTTTACGAGCACGCCATCGAATTCTTGGTACAGCAGACTGGACAACATGGGGCCACGTTGAACGTATTGGACGGCGAACGCATTCTCGCCACCGAAACCACCACAATTCGCGGCTTGGACGCTCGTCCCAAGAGGGCGGATATCGGTCTCAATATTCGCTTTCCGACCAACGTAGCGGTGGGGGAGACGTACATCACGCTTGTCACCGTGAGCAATCCCGGGGACGTCACTTTGACGGAAATCGAAGTCGCATTGCAACTAGACCCTTCGCTAAGATTTACCCGGAAGGCAGCCCCCAACAACGTTAGTCAGTTGCGCATTCCAGATGACCAAACTGCCGTCTGGAGTGCACCGGACCTGCTGTCAAGTATTGGGGACAATTCCGGAGATCCGATACGCCAACTGTGGATCGAAATCGAATGCATCGGTCCCGTCCAGGCTGGTAACATTAGAGCCGAAGCGAGCTGCGGTCAGAATGTAAATGCCTCGACTCAGGTGCAGTTCAGTGCGCGGGGTATCACCGCTCCACCAGCGAGAACTCCAGCTCCTGAGAATAATTCGCGAACGGGCACTCTGGAAATTGACCTCTCCGAATCAGGTGACCCGACTACGGTTGGTGCCGAGATGAGGTACTTCCTAAGAGTGACCAACCGTCAAAATCGTGAAGATCGCAATCTGCGGATCCGCCTGCAGCTACCGAGTGGTGTAAGCATGCAACGAGTGATTACCAATCTGGGCACAGTAGCCCCTACGACAACAGATGCCGATGGATGGCTCAGTTTGCCAGTCATCAACTTTGTTCGTTCCGGAGAGATGTTGGACTACACGATCGTTGTGATTCCTCGCGTAGCACAGCGGATGGTCGTGCGGGCTACAGTAGTTTCCGATGCCGTACCTGGTGGCGAATCCGACCAGGAGGATACAACCGCGAATCTCGCTGCGCCTACGCAGCCCTAGGAATGGCCGCGTTTCATAGTGCGTCCCCGAGACAGAGCTACGGGGACGAAGATTCCTCAGTCGGAATGGCGCGCGGTCACAGCAACCAAGATTCTTTTCGTGAATCGCGCTCTTACGGGTGCACTATGAATTCTGCCTGTTAACGAGTCAGCAAAGCCATGCTCTGCACAGGGCTTTGCTACGAGGAATATTCAGCGGCGAAGAATGACTTACTGTCGGTCACGGTGGGCTTGATCGTGCGCGCGCCCTCCTTCCAATTGGCTGGACAGACCTCGCCGTTGGTCTCGAAGAACTGCAGGGCTTGCACCATCCGCAGGGCTTCATCAACACTTCGACCAAGAGGCAGATCATTGACAACCTGGTGACGCACGACTCCCTCTTTGTCAATCAGAAACAGCCCCCGCAAGGCGACCGTGTCACCGAGTAGTACGTCGTAATCACGGGCAATCTGCTTGCTCAAATCTGCAACCAAGGGATATTTAATGTTGCCCAACCCGCCTTGGTCCCGCGGTGTGTTTTGCCAAGCCAGATGCGAGAAATGACTGTCAACACTGACGCCAATGATCTGCACGCCTAGCTCTGCAAATTCACTCTGCCGATCGGAGAAAGCAATAATCTCCGTTGGGCACACAAACGTGAAATCTAGGGGATAAAAGAACAGCAAAACATACTTGCCTTTGTAATCTGCCAGACTTAGTTCCTTGAACGATCCGTCTTCCATCACAGCTTGAGCGCTGAATTCGGGAGCAGGCTTTGTTACGAGTACACTCATGCGATTCATCTCCAAATTCTAAGCCATAGTTTCGATCAACCTGTTGTTCACCATCTAGGGGAAACAAACTGGGAACTTCAAAATCAGGTTCGCCAAGGTGCTTCCACAGACTCGTTTGCACGATGTGCGGAACAGGTGATGGATGAGAGTTTCTGTTTGAGCCAGTAGGTTAACAACTAGGTCAAAATATGGCGAGCGGGGCAACTGCCGATGCCAGAGGGTATTCAAGTTGACTCAACACGCCAGATGCTTCCTTTCTAGCTGATTTGAACTGGTGTTGGCAGATTTCTGTGGGCTCCCGCCGAAAAATCACATGCATGAAAACCATGTGAAAACACAGGTGGGTACGGACCCGTAGCAAGCTGCTGCTGGGGAATAGTTCGCCAATCAAATATTGGACCTTGCTAATCAGCTACTGAGCAGACGCTTTGATTTCTTCGATGCGCGCCAACTGCAAGTCCGCCAAGTCGGACATTCCAAGCTTGCGGTAAAGGTCCGCCAACCGTTGACGCGTGTTGTTTTTGGTTTCATCCAATTTGATAGCCTTTTCGAAAGTATCTACCGCTCCTATCAAATCGTCGTCCATGATCTGGATTTGTCCGTAGGTATCGAGCAGCGACGCGTACTGCTTCTGAGTTCCAATGCTGCCCTTCATGGCCTTTTCAACAAGTTCGCGAGCTCGGTCGAGGTTTTCTGGCTGGGATTGCAAGATTGCGTAGGCCAGATTGTTTAGCACCACTACCGAGTCAGGTTCCACTCGCAGCGCGCATTCAAGATGCGGAATGGCGGCTGCGGGGTCTGCGCCCAAAAGCTTACTATTGCCTATGATGATGTGCGTCATGGCGGTTGCCGTGCCGTCAATCAAACTCTTTGCCAAGCGTTGATGCAGCTCCTCGGGCAGCGTCTGCCCCATGGCAATTGCCCTGGCAACTTCGTTGCATACCAGGGGATTGTTTGAATCGGCCCGAAAGGCAGCTTCGAGCAACTCCAAACTTTCAGTCGCAAACTGGCTAGATTTTTCCACGGACTCTGCATACTTTGCAATCAACACATTTGAGAGCAAGCGTTTCAGAGTTGGTTCGTCAGGATTGGAACGCAGGCCAGCTTGTATTGCGAGCAGCGCACGGTCCAAGTCATGCTCAAGCTCGGCAAGCCGAACCAGTCGAATCAGATCCGTCAAATCGGCCTTACCAGCTTTGATTTTGCCTTCAACCGCCGCGCGACCCTCCTGGACGGCATCTTCGAATTCGTCGAAATCTTTCAGTTTGTTTGATAATTCGGCCACAGGCAGGTAGAGATCAGGATACTCCCTGACATGACGCAGAAGCATCTTCAATCCTTGCTCGCCCTGCTGGGCCAAGTCCAACAGCCGCGCATACCAAACGATGAGATCTTGTCCCATATTCATGGCGCTACGCTCAGCAATTTGCAGATCATTCAACAAGTTGTCGTGTGTCGCGGAGCCCGCCCGGATCTTGGTAATATCGAGGTTCAGCTTTAACAATTCGAAGTTCGCCAACCAGGCGTGTGCTTCGGGAAATCCTTCCCCGCCTCGAGGTGCGATGCCGCGCATCAGTTGCTCGCACATGTCGTACCTCTTCTGACGTGCCAACTGCATGCCAACCAGATAGGTGACGCGATCATTGGAACCACCCAATTGCAGGATCCGACGCAACGGAACTTGCAGTCTTCGAGACACCGCTTCCGATTCATGATCATGTTCTTGATCTTTGCGAAGCTGGTTCTCAACATCCGCGCTGACCAGCT
Source organism: Planctomycetales bacterium (assembly GCA_020426625.1). Classification (GTDB taxonomy): domain Bacteria; phylum Planctomycetota; class Planctomycetia; order Pirellulales; family Pirellulaceae; genus Aureliella. The sequence continues at coordinate 6,545 of JAGQPR010000357.1, forward strand.
CACTGTATCGGCCCGCAATCGTCGGCAGGGACAATGTAGCTCCGTAGCATACAAGTGTGAGCAGAATCAGAGGTAACGCGAAGGTCGTAATTCCCAGCAAAATCAGCGATTTCCAGTGCCGCGACTTGAAATACGCAATCAAAAAATCAGTTAAATCCTGGAAAAACATAATCAGTCCTGCTCAACCCAAGGTCACTGCGTCAGAAGTATTATCTTTCGGCATGGTTAGAATCGTCAAGCTTTCTCGGACACGACCTTGCACACAACCGCCGTGCAATTGGAATATACCATCCGTTCAGCCACTCCGGCGCGTTGGATTGCCTGCTTTGCAAGGCGGAATGAACAAAACGGCCCGAAGTAGCCAATTTGGGGTGTGTGGGATAGTTGGGGATTGCTGGTTGGGATCTGGCGAAATTGGGGTAGTTTTGGTTCAAATGCAGCGGGATTGCAAGTATTATAAGGGAATTCTGTGTTCGACTCGCTTTGTTTCGCAGGGTCGCGTAATTCTCACAGCTTATCTGCTCCTCCTGAATGAATTGAATCTGCCATGGGCTTGGGTGGTATTCTCGTTCTACTGGCGTTACTTGTTACGCTCATCGTCTTCATTTATCTCCTCGTCTTAACAGCACGTGGCTGGGGTGTGTTGCACACCGTGATGCTTTGCTTTTTGTTCATTGAGTGCTGGGTTTTCATGTTCTTGACCGCTGGCGTTCACTATGAGCGCGTCCGCGCTACGAAAGCGGCGTTCGCGGCGGCCAAAGACGCCAAGGATTCGATGGCTCGCACAGAACAGTTACTCAACGGAGACTTTACAGCCAATCCCGAGGAGCAGGACGGCCTGTTGCCGCTGAAAGGTCAGCTGCGGCGGATGACTGCAGACCGAGGACGCGTTTGGCGAGAAGTCACGATGTTGCAGTCTGCGAACGATCAGTACTTGCTGGAAATGCCCGTAGCAAAGCCAGCCGACGATGTCGCGCAAGACGCGGCCCCGGCTGCTGCTGCTCCGAACAGTGAGAGCTTGCCCCAGAACTTGGTAGTCTATGCTTTTGCCGAGGAAAAGGACCAAGACGGCACAGCGCTACCCAAATACTATCTAGGTGAGTTCTTGGTAACCAGCAGCCAAGCCGGGCAGGTTAGCTTGGCTCCGACACGTCCTTTGTTGCCAGAGCAAACGGCAAGCATCGCAGATTCAGATTCTTGGACCCTCTATGAACTGTTGCCCCTGGATAGTCATCAGGCCTTCGCTGCAGTGGGCTCCCGCCCCAACGACGAGGAAATCATGGGGCACATGGAACAGGAAACGCTCGAAGCGTTGTTTGAGGATGTTCCTGAGGATCGTCGCGAAGCGCTGGTGAATACTTATCTGAATGACGGCAAACGACTGGCCGACAACAACGCTCCTCAGGACAGTATTTGGGTCCAGGTTCAGTTTGATGAAAACTACGAGATCGATGTCGACAGTCAGGACGAGGCCAACGCGACGGAGCGAGCTTACTATGATGCCAGCGGTCGCAGTGTGGATTCCAGGCTGCAGCGAGATCCTGACGCGGGGCCCGTTGTGGTCGATCCCGAAATGTCACGTCGGCTGCGAATCGTATTGAAGGAAGAAGCCGCGCGACCACTAGTTTCCGGCGAGGGGGCCATTGCTAAGGAAGTTCAGCGATTCTTCGTTCGCCCCCTAATTGACTACGAACAAGCATTCAGCAATACATTCATTCGTGATCGAGAATTAAATGGACGGATTGCTAGAATCGAGCGTGAAACAGCTGAGATTCAAAAAGCCGAAGACAACTTGCAGTCGTTGATTGTTAGCCGCCAGGCAGAGAATCAGGAGCTGCAATTCGATCTCGACAACCTGCACAAAGAGCTCGCTGTGATCACGCAGTTGGCGGAAGAATCCGATAGCCAGCTGACCAGTTTCCGTAACGAGCTAAGCAGCATGTATCGTCAAGTTCAGATAATGCACAGTCAGAACAGTGCCGCCGAATTGAGCATGGCAACGGTTCAATAGCCTGGTGTCACGCGAGGCTTCCCCTAAATTGACGTAAATATTCGCCGAAGGGGTGAACGGTACCCGGGAACCTTAC
>JAGQPR010000358.1 GCA_020426625.1 Planctomycetales bacterium
GCCTTTACTCTTTCGAGCCGCGATTTGGCGAGGGCTGCTTGTTGCGAGATCTTGCTCCAGATAATAAACCATGCGTTCGGATTGGTACTCAACCAGAAAACCTGCATCCGGTGAACAGGAGAGCGGCGGATGTTCCGATAGTTGGGTATGCAAGTAGAATTGGTCCGATGTTGCGGCGGACTTGTTGCAAGTTTCCCACTCGGTAATCCAACGCAGTAGCTTAACCATAGGCAACTCAGTCACCGCCGCTTCGACAAGCAGTCGCGTTTGGTTGATGGCGATCCAGTGAGCAAGTCGATCGGCACGCGGTGTTTTAGTATTGGTGGCGAGAAACTCATCGTCACCATAGAAACTTGCCAGTGCCTCGGCACCTTTTCGAGTTGCGTAGTACACCGGGGCTGCGCCATTCGTATCTGGCAAAGCGACCGGTACCCGATGCTGCACGATGTATCCTGCCTGACGAAGGCGAGAAAGACGTTTGCGAGCACCTCGACCGCTGGCGTGCGAAGCACAGCACAGTTGCTGGACCATTTCACGCGTCAAGACGTAGTACGTCGCAATCGCGCGCAGTACCGCCATATCTAATTCAGTTAATGGCATGATCCAACCTCCGACGTTCCAACGTTGCTAAGCGAGCAATTAAAGAGACCGAACGGTTGCTGAAAATAAGCAACGTTCGGTTGAAAGGAACGGTCCCGGTTGGGAGCGAGTACAACCAAGCGTGGTTTCTTCAGCGTCGCAACGACGCTGCCGGAAAAAACATCTTGGAGGCATTCGACAAGCGAACGATAGTTCATTTGTACGCCGAACAAGTCTGAAGTCAAGCCCGGCGTACAGAGCTTTTCAAAGTTGTTGAATTGACTAATCATTGAGATGCCACATCAATCCAAGAGCTTCGTAAAGTTGACGCCAATGGGTTTCGAAAAAATCGTACCCAATGCCATCGACACCGATCAGCAAGTGGTCATCAAGCTCGTAGACGAACAAGTCGGTCGGGCAAATAACTTGCCAGCCTGCGTCCACTAAGCATTGGCGGTCGACATCATCACCGAAGTGATAAGACGCCAGCAACTTGCGTATACGCTCTTGTAATGGCCCTTGCACAAGAAATAACTGCGAGCAAATTGGCATTGCCACAGTAAGTTCGCGAGCACGCAGTACATCTGCAATCCAATCCGCAGGGATCGGGACCAATGTTATGCACGCAAACTCTTTCACTGCGTCCATTAAAGACGGAAACGAGCTAACCGGTGTTGTTTGCGACTGTGGTAGTCGCGCGTATGAGAAATAGTCCTCCATAAAAAAGAGTGGGGAAAAGAAACTCGCAAGCGAAATTGCTGGCGATGCGGGTAACACTTCGTGGGATACGAAGTGGATGTTCCAACAAATACGGTCAAACCTCAGGCGTACGCTGCGTAGACTCAGGCGTCTGTGGGGGCACCGCTTAGACTTCGGCGCTTGCGACGAAGTGACCGACGCATCCGGGAAAAACGCAATGCACACGCGAGAGAAAGCCCATGGAGCGGACGGCAGGGTCGCCAGGGCGTAGCCTTGGCTTCGTTGCCGTGAATTAAATGAGCTCCACCGAAGCGAACACGGCAACGAAGCCAAGGGTGGAGGAGCTTCGCGACGACAGCCCTTGGCGACCCTAAGCGGTTGGAGGGAAACAACATACAACATACACACACAAACCGGACCGAAGGTCCGGGGAGGTCTACCTTTGGACTGACCTCTGGTACGGGGTTTGGAACTGCTCGACTGACCTGGCGAGGCGCAACAGACCATTGGACGGCTCTGCGCCAAGTGATTCTTTGCTAGGGCGCTGGTAGGCTGCGGCCATGACTTCGCTTTCTCTACGCAACTCAACTCCAAATAACGAACAGCTAGCGGCTTTCGAAGATTTGCGTTTGCTCGTTGCGATTGAACCTGCTGTGGAGCACTACGAACAAACCGTGAAGCAAATCCAAGACGAGACGACTCGCATCCACTATTTGATCGAGCTGAATATGTTCTTTTACGAATCATTTGGCATTCCTCACGAACAACGTTTTGCTTACCGCGAACAACTGTTGCGAGTCGCCTTCGGAACGGTTCCCGATAAAACTACTGCTCGAACGCTGGCACGCGATCAATACGCTGCGCAGTTCGGCAAAGGGCTTCCATTGATGACAGCGTTGGCACATGGTGATTTCTCCTCAAAGGAAAACTAACGAAAACTCGTTGGTCGTTGCGGAGGCTCTGGAGTGTCGACGTCTTCGTCATTTGAGACAACGTGACCTTCGATCGTATTTGGGCGACGACCCTCCCCCAATTCCGAAATAAAACGTTGCCACTGAGTTTCAACTACGTGTTTCGGCAAGAACAAATCTGACTGGAAGTTCTCTTCCAGCAGTTTGGCGCGAGCCTCTTGATGTCGCTTTGACAAAGGCAGCTTCAGCACTTCCACCTTTGTGTGGTAGAGTCGACTATCGTTTACAAATTTAAAGAGCGCTTGGCCGGTTCGTAGTTCTCGAATGAACCTTGCTGCCCTCCGCATCTGTTCATCAAATGTGTAGTAGCTACGCGAACTGGTTTCATAAAAATCCTCCAGCCGATCGACCAGCGTCTCGCTCTGGCCGGTTGAGTTGCTCGACGTCCAAGAGCGATTGCGACTGGTGCCACGTTGGCTTGATTCGTTGTCAGAAAGCCGATCGCCGTCGGCGGTGGCGCCGGGACCATTGGCATAGGTGCGACCATGGGTGGATCCTTCCGATGACGATTCGTTCTGACCATCCATCGTCGATACGGAACTGTTCTCGCTACGGAGCCAGATACGATCGAAGCCGACTTTCTTTTGTCGAAATACCTGGATCTGGTCTTTGAGTTCCAAAGCATTAAAAGTCTGTGAAGCGATTTCTTGCGCCATCAAGTCAGCATCTTCTCCGTCATTACAGAAGAAGGCTCGGCTACGCGCTTGCCAAACAATTGGTCGCAAGTCAATGTCGCCTCGTTTCAACTGGGAAAATGATTGATGACTGAGAAAGAGCGATAATTTCATCTGACGCATTAGCGGTAAATTCTCGTAGATGTCTTCGTTGATGAAGTGTTGGAATTCATCCATCGCTAAAATGGTTTCGCGTCGATCTTCACGCCGCATGTTCTTAATTGCGACCAGAATCTCATTCACAAACATCGCGCCGAGTGTATGAGCGATGTGGGGATCCATCCTTCCTTTCGGTGCCAAATTGATTAAGACAATGCTACTGTCTTTAACAAATCGAGGCACAACAAAAGTGCTATACCACATTGCGAGCATTCGGACGAAAATCTCGCAACTAAAAAACGTAGCGGAACGATTGTTGAAACTGTCAAGGACGGTCATCCTATCGCGAACGCCACCGGCAAAAACGTCTGCCCACCTTAATCGATATTTCTCTGGCATTTGGGAGACAATTGTGTTGTGCTGAGCTGTTCCTGGAGTGGTTAGAAACTGCGCGGCTGCCGGCGGATACCCCAGTGCGGCAATGGTTGAAAATGAGTTGTAAAGCCAGCGTGCTAATCGGGGTTGTGATTCCGAATCGATTGTTCGGCCAGACCGCATAAAGCAGGCGCTCATTCGCCACGCTCGGTAGTTCAGATCATCCTCATCACTGTATTGCAGTGAGTTAAATGGCATGACATAGTCTGTGTTAGCAGGCTCGATATACACAAAACGTTTGCGTACGGATTCTGGACACAGAACTGGATGCGAAACAAAGTCCACTATCGATTCGGCGAGCCCGCCCAATGGGTCGATGACGAACATTCCGATCTTTGGTGTATTGCAAAGCATGGTTTGGCACAATAAATCACACATATGCGTAGATTTGCCAGTGCCGGTTCCCCCGACCGACTGGAAATGCGTGGAGAATGCATTCAGGGGAAATGAGACTGGTTCATTGGTATCAATCGTGGTTCCAATACGAAATTGCATCACTGCTCCATAAATCTTTGAATGGCACGAGCTCTTTGTCCCGCGAGGAAGGAAAGCATGGTGTCGAGTTCATCCGGATCGCTGACGGATCTTCGTAAGCTTTCTTCTCGCTTGCTAAAGTCTTCAAGAATGTCTTCAAGTGAACCGCCATGGCCGTGATGACCGGATGCTTGCGTCGCCAACGCCTCACGAATCTTCTGCAAGCGACGCTGATAATGGTCGACTGGAAGGTCTTCTTCAGCAAACTGGTTCATCAAATGTCGGAACCGCATTCGACGATCTTCATCCAACGCGATCTCAAGCTCCAGCTCGGCCTCCATGCGAAGCTCCTCCTTCTCGCGTGATTGCTTGAGCATGAGTTCGTCTCGTTGCTTCTGGTCTTCGCGTTCTTGTTCTTGACGACGAATCTCTTCAGCGGTTGGTAGGCGACGTGGCGTAGTACGGTGTGCTTGGATTTCACGTTGTCTGACTAATTCACGTTGCTCGCGAGCTTGGCGCCGACGGGCGAGAGAGTACTGGATTTCGAACTTAAACTTCTTCATGATTCCTAACGTTCCGCACCATGCGACGCCAATCACACCGACAAGGCTGAAGCCTATGACGCCAAACGCCGCCGCTCTACACAGTACATTCAGGACGTGAAGCGGCTGCTCGGGTGTCTCCCAAACCAATCGCCGCAGTCCTAGCATCAAAAACAGTCCAAACCCGCCCGCTTCCTGCCACGAAAGCACGCTGGGTGGATTGCGCTGACTCATGTGCCTCAATTGGTACAAGAAAAATGCCAGCATCAGCACATAGCTTGATGGTGCTGTATCGATGACTCGCCACAACTCGTTCATCCGATTGTCTCCATGCGTCGGCGATCTACTTCCGTTTGCAAGAATGGAGTTAATCGTCGGTAGGGGAGTTGACGCCTTGCTTCGGCATCAATCAAGTCTTCCACCACACGGCAGTAGAGCGCATCATCACGATGAAGTTTGTTGACAAAGCTCGCTTTACTGATGCCCGGCAACAGGATCTGTTTGACCTCGTACAACTCGGTTTGTAGTGGCGTAAACCGCGAGTAGGGGACGGCGATGCGATATCGCTGCTTTCGACGTTGCAGGATTCCGAGCGATACGAGCTGGCGCATCACACCGGCTGGTGTCGATCGATCAAGTAACGCCAATAGATCACGGTGCCAATCTATTGGTAGGTTCGGAATGACTTGATCTACATGCGTTTGTATCCACGGTTCGTCGAGCAAGCGGATAAAGTGCTCGCCAGAATCCATTCGACGGCTTATTGACCTGCGGACGAAACACGGCCGGACGGTCTCATCGAGCGAAAGGAGGCTAAACACCTGCTTATCTTCGAACTTTGACTCCACGATTCGACCAACTTCCAAAGCAAGGTCGAATATGGCTTCGCTGTCAGTTCGGTCGGCGGGCCGTTTCGCGATGGCCAGCGGACGCGCTAACGGTTGCGAGAATGGGTGGATCGAAGCAAACGTTTCCTTGCCCAGCATTTCGCTTCGTGCGTAGCAGGCTTGCTGGAATTCAAGTCGAGTGTGGCCAGGACCTAACACATTTGATGTCACCGAGAGCACATGCGTTTCCGGGATGTGAAACGCTTCATCGCCAGGTGGATTCGAGAAACGCAAGTTGCCACTTCGATACGACTCAACCAAGGGTCGAACAAGCGTATTGTGGCAATGCACGTAGAGTTCTGATATTAAGTACCCGGAACGAAGATCTGGAAAACGCAGGTAGGGCTGTGCTTTATCGCAAGTGATCGCCAGCGCCTTGGCAAAAGACAGTTGCAGATCAGGTTCCGTGAAATCGATTGCTAGAATCGACTTAAGGGCTGGAACGTAAAATTTTTCGGCAAAACCGAGTAAGAATTCCTTCGCTTGCCGCGTCGGCAGCTCGGCTAACCGAGCCGGTGTAATAACCTGTCCGAGCCATGAAATCCCTCGTCGCAGGTAGTCAGCAACTTCCCGAGTTCCGCGTGATGACGCCTCGCATGCGCCTTCGATCAACGAATGGAACTGTTGACCACGATCAATGGTTTCACGCACATCCTTGATAAGCTGCGTGTATGTTACCGAATCCTTGAGCGGCTGAACTGAATTACGCAACTCTTTTGCCAAGTTCTGTAGCGAGCTTTCGTGCTGCTGCAACGTGCGTAATCGAGAAGGGATGGATGTTGGATCGTCTTCATCCAACATCCGACGCTTAATCTCTTGGTGAATCTCTCGACGTAACGCTTCAGTCCGTTTTGCGGTAAGTTGCGAGTCCTTACTGAACTGTTGACGCAGCTTGGCTTCAACCGCATCGCTCACGCCTTTTTTGAAGATTCCAGCAATTGACCGCGTACGCTTGGCATCCTCGGCATATCGACGAATCAGTGAAGCGGATTTGCGCAGTTGGTCTGCGTAACGAGGCTCCCAAATTGCTTCTCCATGCTCATCCAGTTCACCTTGCCAGCGTCGTTGCAATGACTGGAGAAACGCAGTGGCGCTGTGAAAATCTCCTTGGGAGATCAATGTTGCTTCCAGTACACCGAGGCTCTGCCGCAACTCGGCCAGCTTTTGATCGATCAGCACAGGAGCCGATTGTTCGAAGCGACTCTTGTGCGATCCGTTGTCGTTAGCGAAGTCTTCAAGCGTAGCTGCCATCGCTTCACAATCAGTTGGATCGAAAGCGATAGGCTGCGGTAGGGCTCTCCCCAACTGCAACACCACCTGAATGTCATGGTCTGAGAATCGGCACTTTCGTACTAAGACGTCACGTTGCTCAATTGCTAATGGATTGCCATCAACCAGCAATTCGATCGCATCAGCGAGCATCAAGTTTTGGCTCTGCATAAACAAATCATCGATCGAAAGTCGCAGTTCTTGGCATCCCATCGATTGAGTTTGCGAGGGGCATTCGTTGTTTGTTGAACGTTGCATTAGATTTGGACTCCGCTTTGAAGAGGGTGTTGCTGACCGGTACGACCAGAAACAACGTCATCGCATTCACGCGACGCACGTCTTAAACCAACGGCAGTAAAGAACCGATGCAGCAAGCTCGCTGCCATCATCTCGGTCAGTTCTGCTGTAGTTTGAAGCTTGGTCGTCTCCGAAGCCCAATCAAACTCGACGTACGACGACACTCGTGAAGAGGCGGGTAGCTTAATGCGTCCTCGACCAGGAACTTGCACTGTAATTGTTCGTTGAGTATTCATTGTCTGAAAACGCCAGCCGACAACCTCCGCATAGTTGGCCATGATGCGTTGGCGTCGATCAGGATCGACACTGCGTTCCACATCACGCCATGCCATTTCCGGCCCCGGATTAACGTGAACGACATCCAGACGACTTAAACCTATCGCGCCACTGGCCAAATGCGCTGCGGTTACAACCAAATCGGTCGAGCCACCGCTACAACCTCCTTGGCCACCGACGACGACCACCGTTTGATTTTCGGAAGGCGGAAGCGTGACGGAGAATCGTGTATCGATCGCACTGAGTAGCTCGCTCATGCATGACGTGATCGATTTTTGAATATGCGCAAATCCTTTTTGAGCGAGCTTGAAACCATTGTTTATCGCCGTACCTGCACCATCCTTGCCCAAAGTTAGCTTTCGTATGTGCGTTTGCTCAGCAAGGGATGCAGGGTTTCTCGCGTCACCATCAGCGTCGATCAACAGATACCGTACGTTGCAAGGAAGTCGATTCTGAGTCGCAGCCTGAAGCATGCGAAACTTGTTGAGCACAACATGGCTTCCGGTTGTTCCTACGCCGATAAACAACGTGTTAGCAGCCATTGAAAGTCTGAATGTCGGTTCATGTGCTCGTTGAAGACAAGCACGTAACGATTGATTGGAAGCACTCATAAATGATCTCCGAAAGGTGGAGGAACAAAACACAAACCGTCATGAAAGGCGGCACAAGTCGAAGGTAAATTGAGTCCATTCGATGATGAATCCGAAATAACGAATGCCGACAGCAACGAAAAGGAAACTTGCCCCCAGCCCAACTGCGATGCGGGATCGACGTTGCAGTTTTCGAAATTTCTTTTCGAGCGGACCGCCAGATTCAACGACAACCCAAGCAACGTCACCTTCAGGGTCAAACGTTTCAATTCGCAGACGTCGTTGGTCAGAAGCGGTAATGACTACCGATTCGTCACATGGAAGGTACTCTTCATGATCCATCAATCTGGGCTCATCTAAGCCAGTTTCTATTTGAAGACTTGGTTCGGTAGGCACCAGCACGACCCGGTCTGTTCCGGCACTGCAGAAGCTGAACATTTCAAGTACGTGGCCGGCTGGATACGGGCGTGGTGTTGGATGTTTCGGATCGGCTACACGGTCCTTAATTGACTTGCTTTGCCGCCAGCGTCGATACGCCAGAATGCCAATGAGAATCGCAATGATTGCACAAACCCACGAAAGCCATTTTCCGTTTTCGGAAGTGCTGCCGACGTTAAATGGCAACTCGTAGGGGAGCATGCCTTCGCCCGTGATGACGATCGTGGATAAGCCTCGCGCGTGTTCTTGAAGTACACTGAAGGGGAGGCGATAGCTGAATGAAGTGCCGGGTTCGATGACGAATGTAGCAGCATTCAGCGCTGGCGACTGCATAAGCGAAACCGATTCGGAGATCGTATCATCTGCGTTCCGACATCGGCCCAGTTGCAACGAGACTTCA
>JAGQPR010000359.1 GCA_020426625.1 Planctomycetales bacterium
AAGTGTCCAAAATCCTCAGTAATAGAATCGACGCCACCCAAGGCTGATGTGGCAACGCAGCTTATTCTTCGAGTCTCAGAGAGACTCGACCAAGTAAGACGCCAAGCAACCCGTAACTGCATGTGTGACTAATTCTACTGGGCGATCGACGTAATTCTCTCGATCAAATTGGGAATGTACGAACTGTATCGCGATGGGATGCTATTGTCCCTGGGGGGGATTCCAGCCAGTGCATTACCAACTTCAGCCTGGGTTGGACTGCACCAGTCAAGGCTGTTCATGGCGGTCATCGCCACAAAAGTATTTTCACTGCGGGGATCTGCTAAGCGAAGCAATGATTTGATTGCCACGGCGCGATCGATCTCACTGCCGAATCTTGCCGCTGTTTCACAGGCTATCGAGCGCACGTAGGGCGAGGGATCGCTTATCATGCCACGGGCATTCTGTACGGCGGCGTCGACGTCTAGGCCGCGCATCGCGCGAATCAGCAAGCCATTTACCACCCAGTATCGTATCGCACTGTCTGCATCTAGCTTTCTCTTCAGCAATTCCGGCAAGTCACCTTCCTTGGGCCGCGTGGCCAAATCCGCAATTTCGTACATCGCTTCAACGGAATAGGCAGAACTATCGTGGCCCAATTCGTAAGGGCTTCGGCCGCTGGAACGGGTAAGCATTTCACCTTCGGGCAGGAACCCTACATCATGAACTCGAAGCATCCAGTCTTTGCAGGCATCTCGAAATCGCGATAGAGTCTCAGAATGCTCGGTAGAAGTAGCCAGATTGTTGATCTGAAATGGATCTGCATGCAGGTCGTAGAGTTCCTCGGAAGACTTGGGCAGCCAGAAAACGCTTTGAGCCGCATCTAGTTTGCCTTCATCGAACATCTGCTTCCAAACCCGAGTTGTCGGCGTCTGGAACATATAGCTCAAGAATGCTCCTTGGGGACGTTGAGGGTAGAAGTTGCGGATGTACATGAAGTCCTGATCACGCACAGCGCGGGACATGTCATACCGTTCGTCCATGCGATCGCGAAAACCATAGATGTACTCCGGATCAGGTGTTGCATAAGCCCCAAGAAATGCTTTGCCCTGAAGATATGCTGGAGGTCGCATGCCCGCCAAACTTAGCGTGGTGGGCATCAAGTCTACGAAACTGACGAGTCGATCCGAAGCGGCACCAGCCGCGTATTGCCCTTCTACCAGTGACTGGAATTTCTCGGGCACATGCACGATCATGGGGACCCGCAATCCACTCTGGTACAGCCAACGTTTGCCACGTGGCATCCCGCTTCCATGGTCCCCGTAATAGAAGACGATGGTGTCCTCTTCCAGGCCGTCTTGTTTCAAATCGCGAAGAATCTGCCCGACTTCCAGATCCATTTCGGTAACGCGATCATAGTACTGAGCCCAGTCCTGACGAACCTCTGGTGCATCAGGATGATACGGAGGGACATTTACCAGCGAGGCATCGTGAATTGCCCGATGCGGACGCGTCCGCAGTTTACTTTCATGGCTAATTGTGAAATTAAAAACTGCGAAGAAGGGCTGACCTGCCTGTCGCTTTCGCCAATGAGCTTTGTTACTTGATTCATCCCAGAGATTCTCGGGCTGTTCCAGGTTGTAGTCTTCCTTGGAATTGTTAGTGCAGTAATAGCCCATCTCACGGAAATATTGAGGATAAAGCTTGCTGACGCTCGGCAAACGAACTTGGCTGCGCATGTGTTGGCCGCCCAGACTCGTTGGGAATATCCCTGAAATAATCGTTGTTCTCGCCGGTGCGCAAACTGGAGCATTTGACCAACAATTGTTGTAACGCAATCCCTTGGCGGCCAACGCGTCGATGTTCGGAGTGTCCGCAAATTCATCACCGTAGCATCCCAGCTCAGGACCATTATCTTCCGACGTAATCCAGAGAATGTTCGGTCGAATTCCCTCTGCAGCGGTACAGAATTCCAGGCAGCACAGAGTCATCAAGCCCACAGCCGCTGAGAACAAGTGCCTAACAATTGTTGATTCCGTCATCCTCGTCACGCCTCGATTCATTTGCAGGAACAGATCTTCCAATCCCAAAGAACACATCATAACGCCTTTCCATCCAGCGGTGGAGTTAACTTGACGCAGGCCCCATTTTCGAATGGCCAGGTGACGTTAAACTGGATCGGCTGTAATTGTCAGACAAACTGTTCCGTTACGAATTGAGGAGTCAACGACCAGTGAGCATAACCAAGACACTCATCATGGGCACACTTGTCGGTCTGCTTGCCACTCAGGCCGCGCCGACCAATGCCGCAGACGATCTAAAAGACGTCAATATCATCATGAAGACCGATCGCGGTGATATCGCCCTGGTGGTCTATGCCTCCAAAACGCCGGTGACCGCTGCCAGCTTTTTGAATTTGGCTAAACGAAAATACTACGATGGCTTAACGTTCCATCGTGTTATTGCGGATTTCATGATTCAGGGCGGTGATCCGACGGGGACTGGCGCTGGAAGTCCTGGCTACCGCTTTCGCGACGAAACTCGTCGCGAGCTGCTTCACGACGGACCGGGTATCCTGTCGATGGCCAACTCTGATCGAGGCAAGACTGCATATTCCAATTCTGGGATGACGAACGGAAGCCAGTTTTTCATCACTCACGTGGCAACGCCACACCTGGATGGAATGCACACGGTTTTTGGTCGCGTTACCAAAGGCCAAGCAGTGGTCGATCAAATTCGACAGGGCGACAAGATCAAGTCCATCGAAATCGTGGACACCAAAGCAGCGGAGTTGCTATTCGAGAAAATGGCCGACCAAATCAAGGACTGGAACAAAGTGCTGGATGCCAGGGCCAAGCGATAGCAAACTTAGTGAAGGACGCTTCTGTGTTGATTCTGAAAACTAACCATGGTGAGATAGCTGTCGAATTGTTTGAGGAGACCGCTCCCGTATCTTCGAAAAACTTTCACGACTACGCGTGGGACGGCTTCTACGATGGCACTATCTTCCACCGCGTAATTGAAGGCTTCATGATTCAAGGGGGTGGATTGACGGCCGATCTCCGCGAAAAGCCAAATCGGGCTCCCATTGAAAACGAAGCTGGAAACGGCGAGAAAAACGCCAAGTACACGCTGGCCATGGCCCGTACTAGTGACCCGAACAGCGCCACTAGCCAGTTCTTCATCAATGTTGCTGATAACAGTTTTCTCGATCGAGACGAGTGCCAAGATGGCTATGGATATGCCGTTTTCGGTCGAGTCGTTTCAGGCACGGAAGTTGTTGATAGCATTAGTCGAGTGGCCACAGGTAATAAGCGAGGGATGGGCGACGTTCCGCTGGAAACGGTTGTCATTGAATCCATCGAAGTCCGCGATGATCCTTAAGGGCAATCATCCCTAAAGTTGGTACCCAACGGCGATCGGCGATTAAGAAGCTACCCGTTCCGAGTCTCAAGTTCTTGAACTTGTATGACCTCTGCATCAGAATGCCCGGCCCCGCATAAAGCGTTCCCGCTATGCTGTGCATATGCTATAATCTAGCTGCAACTCAGACTCAGCTTGAAATGGTGGCGTTCGCCAAGTAGCTCAGGTAGCCTGCGACTGGATCATCATGGATTCGAACATAAGACTTCAGCTGAGAATCTGGCTACTCTGTTTGGCGTGCCTGAGCTGTGTTGTTGTATCGCCGATTGCTGGTGGCCTGCTGTCTGCCGAAGCGGTATTCAACGAGCTGGACAAGGCAGACGAGGCGGAAAGCGATTGCAAGGAAGTGCTGGTTTTCCGCACTCGACTTCGCCGAAACCTGTCAGATTTGTCGACTGCCCGAGCCGTGGAAACAGTCGTCGTATTTTCGACATCGTCGGGAACTTCATGGCGCACTCTTTCGCTTCCGCGCGGGGCTAACCCTAACATCCATCTGCGGATTTGATAGCTCGTGCTTTCTGGTCTCGCTGGCTGGGCGTTTTTCGTCGCATTCAAAATCCGCATGCGTTTTCCCAATCTCAAAAGCCAGGTTTCATAGGCGCGCGTCTGCGACGCACCTCTGGGAAGTCGATCCGTGGCAATTGCAATTCCAACGCAAGTCCGGGCAATTCATTTTTCGGTGTAAAAATCTAGGTTAGTTGATTGCCAACAAGGACCTAAATGAGCGTTTGGCGAATTGGAACTCTATCGCCGACTGCCAATCGTCTGTGTCTACCAATCGTCTGTGTCTGTGTTTTTGCAATCGTCAGCGTGTGAGCTTTTGAAGCGGCGGTTGAATAGAACGCTGCTGTAATAAAAGCTCAGAAGCGGCATTCGGAAGCAGCAATCGCGATATCCAGAATGCACCATTTCGGACCATATCTCCGCTTTATTCCACAAGAAAAATGACACACTCAAAAGAATCCTCCAACGGCTGGTCAGTTCAAGATCTAATTTCCGGGACGGTGGTATTCCTAGTTGCATTGCCGCTGTGCCTCGGCATCGCTCTGGCTTCCAACGCTCCACTGCAAGCCGGTTTGTTGGCGGGAATCGTTGGTGGAATCGTCGTTGGCTTCATGAGCGGATCGAGCACTAGCGTTAGTGGCCCAGCAGCCGGATTAGCTGCCATCGTGGCTAGCCAAATCAATACTCTTGGATTTGAGGCATTCCTCTTGGCCGTGCTGCTGGCAGGCGCCATCCAGTTGACTTTTGGAATTATGCAATTGGGAAATCTTGCCGCGTTCGTTCCAACCAGCGTCATCAATGGATTGCTGGCCGCCATCGGATTGATACTAATCCTCAAACAGATTCCTCACTTACTGGGCCACGACACGGATCCCGAGGGTGAAATGTCTTTCACGCAACCTGACAAGGAAAACACGTTTTCCGAACTGATGACACTTTTTGAAGGAGAGATCCACTTAGGAGCCGTAGCGATTGGGTTGATCTCGATCGTGATCTTGGTGACTTGGTCTCGCGTCAATCTGCTCAAGAAGTCGTTGGTTCCTGCGCCGCTGATTGTTGTGCTCGCTGGAGTGGCTTTAAGTCGCTTGTTCCTTTGGCTTGGAGACCCGTGGCTTATGGAATCCAGCCATTTGGTCGATGTGCCCGTTGTTCGTAGCGTGTCTGAAGCTTCGCAGTTTGTGCAGGCACCCGCGTCGGCTTCCTGGAACAATCCAGCTGTTTACCTTGCTGCAGTAACGATTGCTATCGTTGCTTCGTTGGAAACACTGTTGAACCTGGAAGCAGTGGATAAACTGGATCCTAAGAAGCGCCGGTCTCCGCCAAGCCGCGAATTGATTGCTCAAGGAGCAGGCAATATGATCGCTGGTTTGATAGGAGCTTTGCCAATTACTAGCGTGATCGTTCGCAGTTCTGTCAATGTACATTCCGGTGCAAACAGCCGCTGGTCCGCGATCGTGCATGGTTTCTTGTTGCTGGGCAGCGTAGCTCTACTGCCCAGCTACCTGAATCTCATACCGCTATCGGCTTTGGCGGCGATTCTAATTGTTACCGGTGTCAAATTGGCTAGTCCTGAGCTGTTTCGCAAGATGTGGCTGGGCGGCAGGTACCAATTCTTGCCATTCTTGATCACGCTGCTGGCGATCGTATTCTCAGACCTACTGGTTGGAGTTCTTATTGGCTTGGCAATCAGCGCACTTTTCATTCTCAATAGCAATTTGCGCTATCCAATCGAGACTGTCGTAGAGCGGCATTTGGGTGGCGAAGTGAAACGGATCGTCCTACCGAACCAAGTTAGCTTCTTAAATCGTGCTTCTGTTGAGAAAGCGCTCGAGGACACGCCGCGTGGTTCCCGTCTACTGATCGATGGCTCCAATAGCGACTATGTCGATCCAGACGTTCTGGGCGTGTTGGGCGAATTTCGTGAGCAATCTGCCCGCCTGCGGGGGATCGAAATCAGTTTCAGTGGCTTCCGTGAAAAATACGGTTTCAAGGATGACATGCGGTATGTACAACACTCGACGTCCGAGCTACAACGACTGCTGACGCCTGAGGATGTGCTGGAGATTCTACGTGAAGGCAACAGTCGTTTTGTAGCTGGAGAACGTTTATCGCGCAATTTGCGACATCAAGTTGCAGCGACGTCGGCCGGACAATTCCCGTTTGCCGTCGTGTTGAGTTGCATCGATTCGCGAGCCCCCGTCGAGACGATCTTAGATCTTGGACTGGGGGATATTTTTAGCATTCGCGTGGCTGGCAATGTGACCAGTGGCGATGTGCTGGGCAGCATGGAATTTGGTTGCAAGGTAGCTGGTGCCAAGCTAGTCCTGGTGCTTGGGCACACGCGATGCGGTGCGGTCACATCCACTGTGAAATTGCAAGCCGCTGGCCAAGACGCAGCCGAAGTTACTGGCTGTGGGCATCTGCATCATATCGTAGAGGAGATCGAGCACTCGGCACTCGCCCTAGCAGAATCAGGCCTGGAGGGACAAGAACTGATCGAGGCAGTTGCGCGTAGAAATGTGCTGCACTCCGTCGAGCAAATCCTTCAGCAGAGTGCCACTATCCGGACGCTCGCAGAACGAGGCCAAGTAGCTGTCGTCGGTGCCATGTATGACGTGACAACAGGTGCGGTCGAGTTCTACGATGACATAGCAGTTGGGTTGACGCCAGCATCCAGGAAACTTAACTAGTCATTACGAAACCATCAACAGACTGCGATATCTACCGCCAAGAATAGGACTTACCATTGATGACTGATCAACTGAAGTGTGGGGAATGCGGACAGCAACTTGAGCCGGGATTCATTCCAGATGCGTCTTACGCGGTCGTCTTCCAGACGCAATGGCATCCTGGCACTCCCGAAGACCAGCGATTTCTCGGTTTCAAGCCACAAACGATGCTCGGCAAAGAAGTACCGGCGATAAAACATGACTCCGAACACATGCTTCCGATTACCGCATACCGCTGCGTTGGATGCGGGGCGGTGAAGCTGTTTGCTCGCAAGCAAGGTTCGTAAACCATCGATTGCGGCCTTCAAGTGTGGCAGCATTCAGCTGGAAATCATCCAATCGTCGTCTAGAATGCCTTGTGTAGCAATGAAACTGGCAGCTGAGAAGAGTGGGCCCTTCTCTCCATGGGCCCTTCTCCGTGAAATGCTGTGTCCGCTTTGTCCCTTTCTGTCCTCTTTGTCCCGTTCGTCAACTACATTGTGCCCGTTCGGCTGCCTGGTGCCTTATCGACTGGGTGGGCTCTACTGACGGACGCCTTACGTCCGCTATCCCCTGCAGAATTCCAATTCAAACCACATTGGATTTTGCACGTGAGAGTGAGTACAACATCTCGATCGAAGACAAAAAACACATTGAGCTACGGTTTGAACTCTAACGTAACTGTGGAGCGCCCAGCTGTTGATGGATGGCATGGCACTTGTCCTGGCTTATTCGTAATCCGTGGGCCAGATCCCGCAAATAGGCGGCTTCGGGGTTGGAGTCCAGATCGATCACTGATAGCGACAACATATAGACCTTTTCCTCAAGCCCAATCGGTACATTCCAGGCAAATTCTCGGACGTCTAACGCGGAAGAAAATTCACTTCGCAAAAAGTCGATCGTAGCCTGTGTTGGGTTTTGAATGCGTCCGAGGATGGCCTGTTGTTCGTCATTAGTGATTTGACCGTCTGCTTTTGCAGCATTGATCATGGCGCGAATGAGAACAACGACCTCATCGCTGGGGTTAAATTGCGGAGGTGGGTTTGCCTTCGGTGTCTGAATCCGCGTAGTGCCTTGCCCGTAGCGGTTACCTACTTCTTCGAAACTCGGCGGTTGGGGCCAATTTCGGGGCGGCTGTGTCGGGGCGGGTCTGGATTGGGCAGGTGGCGTCACATTGCGGCTGCTTGAATTGGCGCTGCGCTCCCGGGCTACTCCAAGTATGTCCTCCAGCTCACGCGCGTGCTGCGCCACGTCAGTCACTCGACCGGGCAGTTCGTGGCTCGGCTTAGTTTTGCCGTGGCTGGTTGATGTTGAGCTGCTGGTCGGTTTGCGTTGGCCGTTCAGCAAATCACCGAGTATCTTGCCGCCAAGCCCGCCCCCTCCTTGCGACGCACCGGTACCGCGCGAGCCACCGAGCAAACTGCCAAGAATGTCAATTGGGTCCATTGAAATCATCCAGTGAATTTGTGGTAGCAACTTGGGAGAATACGAAGCGCAAAATCAAATGCAGCGACATCACAAACACAATTCTTGCTCTGGCCAGATGGAGACTCTCTGGCCCTTTAACGATTCGCAGCAGAAGTAATTTACGCGTTCCCGCCATAAGATGGAATCACCAGCCCAGCTTTTGTATCAGCTCGTGATCAGATGATCCCACGGAATCGAATGGCTGTAATGAAATATTCTAGGTTTCTGGAAACTGCTGTACGTCGAATGTCGACTGCTCTGGTGACCGTTGAGCGCGGCTTACAGAAAAGCAAACAGTCGTTACCATAGTTGGCACGTGACGACGCTCAGCTTGTAAGGAAGTTACTTGGCCCAGTTTCATGAGCAATCCTGACGACTGGTGTCAAGAATTGGAAATTCAGTTCCACGTAATCTTCCGCAAAATTAGCCGCTGTGACACTAGCACGCGGTTTTTGACGGAACCGCACGCTAGCGCGCTAGAGGCTGATGTGGC
>JAGQPR010000035.1 GCA_020426625.1 Planctomycetales bacterium
TGTTATCCCATTCATCGCGAAGGGGCTTACCAGCATTTACTTATCGAAAGTGATAGGCCAATGCTGGAGTGGGTTAAGGATTTCAATCAGTACGATCTGTACACCAAGCGGGACGAACGCATGGACGTCGATGGCCTCAGGCCCTACTACGAAGAATTGATCGCCGAATTCTTTCCCGCGCAATTGGCTTGGTAAGCACACAAGTAGAGGTTTTTACGCATAATTCACCGCTGTGGCGAACGCGGATTTCAATGCTCCCTGCGGGCTGATAATCACAGACCATAGTGGGAAAGTGTGAATTCGGATTCGGGAAGCGGCTTGTGGCTAATCGAAGTATTCACGATCGTCCACTCAGCTGGTTCTCTACCTAAAGCCGTACTTGCCGTTGCAATTCTTTGAGGAATAAATGCGTCGTCACCATACTCGTATTTCGCAGCTATATGAGCAGCAAGGCCTTGAGAAAACACATCGTGCTCGAATCCCACAATGCGACAACTGTGCTCCGGATCGACGCGAATCTGAACTTCTTCAAATGCCGCTGGCCGATGCTTGATTCCTGACGCGTTGAGTTGAGCTTCTTCAATATTTCTTACCTGGAAATGCACATAGCCGTCGTCTCCTTCTCGCCAATCGGAAAAGGCAAATTTTTCATCCTTGATCGCGTCCAAGAGGCAGACATCCGCAATCGAAAAGGCAGCCCCGCGCAAGCCTCCCAAATCTGGGAAGGCGTCCAGACTGCCACGCTGTTCTACCTGCCAAGCATTGTTTTCGTTCTTGCGCAAAACGTAGCTTATACCGTCACTGTATAACCAGACCCTTTGCTTTGTTTCAAGCTTTTTTGCATCACCTTGTACGGCCCAATGATCGATGCGCGAGCTCGGCCCATTTCTGCCGGGAAGTATCGATGTACGTTGCAGATTGGTAACACTAGTCGCCCGTTCAATCTGTTTCCAGCCAGCCAGCACATCATCTTTGAGATCAGCGCTAACTTCTTCGACAACGCCGCAACTACTGAAAACCACAATTGCAATTACTGACAACCAAGTTCGTCGGTGCATTTTGCAACCCTTTCGTGCAATCCAGCGGCTATAAACATCCAGCGGAAGATTATTGCATTTCCCCAAGGATGATTCCACCAAAATTCGCTGTAAATTCGGTTCGCTTCGCTGATCTTTGATTACGTCTAATTGCCAAGTGGTCAGTTTTCGCACTGCCCGGCTAAAGCCAACTTTCGTCTAACGAGTGGTAGCGGACATCGATTACCAACAGGCCTTGCACTTTTAGGCAACGGCGAATAGCTTCCGATTCTTGGGCGGTACGTGATCGTACTTGGAGTGATGTTATAATTGGTTCACGGGTAGGCAACAAAAAATAATTGGGCGACGGGTAGTTCTGCGTTGGTCCCAGAGTTTTCATGACACTGTCGCCTTGAAAAGGAGGCCCCATGTTTCAGATTAATCGCCGTCGATGGATTGCCAACGCAGTTGCTACCGCTGGATTGGAACTGACTGCAAGGCCGACCCGCGCTCAGTCCCGAACAAACGCAGTGTGGGAGCAGTCTATCCGCGCGGGGTTGGACTACTTGGCACGCGAACAGAGCGCA
Organism: Planctomycetales bacterium; assembly: GCA_020426625.1. Classification (GTDB taxonomy): domain Bacteria; phylum Planctomycetota; class Planctomycetia; order Pirellulales; family Pirellulaceae; genus Aureliella. Next base: position 1,604 of record JAGQPR010000035.1, read on the forward strand.
CGTGGTCAGTGGAACACACCGATGTATCCGACCGCGTTGGCTGCCTTGGCTGGAACAGCGTTGATCTGTTCCGGCTCGACCACGACGCAAGGTCCCTATGCGCAGCAGATTGCTCGCTGTACGGACTTTCTCATTAGCAAATGTCGACCCAATGGACTGATCGGCGATCCTATCACCGATGCTCGTTACACCTATGGACACGGTTTCTCGATGCTCATGTTGAGCCAGGTCTTAGGGGAAGAGGGCTACGAGGACCGACGCAAGGAGTTGTTGGATGTGCTAGTTCGCGCTGTCAATTTTTGTTGTCTGGCTCAAACCAAGGCAGGTGGATGGGGATACGTCAGTGCGGCCGATGGTAGCGACTTTGATGAAGGGTCGACGACAATCACTCAAGTGCAAGGGTTGCGTGCGTGTCGCAACGCGGGAATCGCCGTTGCTGCAGAAGTGATCGAGCGCGCAAAGAATTACATCTATGAATGCAAGAACAGTGATGGAGGCATCAGTTACTCGAGCAAGCAACTGGGCACATCTCGACCAGCTATTACCGCAGCGGCATTGGCGGCGCTATACAACGCTGGCAATTATGACGGACAGCATGTTCCTGAGATGCTGGAATACTCTCGCAAACGATTGCACAATAATTTGGCTGACGAGGGCAGCGCGTTTGGACATTGGCACTATACATATCTCTATTACAGCCAAGTCGTCTATCGACAGGGTGACCAGCTGTGGCTGCCATTTCGCGATCGGTTGTACGACCGCATCGTCAGCGAACAGGCTAGTGATGGTTCTTGGCCTGGGCAAATCAGCCCGGTCTATATCACCGCCTGCAATTTGATCATGTTGCAGCTGGATCGTGGATTGTTACCGATTTATCAGCGCTGAACAGATTGCAATTCTGACTTGCAATTAAGTGCGTCAGCTCGGGTTCGCTGGCAGGACGGCCAAGACATCTGGTGAATTGATTATCCCCGACCGGGACGGAACGGGCTCAAGTCGATCGGTGGCAATTTCCCCAGCATCGCGTCGGCCATCACCACCGCTGTCGCGCAGGCCAAATGCAGACCGCTACGAAAATGGCCTGCGGCCACGAAGAGATTCTCATATCCTGGCATTTGTCCTAAGTAGGGAAGAGCGTCGAAGGATCCAGGTCGGAGACCAGCCCAAGTGCGAACGATCTGAAATTTGCTCAGTAGCGGCAGCGTATTCTCGGCCCAGTTGCTAATTTGCGTTATAGCCGCGTCTGTCGTTTCGCAATTGTACCCCACTTCTTCTTCGACACTTCCCGCCAACACATACCCGTCCTCGCGTGGCACCAAGTATCGATGGCCTTCATTGACCACACTAGACAATGGCGGCTGGCTACCTTGATATAGAACCATCTGGCCGCGGACAGGCATTATTCCCGTCTGCAGGCCCAGCTGCTGGAAACTCTCCCTGGCCCAAGCTCCGGAGCAGATGCAAACCTGCGATGCCTCCATTATTTGCCCTGCTGACTCGAGACCGGTAACCACAGTGTGCTCGACGAGCAGGCGTTCTACACGTTGGTTTTCGATCAACTTGACTCCCGATTGCAGACAGGCTTTAGCCAAAGCCTGCAAGTGCCGAGGATTGCGCACCTGGCACTCGTCGGGCAAGAACCACGAGCCCTTGAGCGTCTCAGCGATCGGTGCCAGCTCGGGCTCGCGCCTCACCAGCCCGTTAGTCGAAAGTGCTTCAAAGTCGATCGAGTGCTCTTGCCACCAATACTCGTTGCCCTTCAAGGTAGCGAACTCAGCTGCAGTGCGCGCAAGATAAATGCCACCGCAGCGTCTGAAACCGTTGTCGATGCCGGTATCCGCCAATAACCGTTTGGACCAATTTGGATGCAACTGATGACCTAGCGACCGCAATTGTTCGTAGGCATCGTTTGTAACCGACTTTGCGGCAGGTGGAAGAATTCCCGCTCCGGCCCACGAAGCACCTCGGCCAATTGCGCCACTGTCCATCACCGTGACCTTGGCACCGCGACGAACCAATTCCCACGCCAGTGACAAACCGATCACGCCGCTTCCTATGATGATGGTTTCGCGATTCGAATTCGAAATGTTCACGGTGCGCAAGAATCTTTTGGTGAAAAGAGGCTTGGAGCTGGTATCGACTGGAGAGAGAAACTGAGGACGAAATCCAGGTCCAAAAAACGGGGAACGGCCAAGCCGGTCGATATCATTAGTTGGTGATAGGTGGACTAATCAATTACCTAGTGGTGATCGAGCGTGAGAAGTGCCATAATTTAGTTTGTAATTCGTTTACTTCACTCTAAGACTTGCTATCCTCGACAAATGCTCAATTCCGAATTGGTGCTTGCAGCGCGACAATGGACGATCCAATCCGCCCCAAAGTCGGGGTCCAAGGGCCATTCGGCTAGCGAATCTTCGACGTCGATTGGCTAGTGGGAGTACAATAATCGATAGTGCAAGACAACGGTCGTGAACGACAAAGCAGAGAGCTTCTGGAAAGCGAGCACAAGGCCCCATGGCATCCGTCGACGCGAACAAGCTGATAGAGCTGGTCAAGAAGAGCCAGCTAGCCAAGCCAGAGGTGCTAGAAAGTGCCTTGGACGCGATTCGTGCGGAATCCGGTGGGACTCTTCCAGACGATCCCGTCGCGCTTGCCAAAGCACTTCAAAAACACAAGATTGTAACTCGCTGGCACTGCGAAAAGCTGCTTCAAGGAAAGTACAAGGGATTCTTTCTAGGGAAGCACAAGTTACTGGGGCACATCGGCAGCGGTGGGATGAGCAGCGTCTATCTGGCCGAACACACGAAGATGGGCGATCTCCGCGCGATCAAGGTGCTGCCCCAGAGCAAGCTGGGCAAGTCATCGTACCTAGCGCGTTTCCAGCAGGAAGCTAAGGCAATCGCGTCCCTCAATCACCCGAACGTTGTTCGTGCCCACGACATCGACAATCAGGGTGACACCCATTACATCGTCATGGAATATGTCGATGGTGACGATTTGCAGACGATCGTCAAGAAAAAGGGAAAGCTGCCCTTTGATCGGGTGGCGGATTACATGGCACAAGCTGCCCGTGGACTACAACATGCCCATGACGTAGGGCTTATTCATCGCGATGTTAAGCCAGCCAACATCCTGATTAACTCTGCAGGCAAGGTGAAGATACTTGACTTGGGATTAGCTCTCTTCGCCGACGACGCCCAAGCTTCATTGACCATCGATTTCAATGACAAGGTTCTCGGGACGGCTGACTATCTTGCTCCCGAGCAAGCCTTGAATAGTCATAAAGTAGATCATCGGGCGGATTTGTACGGCTTGGGATGCACAATGTATTTCTTGCTCACTGGCCACCCACCATTTCCTGACGGCACGATCGCGCAACGAATTGCCAAACACCAAAAAGAAATGCCCCAGGAGATTCGTAAGATCCGATCTGACTGCCCCGGCGAACTGGAGGGTATCTGTTGGAAACTGATGCAGAAAGACCCCAAGTTCCGTTATTCCAATGCGGCTCAAACCGCTGATGTTTTGGAAGCCTGGCTGGCAAAATATCGCGTGGAGATTCCGGTTGGCGCGGGAGGCAGCGGCGACAGCTCACTTCAATTCTCTGGCGACAGCACAACCGGTTCGGGGATCGCTGGCTCAGCCGTTCATATCGACACTGTCAGCAATCGCGGCGGTGATACGTTGGCAGGCAGATCCGGCAGTTCTGCTAGTCTTTCAACTTCCGATAGCGGTGTGCTGGTACGCGTCGCTCGCCGGGCCACGGCCTCAGACACTAGCAGTCAGATCGACCTTGAATCGGAGATCGCCCGGCGTAGCGGATTATCCCGCGGTGGCAGCGCAGCTCAAGGCCCCATTGTCGCCCGACCGGTCGGCAATCTGGCACCGCCACCGGCGACCCCGATACCGTCTACAGGCCGTTCCAAGATTTTGTGGATCGTTGGCTTGGCAATTATGTTCCTATTAGCTGTCTTGCTTGGCGCACTTATAGCTACCCTGACAACCAAGAAGACCTCTCGCTTGCCGAGCCCAATTGTTGATCCAAGTCTTGGGTACGTTCAGGTGTGTACAGACGCTCTCAAAACATGAAAGCGATTCAACTAACCATTTTCTGCACAGCTGTATTGACCAGTTCAATCACCGTGCTTGCTCAGCCAGAAAACACCGTGCAAGGGCCGCAGGTTGGACAGGCCACCGCTAAGCTGATCGCGGCGTCGGAGAAGCTGGCCACATTGGTCGCAGAGGATGAACTAGAAGAAGCTGCCGCGATGATTGCTGCTGTGCAGAACGATCTTTCCAAGCTGATGCAACAAATTGATTCATCGCAGCACAAATCACTGCAATCGGCTTACGAGCGGCTGTTGCGCGTGCATGGTTTGCTTGAGTTGGAAGGATTCCAGCTTGAGGCAGTACCCAGCTGGGATTCCTTGACGGCCGCTGTCGAACGAACCGAGAGAGTCAGCTTTGCGCGTCAGGTAGCTCCCCTACTGCTACAACACTGCCAGGGGTGCCATATCGGCAACCAACGACCTGCGGGCAATCTTCGCATGGATTCTTTTGCTCAGTTTAAATCGACTGGCGACAATGGTCCAGTATTTACGCGGGGTGCGGCAGCCGACAGCCTACTGATACGCAAACTAAAGGGCCAGGCAGGCCAGCGGATGCCTGCTGGCGGACGGGCACCGCTGTCTGAAGAGGAGATCAATACTATCTCGACTTGGATCCGCGAGGGGGCCCGCTTTGATGCTGCCGATGAGAATGCCCGCCTGAAGGATGTCGCTGACACCGCTTGGGTAGCTGCCGCAAGCCACCAAGAAATCTTCGAACGTAGAAAGCAACTGGCACTGGAGCGTTGGCAGCGCGTGTTACCCAATGACGTCCCCGCAATGGTCTCCGACGATAGCTTCATCGTGATGGGCAATGTTGCTTCAGACCAACTAGAATTGGTCCTGGAGCAACTGCAAGACGCTGTGCCGCTGGTGCGACGTCAGCTAAGGCAGGAAGATGAAGACGTTCAACTGATCAACGGAGGATTGGTCGTTTACGTGCTGAAAAGCCGTTACGACTACAGCGAGTTCGGCTTGATGACCGAACAGCGTGAGTTACCCAAGAACTGGTTCGGACACTGGCAAGCCAGCCCGGCCGATGTCTACGCGGTCCTCGCATCTGGCAGCGAGGTTACTGAATCCCTCAGCAAGTCTCTAGCCTTGCAGTTGGTAGCTGGTAGCTATCTGGGCAGTTTTGCAGGTGTTCCCCATTGGCTTGCCGAAGGCGTTGCCCGCAATCTAGTCGTCAGAGTCTACCGCCGCGATGACCCACGCATTCGCGAGTGGCAAGTTGCCTTGCCGATCGCCTTACAGAAAGTCGACAAGTCTGAAAAGTTAGCGGACGAGGAATTGGATGAGGAATCCGCAGGGCTGGTAGGACTGTCTGTAACAAACCTGATGATGAATCGCACTAACTTGCGCCGATTCGACAAACTATTGGAACTGCTACGGTCAGGCCAAGCTTTCGAAGACGCGATGCTGGATACGTATGGGCCAACCAAGGTCTTTCTAAAGGCCTACCTGGGACGTTAACAGGTCACATCCAGCTTTAATGCGCAGGTCAAGCAGGCATAGTTGCATAAGCCGCATTCTTCACCGAGCAAAGTTAGACTGTCTTCGCAACTTGCGGCAGCTGCGAGTTCAACCAGCGCGTCCGCGGCGCATCAGTAGCAACCCGACGATCGTCAAGATGCCGCCAAGCAACTGAACTGCAACCAACGTTTCTCCCAAAAGCAGCCAACCACCGAATACTGCTACAAGTGTTACCACGTTTTGGTATACCGCTGCGTGAGATCCTCCCACAGCTCTTACGCCAAAGTGCCAAGTTGCGTAGGCGACTCCTGTCGAGAAAATTCCAGAATAGACGATGGCCACGACCGTCATTGGCCGCATGGTCTCCTGCCAAAAATTGGGCATCGTCGTCGTAGCCACAAAATAGGCAATCACCAGGTGAACGGGTGTTGTGAGCAGCGCGCTAATAAATGCCAACCGCAGCGGACTGATCGCCTCCAAGATTCCCTTGCTCAATACTGTTCCCGAGGCCCAGACGATGGCCGCCACCAGCATAAAAAGATTTCCGACAAAGTATTCGCTGGCAAGGCTAACGTTCCCGCTTCCCTGTGTGGTCACAATGAGCGTTCCGAAGAAAGTAACAAGCAAACCGAGCCAAGTCACTGGCGGCAAACGTTCTTGGAGGAAGTGCATCGAGAGCAGCGCGGTCCACATGGGCATCGAGGCCAAAATTAGCGCCGTGTTCCCCGCCGTCGTCAGCGCAATTCCTTTGACGAAGATGATCAGATAGAGTGCGCCGCTGATGAAGCAAAACGCAATGACCCGCAGCCAAGGAACTCTTTTGGATACCGACCGAGGTGAGAAGATCGCCTCTGCCCAGGCGAGAACTCCCAACGTGAGTGTCGCGAAGATTAGACGCAGGCCGTTGAAAACCCAAGGATCGTAGCCGTTGGTGGCGTACTTGAAGACAATTATATTGATGCCCCACATTAGAGCAGTCGCAAATAGCACCAAATCCGCCAGCCCAGGCATGCCCGCAGTAGCCAGCTTCTGCACGGATTTTGGCTTGGTTTCCAATTCAAGCAGCCCCTGGGCGCGTCTAATGTCATCCAATTCTCTAGGTCACTCCAGCGTTCGTGAATTAAATTTCCAGTAACCGCAGTTCGCGCTAGTGTCACAAATCGTAATTCGTCACCTGGAATTGCCAAGCTGGAAGCTTATTCCACGTAATCAATGCGCCTAAATCCGAATATTGAAAGCGCACTAACCTCAGGCAGCGTGAGATTGTCAGTCGCGATCGCTTAATGGTCAATTGCTGACCCTGGATCTCGGCGATTCCCTTTACTGGTGGCTCTGGCAATTTGCACCTTGCGGGCTGGTACCATGCTAGATTCTTTGGCAACCTGCCAAGAGAATAGGCAGCTGCGCGCGCCTGCTCACCTGAAGCATTAGATTGGCCGAGACGACGAAGGGCATTGTCCTTGCTATCTCAGTTAGCCGCAGTCGCCCGCCAATGGTCGTCTTGGGCGACGACACTGATGCTTCTCAGCGAAACCCGCCCGTTACGCCCAGCTGTCTTCAACTCAGAAGAGCCGCCACGTGTACGCTTGGTTCGCGGCCTGTGAAGGGAAATGGGCTTTTTGCGGCTCCTCTAGCCCCGTCAGTGGCGCTCCGCCCTCTCTTTGGCAATTGCATGGAGAGTAAAACAACACGGTGGGAAGTGGCGGGTTGGGTGTACGCCGAGTCGAGTTGCAAAAACTGGCACGATTGTTGCCCTTAGGTGGCTCTCGATTGCTACTTTGAACTCACTCTTTCCGAAAGTTGCCACCGGGCATGCACAGATACTCGAATCGAACCTCTGGTCGTAACATCATCGACACGCACCAGAAAGCCTTGGAAGTCAATTTGGATTCGCGACGCTACGGTACATTCGCCGAGATCGGGGCCGGCCAAGAAGTCGTGCGTTGGTTTTTTCGAGTCGGAGGTGGAGCTGGTACCATTGCCAAGAGCATTTCCGCCTACGACATGAAAGTCAGCGATGCGATCTATGGACGGGCAACTCGCTACGTTTGTCGCGAAAGATTGCAGTCCATGCTGGACTACGAGCATAGCTTGAACTTGGACCGGTTATGCGATACCCGAGGCGACACGAGTGCATTCTTCGCCTTTGCCGATACGGTCTCAGCACGTAATTATCAAGGAACCAACGAATGTCATGGCTGGATGGGCATCAAATTTCAAGCTCATCCACGGGATGCTGATAGCCAGATCATCATCCATGTGAGAATGCTCGACGTCGAAGCGGCCCTACAGCAAGAGGCACTAGGGATCGTCGGCGTTAACCTAGTGCATGGTGCGATTTCGCTCAACCACGAACCCGAGTTGCTCGTCGACTCACTGCTGGATGGTCTGTCTACGTCGCGCATCGAAATCGACATGATCGAGTTTTCTGGAATCGCCTTTCGGCATGTCGACAATCGGTTGATGAGTCTCAAGTTGGTTGAATTGGGACTGAGTGGCGCCGCCATGTTTGCCGCCAACGGCGACGTGCTACAACCCTCGGAGTTCTTCTATCGCAGGCCGATTCTGGTGGAACGAGGCAGCTTTCGTCCGGTCTGCAACGTCAATCTCGATATGCTGCGTAGCGCGCATGATCAATTCTCACAACTGCCCAGCGTAGCGGGCAAGGATGTTATTCAAGTCATGGAAATTACCATGCGCAATTTGAAGGCAGGAGGCGAAATCGACCTTCGCGACTTCCTGGCTCGCGCGGACGTCATGAGCGCCTGTGGCATGCCTGTCCTGATCTCAGATTACTTCGAATACTATCGACTGGCCGCCTATCTGTCTCGCTATACGAAAGAGAGCATCGCCATCACGATGGGTGCGGGATCTCTACAAGATCTCTTCGATGAAAAATACTATTCGCAGCTCGAGGGAGGCGTTCTGGAGTCGTTCGGTCGTTTGTTCAAGAACGACCTGAAGATCTATTGCTATCCGCTCTTGAATCAAGAGTCTGGCGAATTGATGACTTGCCACAATCTGAAGATTGCTCCCGAGCTGGAAAAGCTATTCGGTTACCTGATCGATCGCGGAGGAATCAATTCGATTGAGAACTACGATGAATCATGCCTGAAAATCTTTTCGCGCGACGTTCTCAGAAAAATCAAGGATGGCGATTCTGATTGGGAAAACATGGTGCCAACTCCCGTCGCCGATGTGATCAAGTCCAAGAGCTATTTCGGCTATCAAACCGCTTAGAACGCATTTTCAACAGGTGACAGCCCCTCCGCTGACCGTACAAATCAGATCGAATTCGGGTAAGCTGTGTTCTTAGTGACCAAGCGTTCTACGTTAACCATGTCCCTAGGAACCCACCATGAATCTTCGCCAGTGCCTGGTCGGCATCGCGCTGTTTGCGATCACAAGCCAGTTAGGCAACTCCGCAGAGATGCCGAATATTGTTGTCATTTTGTCGGATGACCAGGGGTGGGGAGATTTGAGCTTGAATGGCAACACCAACCTTCAAACTCCCAACATCGATGGACTGGCGCGGGACGGTGCTCGATTCGATCGGTTCTATGTCTGCCCGGTCTGCTCGCCAACCCGGGCTGAGTTCTTAACTGGTCGTTACCATCCAAGAAGCGGAGTGTACAGTACGTCCGCGGGCGGCGAGAGAATGGACTTGGATGAAACAACTATTGCCGATACGTTTCGCGCAGCGGGCTACGCCACAGGTGCGTTTGGCAAATGGCACAATGGCATGCAATATCCATATCATCCTAACGGGAGAGGCTTCGATGAATACTACGGCTTCTGCAGTGGGCATTGGGGCGATTACTTCAGTCCTCCTTTGGAACACAACGGGCAAATGGTTCAGGGTGAAGGTTTTTGCGTGGATGATTTTACCGATAAAGCCATTCGTTTCATGCAGTTGTCGGTCGACTCAAAGAAACCTTTCCTCGCTTATCTGCCATTCAATATCCCACACTCCCCGATGCAAGTTCCTGATAAATACTGGGACAAGTTCAAGAATGCAGAACTGACCATGCGGAACCGGGAACCTGATCGCGAGGATATACCCCACACCCGCAGCGCCTTGGCTATGTGCGAAAACATAGACTACAACGTGGGGCGGATACTGGAGAAGCTCGATCAATGGGGCATCGCCGAAAATACAATCGTGTTGTACTTCTGTGACAATGGACCCAATGGCGTTCGTTGGAATGGTGGCATGAAAGGTCGCAAGGGTTCTACCGACGAGGGCGGTGTCCGTTCTCCTCTAATCATACGCTGGCCCAATGGTATCCCGGCAGGCAAACTAGTGATGCCCATTGCCGGTGCAATCGATTTGCTACCAACCCTCGCGGAACTAGCCAAAATAGAACGTGTGGGAACGAATCCGCTGGATGGACGATCGTTGGCACCACTACTGACTGGCCAGGCTGACGTTGATTGGCCCGACCGCGAGATCGTCTCCTTCTGGAACAATCGCGTCAGCGTCCGCAATCAACGTTTTCGGCTGGACGCAAGCGGCCAGCTGTTCGATATGTCGGCGGATCCCGGGCAACGCGATGACGTTTCCCAGAAGCATCCGAATGTCACCGAACGGCTTGCTCGCGTCGCCAACCAGTTTCGAGAAGAGATCCTACCGGGTTACGACGATGATAACCGACCGTTCTTGCTAGGGCACAAAAACTATCGATTCACGCAGTTGCCAGCTCGCGACGCGCTCGGCACCGGCAACATCAAACGTTCAAACCGTTTCCCTAATTGCTCCTTTCTCACCAATTGGACCAGCACCAGCGAACGCATCAACTGGGACGTCGAGGTCGGAGCCACGGGAGTGTACGCCGTAGAATTGCAGTACACGTGTTCCGCTGAAGACGTAGGGGCTGTCATCCAATTGCAGTGTGGCAGCGCGACGTTGCAGGCGACGATTACCGAAGCACATAATCCGCCACTTCGCGGTCAAGAACATGATCGCACACCGCGAGTGGAATCCTACGTCAAAGATTTTGCCACGATGTCGCTAGGTACAATCAAGCTCGAGCAGGGCGCACGCAAGTTGGAGTTATCGGCAATACAAATCCCGGGCAAGCAAGTGATGGACTTTCGCCTCTTGATGTTTACCAAGCAATGAGCACTGAAATGGTCAGAGAAATTTGACCACGACGGCCGTTATGTCGTCTTGCTGAGGCTGTTGACCAGAGAATTCTTGTGCGGCTGAAAGCAACGCGTGGACGATTTTTTCAGCCGATGCCGTTCGATGGGCCGAGACTGTGGCAGTCAACGACGATTCGCCAAACATCTCTCCCGATTCATTGCAGGTTTCCAGGATGCCATCGGTGACAAGTAGCAGAATGTCACCCGGCATGATCTCGGTGCGAGTACTAGCGCAGATGGTCAGGTCAGTCAAAATACCCAGCGGTGGAGCGTCGGAGGGAAGCATCTCCGAGCTACCGTCGGCGCGCAGCAGGTAACCAGCGTGCCCGGCTCCCGCATAAGTTAGCGTGCGTTGTTGATAGTCAAACTGTACGGCCATCGCAGTTACGAATTCCCGATCGGAAACCGAATCCGCCACGGCCAAATTGCCGTTGGTGAGCAATTCCCCTACATCGCTGGTCGTTGGCGCAATGCCTCGGAATGAAGCCCGCGTCGAAGACATCAGCAGAGCTGGCCCTAGCCCGTGGCCACTGACATCGGCCACGACAATCGCGGTCGAGCCATCGCGCAGCGTTAGATAATCGAAATAATCGCCGCTGGTCCACACTGCCGGGTTCGATTGACCGTAGACTTCCATGTGAGGCAGATTTGGGACGGTTGACGGCAGCAGTCTCCGTTGGATGCGCTGGGCCAACCGCAATTCCTCTTCCGTTTCTTTAACGATCGATTCCAATTGCTTGTGTTCATTCCTCAATGTCTCCTGCGCTTGCGCCATCTGCTTGAAAAACGGCTCGATAACACTCATGCCTGCCAACAGCAGTACGGAGGCCACCAGCGAGACAAATGCGGACGCCCACTGTACCCAATTGCCTTCAATGTCTGGTGGAGTAGTCCAGGTTTCACAGAGGGTCGTTAACCTTAGAATCGCGGCGACCACCGCCGAGGCTGACACGAAGAACCAAGCCGAATAGATGCGATAGCGAACGTTCAAGCGCAGCGCCAGTATCGCTGCTGCCAGCTGAAATCCAAATGCCAAGAGCAATGCAATCTTAAAAGCCATATCTTGCCGGTTCGAAAAGTAATTCTTTGCCCGGTACAGAATGAGGCATGCACAACATTGGCCTGCTTGACCAGAGCATCACAAATGGACGCGACCTGTATAATACATGGTCTCTTCCGCCGAGGGCGAGGACCAGGCGTCATTCGGCACGAGGGTTACGCGAAATCAGTCGACCGGTGCAGCTTCAAAATCGGACGGCGAGACCCATCCAGCGTTCAGTTTTTCACCGGCCATATAACGTTCATAAAAGTGATCGGTCGCGGGACTGGAATACGGATAACGATCAAAATCAGCTCCGTTTCCCAACATGCGAGGGTCACCTTGGGCTGTCAGTTCAGCAAATAACTGCTCCTGAAGTTGTGCAATCACCTGGGCATGCTGGGGAGAATCTATCAGATTGCGGATGCAGTCGGGGTCTGCAGCGATATCGTAGAACTCCATCTCGGGCCGCTTGCCAAAGCATAAATCCCAAAAGGTCGAACTACCGGATTTTCGGCGCAGGTCTAACACAAAAGTCTTTGTCGGACCGCCATCGCAGTTGAGGTAGCCGGTTTCGGGATTTCCAGCTGGCCAACGGCTGGTCTCGAAATTCTTGATAAGCAACAAATTGCCTTTGCGAATTCCCCGGATGGGATACCCCGCGTTATCCGGTCTGCCAATATCATGGCGTTCCTTGCCGACAAGCACATGGTCGCGCGTGCCGGGCAGCACGCGGTCTTCGAAAACGTCCCTCAAGCCCTGGCCGCTGATGGGTTGCATGATTGGGCCAGGATCGTCAATACCGGCTGCATCCAAGAATGTAGGCGCCAGATCGGTGAAATTGACAAACTGGTGGACACTTCGACCTGCTTGTCGAATGCCTGTCGGCCAGCGGATTGCGAGTGGGATATGGTTGGAATGTTCGTACGCTTGCCCTTTGACTCTTGGGAAAGGCATTCCGTGATCGGAGGTGGCGACGATAAGTGTATTGTCCAAATGGCCTGTCGCTTCGAGAATCGCCAGAATTTTTCCCAGGTGCAAGTCATAGTGTTCCACTTCGACAGCATAGTCAAGCATGTCGTGTCGCATCACTTCGTTGTCTGGCCAATAGCTTGGCACGCGATCGATGTCCGACAGTTTCTTTCCCAAGCGAACACCTGACTTGAATTCATAACCGCGATGAGGCTCTGTCGCGCCGTACCAAAACACCCAAGGCGTGCCTGAGGGTACGCTATCGAGAAACTCGGAAAAATTTGCGCCGTAGTCGAGATTGGAGATGGCTTTCGTAGGCGGGGATGCGCGGCGCGTCGAAAACTGTTTACCCGTAATCGCACGTGGTTGACCTTGTGCATCGTCAGCGATTCCCGGCCCCCACCCTTTGCCGGTGTAACCTGCTTGGTAACCAGCCTGAGACAGCCGCTCCATAAAGCCGCCGTATTTAGCTGGGAATATGCACATATGGTTTCCAGCCTCTTCCAACTGCCACGAATATCGCCCGGTTAGTATCGAAGCTCGCGACGGCGCACATTTCGCGTTGGGTGTGAACGCGTTGGTAAACAACAGGCCTTCGCGTGCTAGGCGATCAAAGTTCGGTGTAGAAACCCAGCTACACCCATAGGCCCCCGCATGCCCGAACGACCAATCGTCAGCAATTGCGAACAAGATATTTGGGCGATCGTCGGCCGCAACACGCGGCAATAAGCATAGGAAGCTCAAAAACACAAACAAAATTCTGAGAATCATCTTGGCCCCTGCATCAGTCAGCCTCCAGCCGATCTGCTCTCGTGTTGGACGCTTGCGGTAGTTATGAGGTAGATAATCCCCACATTGTAACTCAACCTGCCGGTCTGGGGGCGGTAGATACTGGTTTAACAGTTGCCAATTTCCTCCATGCATTCGTAAGTCATACATCGAATCACACAGTCGATGATGGATACTTCTAGCCGACACATTGACGCATTGGAGCGACAGTTCTAAATTCGCACCATGCTGTTCTTGTCCGGCTGAAAGGCTGGCTTGCTTGCAGGGCAACCACCTCAATGAGAATTGCCGCAAGTATTCTTTATTGTAGAGCTGGATTGCAGAGTTTAACGATGAGCTTACGACGGGAACTAACGTATGACGACTGGGATCAAGTGTTGAGCGATCTGCGCAAGCTGGCTGCAGGGAACACTCCCCACGGCAAATGGAACCTAACGCAATCAGTCAAACATTTGAACGACTGGTTGACTTTTCCAATGGACGGATTTCCGCAGGCTCACATTCCCATTCGCTGGATGCTGGCGGCAATGCGTTTGACGGTTGGTAAGTCGACTCTCAAGAAGATCATCTCTTCGCGGAAAATGAGCGATGGCGTTCCAACGATGCCACAAACGGTCTATGCTGATGATGATCAGGCACAGGCAGCTGCCGTTAGTCAGATCGAAGGCAGTATTGAGCGATTTCGCAGTCACTCGGGGCCGATCCACGCGTCCCCTATATTTGGGGAAATGGACAAGCACACCGCTGAGCAACTGCAATTGGTGCATTTCGCACATCACCTCAGCTGGCTGACACCGAACAATGACTAGCGCCCAACGCTGGCGTGATCTGACCATATAGTATTGTGCCGACGAATGACCCCAATGCGTGAACGATGACCGAGGGAAAAGCATGAAGAACTTGATGGTTGTGTACTTTGGTTTGTTCGTCGTAGCTCCAGGTACCCTCGCCCCTGCTGCCTCGCCGATTCGTGTGGACGATGCGTTGCAGGTTTCATCTGGCGATTGGCCCTGGTGGCGCGGCCCACAACGCGACGGCACGGCATCCGCAGACCAATCGCCCCCACTGAGTTTCAGCGACAGTAAGAATGTCATTTGGAAATCAGCTGTCCCAGGCCGTGGGCACGGATCGCCAACTGTCGTGAATGACCGAGTCTATCTTGCCTCGGCAGACGAACAATCCGGTGCTCAAATGGTCTTGTGTTTTGATCGAGCCGACGGTCATCCATTGTGGCAGACTGTGGTGCATGCCAGCGGAGGCATGCGCAAGAACAACAAATCTACCGCTGCCTCCAGCACACCAGCCTGCGATGGAAAACGCATATTCATCAATTTCCCCAACGACGGCGGACTCCACACCACTGCACTGGACATCGAAGGCAACATCCTTTGGCAGCGACGCATCGGTGACTATGTGATGCACCAAGGTTACGGTGCATCGCCTGCCTTGTACCGGGAACTTGTGATCGTTTCGGCCGACAACAAAGGGGGTGGAAGTTTGGCCGCATTGAATCGAATTAGCGGCCAAACCGTTTGGCAACGTGAGCGACCGCAGAAACCAAACTATCCATCGCCGACACTGCTGCGCATCGATGGTAAAGACCAAATCATCATGGTTGGTTGTGATCAAGTTGCCAGCTTTGATCCGCTGACCGGTGAGACAAACTGGGAGGTAGAAGGGGCAACCACGGAATGCGTCACGTCAACACTGACCGATGGCAAGCTAGTCTATACCAGCGGAGGCTACCCGAAAAACCATATGTCTGCTGTCGCTGCAGATGGCAGTGGCAATTTGGTGTGGGAAAACGATTCGCGACTCTATGTCCCATCGCTGGTCATTCGCGATGGCTACTTGTATGGTGTACTGGACGCCGGGATTGCCATGTGCTGGGAAGCGAAAACCGGCAAGGAAATGTGGAAATCGCGACTAGGTGGAACTTTCTCTTCTTCTCCGGTGCTAGTCGGCGACAACGTCTATATCTCCAATGAAGACGGCGACTTTTTCATTTTTGAGGCATCACCCGCAGGGTTTCAACAACTCGCCAAGAACTCGCTTGGTAAACAAGTTTTCGCCACTCCCTCAATCTGCGGTAGCCGAATTTACCATCGCGTTGCCCAGTTGTCCGACAGCGGGCAGCGCCAAGAGTATCTCTACTGTTTGGGTGAGTGAGTCGCCACGCGCAAACACGCAACGTAGTCCATTTCAGCGCGCATACCAGACTACCAACCGCTCCAGTTCTCCATTGAAGGCGAGTATGGAAAGTTTAAATCTTTGCTGCGCTCCACTGAATTGCTCGTAGCCCTGGCTTCGATCCAACGCGACCACGATGTTCAGCATGTCATCTACGGTCGGATCGCGCTGACGCGACTGCCAGCGGAGCATCCACATGCCGATGGGAAAGAGTAAGGCCAAACCCCGCACACTATCTGTTACCGGCCACCCGCTGCGGCCCGCCAGCGCGTAGAGTAAGGATTCGGAAGTCGTTTCGATCAACCGGCTCAGTGGCACATACACGCCAGCGGACTTGAGCCCCAAAGGCTCTTCCAACTCTTGTATCGCTGCCGCCGGAAATGCCCCGCCCAGGCCTGGAATCTTGCCAGAACCCCTTAAGCAATTCCATGATGTGCGTGCCAATTCGAATCGCGTAGCCCACGTTGATTGGTGTCGACAAAGTGGATGAAGCCGCGCGCAGGACATCGCTAGCAAGCGAAAAATGATCTTTGAAATGCTCTTTGGAGGTTTGCGATCATCGAAGAATGGCCGTGACTCCTCCGGCATCAATTCCGCCAGAGTGAAAGCGAGTTCGGCAATCTGTTGGTCATTCAGCCTTCGTAACTTCGCTGCGTCCAGGTGACTAGCAAACTGCAATGCATGCACAAGTCTACGTACCGGAGGGAAACGTTCATCGCGCAACAATGTGCCTACGCTTTGCAGCACGAGACGAGTCGTTTTCCAATCCCTTTGTTCGCCAGACTTCAGCGGTGGTGGTACGCTAGCTTCCACTTTCAAGCGTTGGTCTCGTACCAATTGCTTAACGGATGAAACGAGGTCCTTGGCTTGCGTGCCATGATCCGCCGCTGCGGACGGACAGGCACGTCGATACGTCAATACTGTGTGCTTCTCATGCGGTACCAACTGCATCGGAAATGTGCGACAAATTGTTGGTTTGGCTTCCAGACCGAACTTGGCGTGAATTCGACATAATCCATCCTCATTCAAGAATACGCAAGTTCCATCCCGGCGATGCGCCAATCGATAACCACTTTCGGCTCGTCGATGGGGAACCAGAAAACGAGTCTGCTGATACTCGGGCAACTGGTGCCATTGCTGATCTCGCAGACGTCTAGCGTCCTCTTGGCTAAGTGCCACCAGACTACCACGGCAGCAATAGCCGCACTGTTGGCAGTCCCACCGTTCCTCTTGGTCGAGCGTGACGATTGGTAATGACATGAATTGATTTGCTCTCACAAGTTGAGGCGATGAACAGCGCTGGGGTGCGAAGTTTTGACAGCGTCCGCAAGTTTCCGTTATATTCCATCGCATTGTATGCCCAATGAACAGCACACGGTGCTTGCATGCGCATTCACGTAATTCGCTTTGAACCCTTCCCTATCGGCAACTGGGAGATACAGTACGTCCCTCCTGCCGGGCGGGATGTGAATCGGCGTGGTCGCCAAGTGAAGAGAATAACTTGATTCATTCTTCGCTGCATCGGCACCTATAGAGATGGCTGTGTAAGCCCCAGGCCTCCGCTAAGAAACGAACAGAATCGATCATGACATCTACTGAACGACTTGTCCTGCCGGAATTTCCTCGTTCCAACACGTATCATCCCGACTGGGTCCAGGAAAATGCCAGCGGCGGGGCGAATTGTCTGTGGCTTGTCGAATGGCTCGCATCTGCTCTCGATTTGAAACCAGGCATGAGGGTCTTGGATTTGGGCTGTGGACGGGCGTCGACGTCCATATTTCTAGCTCGCGAATTCGAACTGTTCGTATGGGCGACCGATTTGTGGTTCAGTCCGTCGGAAAACCTGCAGCGCATTCGAGCTGCCGATGTGGAAAGGTCTGTGTTTCCGATTCACTCGGATGCCCGCCAGCTGCCTTACGCAAATGAATTCTTTGATGCGATTGTTTCGATCGACGCGTTTCCCTACTTTGGAACGGATGATCACTATCTGAGTTATCTCGCGCGCTTTGTAAAACCCGGCGGCATCATTGCAATTGCCGGGGCGGGATTTATTGAAGAAATCGAGGGCAATGCGCCAGTCCATTTGAAAGACTGGCTTGATGCAGAACCGTCAATGTGGTGCATGCACTCTCCAGCTTGGTGGCGGATGCACTGGCAGCGGACCGGGCTGGTGGACGTTGAACTCGCCGACACGATGAAAGACGGCTGGCAGAGATGGCTGAAGTGGCACCGTACCGTAGCGCCAGACAACCTGGTCGAGATTCAAGCGGTGGAATCAGACGCCGGACGGAACATGGGGTACTATCGCGTGGTTAGTCGACGCCGAGAAAGTACGGTGCTGCACGAACCCATCCTTTCTGTGCCAACGCATTACGTGTATCAGCCTCTGCTGCGGAGCCAGTCGTAGGCGCCCCCGCAGGCACCAACGCTGGCATGATCGTCTATAACTAGAGTGAAGACAGAGAGCTGCTAACGGGTTGTGAAACTAACGGCGTTCGAAGGCCGACGCTACAGAGCAGCAAATACCTTGAGCGCGTCCAAGGCCCGCAAGACATCCTCTTGTGATGTCTCTGCCCAGTGATCTGCCCGGTGGCGAATGATCGCCAGCTTGAATTGCTCCAGCGCCTCGCTCAAATCAACCGGTAAACTTGGCAGGTTCGCAAATGGTGAGGATTGGGGGGGGGGCGATTCGTCTTCCCATGGTAGCTCGTCTTCGTCAACAGATTCCGCAGCAGAGAACTGACCTTCGTCGCCGAAGTCTGGCCCATCGTAGCGCGGCCCTTCGGCAATTCCATGCGGGTCATCGGCAACACCCTTGCGATCATCGACTTCCGCCAGGGGAGCGTAGTCCTCGTCCTCGTCAATTTGAACTAGATCGGCGCTTGTTGGCTTTTGGCTTGGGTCGCTTCCGGTCGCTTCCCACCGCATGCGCCGCATTTGGGTGACGCTCCACGAACTCTGCATAGCGCCTTCGAGCCACATTTGGGCATCATGCCAATCCAGGGCGGCCAAGAAATGGCTCCAATAGAGGCCAGAGTAAGTTTCGTACTCGTCGCCAAAGCGTTCAGACACTCGTCGCAGTCTTCCCACATGTTGCGGTGTGACGCCTCCCACACGTCGACTCCAGGCCTCGTCGCTGTAGGCGGCGCTTGGTGATTGGGAACCTGCCAGGGCTTCGCGCCATTGCAGAATGATCTTTCCCTTTTCCCAATTTGTCGTGCTTATCAAGCGAGACCAACGCCCAACATAGTCGGCCGACAATTCGCTAGCCTTAGGATCATCCACAAATTGCAATACGTCTTCCTGAAACACATCTGTCTGCATCTCACCCGACATCCCCTGCTCCGCATGCACGTCGGAGCGTTCTTCGACTGGTCCAATGTCTGCTGAAGGCGACTCAACAGAAGCCGCAGATGGTAGAGCTTCGTTCGCTTGCTCTGAATCTGACGTGTGATCCATGCTGTCTTCCTGGCAAGTAATTAACGAGAAACCAGCGAACACATACGAACCGTAAAGAACGTCCGTAGTTCGCGATGGCGAGAGAGTCAAAGCTTACGGACTAAGGCCGGGTCGACAAAGGCTATCGACGATATTCTGGGAGAATGATCGACTAACACTTTCCGAGGTCTTAGTAAGTTATGGACTGGCTAAAGTTTACGTGCCGCTGACCGCTTGTGCTGCGACAGCGAACTGCAGTTCTCAGCAGACACGTCCTTTGTGGAAGAGTTGTTAGTAAGTAGAGCGTCGGCACACGCACCAGCTCGAGTGGGGGCAAAACCCGATGGAACAATAGGTAACTTAGACTGCCCTTCACGATGACTCCAAAGGCTGTGGAGCTTAGGCAGTCCTAATGCCGATTCCATAAGTCTGGAACCTAACCTAACGACCACCCAGTTCTCGGACGCGCATAAAACATGAGCATGGCCACTCCTGTCGAAAAGATTCGCTCTGCCGTCGCGAGCCAGCTCAGCAGTTTTGGCGTTAAAGACCCTGGGACCATTCATGAATCGATCCTGATTCGAAACGGCCTGTTCTGTGGCCGAAAATTCAAATGCGAAGGCTATGACGTGGTTTGGTTCTTAGAGGAAGACGAGATTAAGTTTTTCGGCCCTTGCGGTGACCTGCTGTCTACGCTGTCCGCAGTAGCCTGCATTCAAAAATATGAACAAGAAGCGCGTCCCACCGACGAGCGCCGAGCTGCCTGAGATCTTCCAAATCCTTCCCGCAGGCTTCCATCCGCTTGGATTAAGATCCTGCAGGGACGTTCGGACGCGGCCGTGAAGGGGCTTGGGTTCCCAAACCGCGTTTCTCCACACCGGACCTGATAGCAGACCCACCCCTCAGGAACCCGCTTTGCAGGAGTGGAAAAGTAACTGCATGCATCTCCTGTGTGACCGTTCGATTGCTGGCATTGCGCGAAATGAGTTCTCCTAATATCGAGCATTCTTAAAGTCGGCCAAGCAACTTTACCGATTGTGACGATTACAGGATCGCGGAGAGTTCCATCGGGACTCACGATCCCGTATGTCAATCACTTGGCCCCCGATCTCGGATGAGGCCGTGCGTTTTCACGCAGGAGTCACACGGTGGAGTCAACCACAAATTTGCGAAGCAAAATGTCCTTTGCCAGCGTGCTGGTGAGCGTGGTGGCATTGGCGTCGGGATGCGCTTCACTCAAATCTCCAACGCAGTGGTTCAGCAGAGATGCTGCCTCAACCGGTGCGTCTACGGATTTGGTGGGAACATCGGTGACTTCAACCGGCAAGGGAATCGCGGGACAATTTCGATCCATGGGTTCGGCAGTCACCAGTGCCATGGGCAAAGCCAAGAACGCCGTCACTTCCACGTTCTCACCAACGGGGACTGAAAATACCGATCCCTTGAGTTTGGCCAACATGCCTTCGGAGATTCTACCTGAGGTGTTTGTGACAAACGGTCAGTTGTTTGAGTCTCAAGGCAACTACACCAAAGCGCTCGACAACTACTCCAAGGCGCTCGAGAAAGAGCCAGCCAACGAAGCGGCCTTGCTGAGCACGGCTAGTCTCTATCTCAGGCAAGGCCATTTGGAACAGGCCAATGAATTTTTCACCAAGGCAATCAGCGTGAATCCGCGTGCCGAAACATTCAATGAGCTTGCATTAGTACAGCAAAAACAGGGCTTGCACGCCGATGCGCAGGCCTCGATCGGCCAGGCAATTGCACGTGCTCCGCAGAGTCTGTTGTACCGTAACAATCTAGCCAACATGCTCGTTTCTGTGGGGCGGTCCGACGAAGCCGTCAAGCAGCTAGAACAAGTTCTTGCACCTGCACAAGCGAACTACAACGTAGCTTGCTTGCATTTTTCGAACAACAATTTGGCGGCCGCGCAGCAACATTTGCAAATTGCGCTACAAGCCGACCCCAATCTAGTTGATGCTCGCCAGCTGATGGATCGAATCGTTTCCAACCCAACAACGAAAACTGCCATCGCTGCCTATCAAAATGCTGCGGAAGTTTATAGGGCGGTCGGACAAAGCTCAGCCGCTGGGCCCGTTACCACCATTCGCTAAGCGGTTTGATCAATGATTTCGACCGCGAGACAGCGCCCACGGTTCGCTGAATTGCGATCAAGTCACTAAACTCGGCTGTATCAACAGTCTGACTACTCGCGAGACTGGGTTTCGTCCAAGGCGAATATGGCCCTAGCTGTAGCTGTCCAAGCAGCCAGTTCAGCCGCTTGAACGTTGGTCCACTGCGATTGTGCCATCTCGGGCTGTCTAATGCCTGCGAACTGCCTAGCCAATTCCGGTGCTTCCGAAAACCTTTCGAACTGTAGCTCAAAAAAACGCTGCAGCTGCTCAACCTCGTTGTCAGTCGGCAGGCGGATCAGTACTCTGCGAAAAAGAGCCATCGCAGAGGACCGCACACTCGCCTTTGACATAGACTGCATACTTGGCGGACAGATCTGTTTCGCAACTGCTTGAGCCAGTTCGAGAATCATCGCATCGTTCAGCAGCGTGAGTGCCTGCAACGGGCTATTTGTACGCGAGCGTTTGGCGATACAAGCTTCACCGCTGGGCGCGTCGAACGTCGCGTACATCGAAAACGGCGCAGTGCGTTTGATGAACGTGTAAATGCTGCGGCGATAACGATCAGCCCCCTGGCTCGAATCCCAGCCCGGGCTGCCATAGGCCACCTCCGTGACCCCTGCTGGCTGCGGGGGACGAACGGGCGGTCCACCAGAAATCTCAGCCAACACACCAGAGGCTTGGAGCAAACTGTCCCGCAGAACTTCGGCGTCCAGCCGAACCCTGGGGAAATAGCTGAGCAGTCGGTTGTCAGGGTCCATCTGCAGGGCCCGCGCGTCGACTATAGAAGACTGGCGGTAGGCATGACTGGAAACGATTCTCCGATGCAGCGCCTTGACAGACCAATGATCCGTCAACATGAACTGAATCGACAACCAATCCAATAGCTCGGGATGCGATGGAGGTTCGCCCTGAACGCCGAGATCATCCAGTGTTTTCACGAGCCCTGTCCCGAAAAACGCAGCCCAATGACGGTTGACCACGACTCGTGCGGTCAGCGGATTCTCTGGCGAAACCAACCACCGGGCAAAGGCCAAGCGATTCGGTGCCGCAGTGACAGGCAACGCGGGCAATACTGCAGGTACACCTGGCTGAACCTCCTCGACCGGCCTCAAATACTCTCCTCGTTCATGGCGAAATGTCTTCCTGGGTTGATCCGCTGGTCTTTCCGACATCACCAAAGTGGTGGCAAACTCTGGACGGATCAACAACTGGCGGATTTTCTCCGCTTCTGAACTGAGCTCAGGTGCAGCAAGTAGAAATTCTTGAAAAAGCGCCAATCGCTGTTGTTCCGTCAAATCACTCAGCTGGAATGTCGCTGATTCCGCAACTCGTCTGATCAAGGTCGCAGTTTCAGCAGAGTAGCCTCTGGCCTGTGGAAGAGTCTCTTCACTGCAGGCACTTACTCGAAAGCGCCCCAAAGAGCTTGCGAAATGGCGCCCAAACGACATGTGAATGAGCAATTCGCTGCCAGGCGGAAGAGGCTCTTGGAGAACAAATACCGCTACATGTCGCTCGGCTTGACGACCATGCACGGACCAACCGGTTTGAATATCTCCATCGATTGCCAATGCTGCGGAAACTGGATTCTTGCCATAGCGATTTTGGGCAAATGTCTCACTGGCCGAACGGAATGGGACGGATCTGTCGCGAACCCGCGCGTGGATTTCGGT
The DNA here is from genome assembly GCA_020426625.1 of Planctomycetales bacterium. GTDB lineage: Bacteria > Planctomycetota > Planctomycetia > Pirellulales > Pirellulaceae > Aureliella. Next base: position 24,558 of record JAGQPR010000035.1, read on the forward strand.
GAGGTAGAAATCGCCTAGCGTTCCCTCATAATACGTCGAGCCAGGTCCCCCAGCTGGCAAGCTATCGTCAGGAAGCGCCTCCAAGCGGATCGCGGCAATGGTTTGATCGTGCGGCTCAAACGTCACCTCATAGTCGTCTCGCTTGGCAGTGTCGCCGGATGCGAGGATCGAAGCATCGCTCAAAATCGTCAGCGTGGGAAGATTCGAAGTCGCTCTCAGCGGCTGTAGGTTTTCCCAATGCACGGCGTTTTTACTCTCCTGCTCGATCCAGTCTCTCAAGGCTGTCTCCATCGCCTCAGACCGCCGCGTTTCCACCGCTATATGGCTAGGATCTTTCGAGGCGTTGGCCGCTGGTGAATTCAGCTGTGGCGCAGGCCACTTACTCGGCAAATCTTCGAGTAACTTGGACGCTTGAAGCTGGTTCTGTTGCCACTTGAGTCGCGATTGTTCGTCAGGCAATTCCAAGAAAGGTTCATCAGCGTTGTTGAGCAATCCCATGAGCTGGTAATACTCGGAGTGCGAAATTGGATCGTACTTGTGAGTGTGGCATTGGCAACACCCGAGAGTAAGACCCAACCACACCGTTCCCGTTGTGGCCACGCGATCAGTCATCGCATGGAAACGAAACTCGAGTGGATCAATGCCTCCCTCTTCGTTGAGCATTGTGTTTCGGTGAAACCCAGTAGCAATGCGTTGTTCCAACGTCGCATTGGGAAGCATATCGCCCGCTAGTTGCTCGACCGTAAAGCGGTCAAAGGACAGGTCGCTGTTCAAGGCATCTACTACCCAATCTCGATACGGCCAAATTGTCCTTTCGCGGTCTTTTTCGTACCCATTTGTGTCCGCATATCGGGCTAGATCCAGCCATTTCCTAGCCCAACGCTGACCATAGTGAGGAGAGTTTAATAGGCGCGAGACCAGTGATTGATAAGCGGCTTCATCCAGAGCAACTTCCCTGCCAGCCGCCGTACTGCCATCTTGATTCCCCCATTCGTATCCCGGCCAAATTTTGCGAACCCAAGCATCTGCTTCGTCCGGCGATGGCGGCAATCCGATCAGGTCTAGGTAGAGACGCCGAACGAGTTTATGTGGCTGAGCAGTTTCGGATAGGCTAAGCCCCAACTCCGATAGTCGGGCCTGCAAGAAAAGATCTAGTTCGTTTCGGCAATGAGAAAGATCGCTGACCAGTGGAACCTCGGGTTGTGTCGGGGCCACGAACGCCCAATGCTGCTGCCAGGTTGCTCCCTGTTCGATCCACTTTCTGAGCAACTCGCGCTGATCGGAATTCAGCTGCTTGTTCGATTCAGGAGGTGGCATGCGCACGTCATCTTCGGAGCTGTGAATGCGCAGCCACAATTCACTGGCTGCGACATCGCCCGGAATGACTACCGATCTTTCACCCAATTCCTGGTATAAACCCTCGCGAGTATCCAAGCGTAAATCAGCTTGCCGAGCATCGTCGTCCGGACCGTGGCAATGCACACACGCCTGATTTAGTATCGGGCGGATGTCACGGGCAAACTCTATCGTGCGATCCTGGCCAATCCCCAATCCCGCAACGAGGAGATTCCAAACCGCTATCGCCAAGCATCGCCACCCAGGAAAACGTAAGACATTCATTACTAACGCCGAAAAAACGAACCATCGAAATCACTAACGGCATATTATACAGGTCGCGTCTAGCTTTGATGCTTCTATCGTGAGTACGCCTCATTTCGGCCGGGAGTATGGTATAAGCACCAACGCAAGTTTTATGATACTTGGACAACCTTGGCTAACGCCAAAACGGCTAAGTTATGTGGAAAAACTTCTGTGTGGATGCTTAGCAGAAGCGAGCAGTATTTGGCGTTAACAGCGGGATCGATCCATGGAAATGCCAAAGTTGTTCCTCAGATCCTAGCCGAGTCTGTTTGAGGCTCTTCCCCCGTCGGTCCTTCGCAGTTAGGAAACCCATGATGTTGCACTATTTAACTGTACCTCTATTGTTCGTATTCTTGGCACTTGGTTGTCCCGTGGTTTTGGGGCAAGATGACAACGATTTGCCTACCGAGGTTTTTCTGTACGATGGCGATGCACCGGGCTCGGAAGGTCGTTCCGACGAACAGGAGCGCGTGCGCCCAGGTCCCGACCGTGTGGTTACCAACGTCCATCGACCATCGCTCTTTCCCTACCTGCCCGATCAGGAAAACGCTTCGGGAATGGCCTTGATCATCGCTCCAGGGGGAGGTCACAACTCTCTTTGGTCGACCCACGAAGGACATAATCCCGCCAAGTATTTTGCCAAGCATGGCATTGCCTCCTTCGTCCTCGAATACCGCTTGGCGGAAGAAGAAGGCTCCACGTACACCGTAGACGAACATGCCTTGGGGGACATGCGACGTGCACTCCGTCTTGTGCGTAGCCGCGCCGAGGAGTGGAATGTTGATCCACTACGCGTTGGAGTCATGGGTTTTTCGGCCGGTGGCGAATTGGTGGCACTGGCAGGCATGCGCTCTGACGCCGGAAATCCCAATGCAGACGATTTCATTGAGCGGCAATCGTCGCGCCCTGACTTTTTAGCGTTGATCTATCCTGGACGATCCAGTCGCTATGAACCAACGGCCGAAACTCCGCCGACCTTTATCGCTGCAGGCTACGGCGATCGCAAAGATATTTCCGAAGGAATGGCGGAAGTGTATTTGAAATTCAAACGAGCAGGCGTGCCAACCGAGCTGCACATATACAGTAACGCCGGCCACGGTTTTGGGTTTCGCCCTGGGAGAGAAGGGTCGGCTACGAAATGGGTCGATCGGTTTATCGACTGGTCGGTCGATCGAAAGCTGCTGACCCGCGATTGACCCAAGAAATCAGCCAGCCAATTTGCTTTCGGCGGCAGTAAACTACCATTTGCATCGAACTGGAACGGGATTATCGATTGCCCTCCACCCAAAACGTTACCACCATCGGTAACCATGTCCAATCCCGTTTGAAAAGTACCAGGCAATGCACCTTGGCTGAAAAACGAATCGGAAGAGGAATCGAAGCCAGCCCTGTTCCATTGATCACCTGACACCACTGCCGCGCTTCCAACTGGCACGCTTTTATACTCCAACGGTCAACGCAATAACTCGACTGAACTGAATTACTTTGCTGTTAGCGCTGGCGATGGGATCGGAAGCTATGGTTCATTTGCTTCCGACTTGTCGCCCACCAACGCCGCTGCCCTTTCCAACGTGAACGGCAAGGGGATCGAGATTCTTACGCTAGAATCCAATGCCTATTCTGATCTCAACGAATATCAGGTGACGACGGACGAGCAAAGCTCGTTCAACGGCTGGCAACGGCGTGACACACTACAGGCATTCAACAACGAATTTGAAGTGACAGGCGATTTAGGCGCCCAGTTGAATTCAGACGATTCAATCACTTGGTCGGGCTCCGCTAGCGAGTGGCTGGAATCCAAGGTCGAGTACCGCAACGATGTCCGCGGCTATGGGCACCAGCAGGCAATTGGCGGCTACTATGGCGATTGGGATCGGACCTACCTGGAATACCGGGACGCAGACTTTGACCGCACGGCAACTCAAACTTCAGTATTTGATCCTGTGTCGGGGCAATTCAACAATTTGTTTTCGATATCAGGAGACACCGAGGTCACACTTGTCGGTCAAAATTATGTAGAAGAACCTTGGGAGAAGACCCCCTTGGAACTTGCGCTGGAGTCGATCTTCACTGAGGGCAGCGAGGGATTCCCAGTTCCGCCGCCACCGGATGAGAGTGGTACACTGCCACAGGACTACCCGTATCCCAGCAACCCCGCTAGTCACGGATTCTTTTCCTGGTTCGGGGGTTCGGCAGGCGACAGCGGCGATGTTGCCATCTCCTATGGCGAGTACGTGGGCGCCGGAGGAGAGGTCCTCGGTAGTATGCTTATCGAACCCTACGACTGGTATTTGACAGCAAGAGATATCTATAATGATCCAAGCGATCCGCTTAACTATGTCGGTTTCATTCCGCTAGTTCCATCAGCCGCAGGCAGAGGCCTCCGAAACCTCGGCGAAGCCAGTAGCAATCTCAATACGCTAGTAAGAAATGCTGCCCCAGTCAGAGTAACGGGTCAAGCGCTCGCAGACATGCGAAAGGCATTTGCGGCTGCAAAGCCGCGAGCTTGGATGGATGAGGCTGCCACAAATGCTTCAAAGTATACAGCTGAGCAACTAAAGCAAATGAAAAAAGGGTTGCCACCTCTCGGCGACGATGGGTTTTCGATGGAAATTCATCACATGATTCCACTTGCGGAAGGCGGCTCGAATGCATTCAGCAACTTTCAGTTCCTAACACGAACGCTACATCGCCTTGGCGCTAACTACAAACTTAACCACCCCAACTTGCCATGAGAGCCATAATGAGCATTGAAACAATGACGATGACAATCGACCAATTACTCGACAAAGATCTGGGTATTGGCGCATCTGAGGAATCCATCCGCGATGCCGCGCAAGAGCTTGGGGTAACTCTTCCAAACGATTACGAAGCGTACTTGAGAACATATGGCTGGGCAAGACTCTTGTATGATGAATTGTATGGCATCGGAGATTCGGTTCCGGCTCATCTAAATCTGACTACGAATACTGTTCGAGAACGTACCGATTTTCGCCCATATCTACCAAAACAACTAATACCAGTCATGCCAGACGGCGCAGGTAACCATTATTGCTTAGATCTATCAAAGCTGGAGTTCGGAATATGCCCAGTAGTTTTTTGGGACCACGACGAAGGAGAGCAGCAAACGCCACAAATTGTTGGGAGAAGTTTTAGCGATTGGATTGTAGAATATGTAACTGCGAATGCGTGACACCTTGCACCAGTTGTATAAATAGTGCAACTTGGGATGCCGTAATTCAACGATGGCGATTCGGTTACGGTTGAGGTTGTTGAGGCCATTCGGGCTATTGGTTATTGACCACGATATTCCTGGGGTCATTGAACGCATTGGGCTATTCAACAACGGCTACGAATCACTAGACGAATTCCCTGATGCGGTGAAGGCTTCACCGGGGTCAGGCCTTGTGTTCGCGGTGAAGGCTTCACCGGGGATCGCGGTAGGGACGGCTGTCGCCAGCCGCCCCCCGCACGGTTCCGTACGTGAAGTACTACCTCATACGGCTCCTGCTGCTAGTCGAGCGCGAAAGCGATCTTTCGGATAGGGATGCAGGATCTTGGGCTGCGGTAAGTAGCAATCAACAAGCCGGTTCATTCGTTCCCAAGGCCAAGCCGCTCGGCCCTTCTGACTACGACGACGCAGTTGATGAAGCCAGAGTTTATGCAGGTCGCGTCGAGCTTTGATGCTTTAATCATTAAAGCATCATTGCGTTAGCCTCACACTCCACCGCGTGGAGCTTGTAGTAGTGGTCGAGGTGGCTAGAGCGGAAATGTTTTCGCCCGACGAGATTGTTGGAGGAAAGCGGACACAGCACTTGGTGGTAGGGATTCGAACCTAGCAACTAACTCTCCCCCGGATGCAACAGCTGCGGCGGGGCGAATTAGCTACGGAGTAGCGGCAGAT
>JAGQPR010000360.1 GCA_020426625.1 Planctomycetales bacterium
AACCTGCGGACTTTGCTTGCCGTTCACCTTCTTGGAAGACAGATAGTCGGCGATGTAGCGTTGAGCTTCGCGTTTCTCAGGAACTACAAATCGGTCTCCCTTTTGCAGGATCGGCAGATACTCGGGCATGGAACCGAAATTCCTAGTGCCAGCAGCTTGGCAGGGAAACCAATAGCCATTTTTCTGCTCGTCCTCCATATAGAATTCAGGATAGCAATGATTGGGTATCCATACGCAGCGGGCAGGTATACGAGCCGCTCGGCAAAGGGCCACAAAGGTGCTGGTCATCTCTTCGCAGTCGCCCGTCCCATCCCGCAACGCGTCTCGAACTGATTTCAAGTCGCCGCGTTCGTAGCGAATGTTGTCGCGCACCCAGTCGTAAAATGCCTCGATACGTTCCCATTCCGTTGCGAATGCTGTCTTGTCGATTTCCTTCACGACAGCTTTGACTTCGCCTGTGACCTGGATGTATGGACTGTCCTTTGTATACAGAGCTAGATCACGAGGGATTCGCTTGGGTACGGTTAGACCGGCAGTATCGGTTGGCCCTACGGTATGCATTTTTTCCACTCGCACCCGGATAGTTGCTTCGAGTGTCGTCTGCGGTGGTACAAGTTGAGCGAACAAGACCAGCTGCTGATTGCCACCGGGCAGGTCGCGTAGACTGTGTTTGAAATAAGGAGGCACCGAAACCTCGACGATCTCGACCTTTTGCTCCGGCCATTCAGTTGGAAATACCGTGGTGGCAATGGTGTTTTGCATACTACCATCACCGCTGGTCAGCCGAAGACCCAACAGCATTTCCACATTTCTGGGCGCCACGTACTGCAACATCGGTGCAGCCGCACTTTGCTCATCTCCTTGCACCTGTATATTGGACTCGTCTGGCTCGCTTAACGACTGCGCGAAGGAAGGCAAACCTAGGTTGGCCAGAGTTAACCACAAAACCAGCTGTCTCGCAGTTTGTGGCAGAATGCGAAAAGTCATATCAGTGTTTTGCCTAGGTGAGTTGGCAATGGAGATCTGAGATTCAATGCCAAAGACATGCAGCCAGCGTATTGGATTTTTGAATTCAACCCGCTTTACAAGGATCCCTTTAACACTCCATTTTCGTCGGCAATGCCAGAAAGGCAAAGAAAAATTACCGCGAACTTGAGCTTCCCTGGAGGCTGAGTAGATCAAAAGAGTGGCGGGCCTCCCCCCGAAGGCACCGCCACACTCTCGAAAATGACTTGCAAAAAGCCAATAGCTGCGTTCGAGCTTTTTCCCGGACAGACCTTCTTGGCAGCGTTTTTTTCCATTAGGTACAGGATGTTCCAACTGCCGTATCGCAAATACTATCTATTCCGTTGGCGATCTCCGGGGTCGTGTTTGTTTTCTGGTCTTCATTCCGAAGGGAGTCGCGCTAGATGCTTCTTGCCATCTCGCTGACTACTAACCGGTGCGCCAATGTGTTTCGTCACCGTGGCGCACGACGAACGGAAGTGTTCTTGTCCAGCGTCATGCGGGCGCAAATCGAATTTACTGGGGCACAGTCTGCAGTGGAATCCCCTCTTGGTAGTAACCACTATCGAGCAATGCTCCGCTGCCGATCACTGAGCTACCAACAATTTCGCCGTCGTAAGGAGCATAACCTGTGGATGTACCACAGCCCGCACAATTGGCAGCTGGGGCCGCCACTGCGGGTGCCGGGCAACCGTGATGACACGGGGCGCCACGATGAAGCGGTAACCACCCGCGTCCGCAACCAGAACTCAGTACGCATACGAGTCCGAATAAGGCAATCTTCTTCATCGTTTCTCCCTCCGAAAAACTCTCAGCAATCAGTACAACCATTTCCACTGAAGAAATCTACAACGTGTAATTGGATGTGCAAATGAAACATGTTGAAAAAGTACAACATCGTGTTGGCTTGCGTCTTCATTCTTGCTTGCTGGATTTGATGCAATAGCTACAGGTTGTTTTTCCGGCAGCCTGCGAAAAAACAAATCGCCGCTTTGACTAGCTGGGGCATTCAGTGGAAATGCCTGCAATGTTGTGCGCATGGAATTCGATGATGCGTATTGTCCGAAGGACTCGGCACGACAAAGGTTTACAAAGATAAACGGATTGCGAATCTATGAGGGATGAAAGGATGCACGTTTCCTTGCGCGCATCGCGACAGGGTCGTCAGGTATCAAGGCTGGTGAGCCAACCATCGTACTGCAGCAAAGCTGGAATCAGCTGCACCAGCTTAGACTGTCTGCCGCGTTCAAGATGGTGTACTGGGTGGCGGAATGTGCTCCTGCCTTTGTTGATGGTAGGTCTGTTGTGGAATATCCTCCAACAGGCCGTATTGGCGCAGGGGTGCAATGGGGATTCTGCATTTTGGGAAGTAAGTACGCGGCATTTGGGTGAACAACCACCCCAGTGCTTCGTCCAACAAATGATGGTCTCCAAGTTTGATTGCAGCTGGCAGATCGCATCGTTGGATCAGTTGGTGGCTGATTGTGAGGCAAATCCCCAGCGCAGAATCGTGATTTACTCCCACGGAAATTGGATGGAGTACGGCGAAGCAAGGCAGCGAGCGCTCATGATCTTCAGAATGATGTGCGCTTGTCACAACCAACCTCTGACGTTCATCGCCTTCACGTGGCCAAGTGAGCGCGACCAAGGATTCGCCAAGGACATCCGCGGCAAGAAGGACCTGATTGACATCGAGTCATACTACCTGGCCAGTCTGATCACGCTATTGCCGGCTGACCAACCGATAGGCATCATGGGATTCAGCTTTGGCACCCGCGTTGTGTCCGGGGCCTTGCACCTGCTGGGCGGAGGAACGTTGGGGGGACGGGGAATCATGCAAAGCGACGCCGAGAGACCACCCTATCGCGTAAGTCTATACGCTGGAGCGTTTGACCGAGATGCTTTTACATCGGGCGGCGAATACCGTTGTGGTTTGACGAATGTCGAGCAGCTGGTCAATTTATTCAACTCCGACGACCCCGTCCTGCGTCGGTTCCACTTCTTTGAACGCGGCAGCTCGCCTACTGCCGCTGGGTACAGAGGTCTACTGATTCCCTGCAGTGTACCGAATTCCAGCGGAATAGCCGGTTTGTTTCCGTCAATCACGCAATACGACTGCCGAGCCATCGGTCGGTCTCACTCGGAGACGGACTATCTGAGGTGTCCAGCAATGCAACGAGCCATGCAAAATGTCTTGGGGTATTAGCAAGAGCAACCAAGCTGCTTTCCTTGAAAACCTTTGGCGTTCAGTAGCAATACGGAAGAAGCATTTACCCGGTCATTTCTTCTGCAAGCAAGTTGCAGCGGCTCGTTCAGCGCATGAGGATTGGATGCAGATTTGGCGCGATCATCAGCAGCTCTTTGTTCAGCATGTTGCTGATTTTTCTAGTCGTATTCAACTGCATTGCTTTGGCCAGCAATTGTTTGGCCATGGGGACGGTCAAGTGGTGCGCTAGCTCCTTGATGGAAGGAATGAATGCAGGGCTCATGCTGAATCTCCTTAACCCCATACCCAGCAGCAATGCGAATGCTTGTGGTTGGCCAGCCATTTCCCCGCAGAGCGTAACGGGCCGTTGGGCTGCATCGCAGCTCTTTACGACTGCATGCAGCACGCGCAGCACCGCAGGTGCTAGGGGCTGGCAAAGATGACTGACGTTCGGATTATCGCGATCTGCGGCCATCAAGTATTGCACCAGATCGTTGGAACCGATGGACACAAAATCAACTAGAGTAAGCAGCTGGTCAATCACTACCGCTGCAGCTGGCACCTCCAGCATCATGCCGAATGCGACTTTTCCATATTCGTGGCCAGCGGCCTTGATTTGGTTTTCAGCGCGACGAACAAACGCACGCAACCGCCTGAGTTCTTCCAAATTGGTGATCATCGGAAACAGAATTTGAACGGATGATGCACTCTTGCACGCAGCCGCCCGCAAGATCGCTCGAATTTGTGTCAGAAAAAACTCGGGATGCTCGAATGAGAGCCGAATACTCCGCCAACCCATAAACGGATTGGCCTCATGTTGATTGCGTACCAAGAAGGGAACCGTCTTATCGCCACCGATGTCCAGTGTCCGAATCGTTGCACAATGATTTGGACTGGCGGCCAACACGGCCTGATAGATCTCCAGTTGTTCGTCTTCTCCTGGCACACTTGAATGTGTAAGGAACAGATATTCCGTGCGGTAGAGCCCGATACCTGTTGCTCCCATGGCGGCTGCACTCTTGGCGTCCGCCACTCCATTGATGTTAGCCAACAATTCCAATCGCACGCCATCCTTGGTCTGCGCGGGCTGATCTCGGTTATGGGCCAGTTCGTCTCGCAAATTGACGAATTCACGCTCCAGCTTACGGTACGCCGCCAGTGCTTCCGGATCTGGGTTAACAATCACGTGGCCGTCGCGCCCGTCCACGATAATCGTGTCGCCGGTTTGCGTCTGTCGCAAGATTCCCGCCACTCCGCTAACGGCCGGGATTCCGCGGCTGCGTGCAATGATCGCGGCATGACTGGTTTGGCTACCAGCCTGAGTGACGATTCCATGTACGGGCTTTTCGCCCAGCATGACAACTTGACTGGGCAGTAATTCGTCTGCGACGACGATCGTCGGCCCACTCATCGCTCCTGAATCGGACCTTAACGCGTCACTTAGGTAGCTTGTCAACCGTTCGACGACGTCACGAATGTCAGCAACGCGCTCGCGTAAGTAGTCGTCGCCCGATTGTTCGAGCAGCGTGCGGTAGAAATCCATCAGTCTGGCCAGCGCCGCCTGCACTGTTAGCCGCTCTTCGCTGATCCATGCTCGAACTTTGCCGACTAGGACCGTGTCCATCAGAATCGACTCATGCACGGCAAAGATTGCCGCAGCTTCTTTGCCGATTTGCGTTTCAACCTTCTTCTGCAGCGACCTTACATCCTCGATGGAACGCTTTCTTGCGTTCTCGAACCTGGCAATTTCAGTAACAATTTCGTGAGGTTCCAGCAGTCCCCGGGCGGGATCTACAAAGACCTCGTGAATGCAATAGGCCGTTCCGATAATAACGCCAGGTGAGACTGCAATTCCTTTTCTCATAATCCGAGAATCTACCAGACGATTGCGAAACCGGCAATTTGACTCAGTACTCGACTGTGTACGCCAGTCGTCCTTGGGAAGGAGGCAACTAGGATCTGGGACCGTTTGAGGTAGGGCAAGAATCCTGCTCGTTATGCACTATGTTATGTCAAGTACGGCGAGAAGTACGGCCTGAATCAATTCCAACAAATACTGCCGTGCGTGCCAGTTAGCGGTTACAATTCTGGATAGCAGATATTGAGTTCGTCCTGAAAAGCGGCGTGAAAAACTGCTCGCAACATTAACTTTACGTTTCGGAGCTGTAACAAAATGAGCCGACTGACTATTCGCTTCTTGGTAGGCATAGCTATTCAAGGTGCTGCGGCTTTGGCGTTGATCGCTTCAGCAGCGCAAACACACGCCCAGCGAGATGTAGATGCTGGCTCGCAATCATCGACCGCGCCAGCAGCGGAAGCGGACAAGAAGATCTATTCCGGCCCTCAAAAAGGTGAGACGCTGGGGGCATTCCCTGTGTGGTTAGTTCCAGTTGAAGAAAAGACGAGCGAAAAAGTGGATTTGCAAGAGCTTTCTACTAAGGCTCCGCTGGTAATTGCGGTCATGCATGAAAAATCGCGACCCGCCTTTCAGCTAGCGCGTCTGATGTCGCTCTACGGCGAGCGGCTCAAAGACAAGAAGCTACAGCTTTACTTCGTAATTTTGACTGAGGACCGGTCGTCCAGCGAATCTTGGTTGCGGCTGGTGCGGAAGAATTTCAGCCAGGTGACTCACTTGACCGTGGCGGATGGGGGAATTGAAGGGCCAGGTAGCGTAGGACTAAACCGCTTGGCAGCAATGACCATCATCGTCGTCAAAGATGCCCAAGTGACCGCAAACTTTGCGCTCACTCAAGTATCGGCAGAAGCCGATGGCCCTGGCGTGTTGCAGGCCATGAGCGACGTCGTCGACGGTGGCAAGGCCCCGAGCATCCGCGAGCTTACTCCGGCACCGCAACAGATGAGACGAAGGCCATGAGCAGGTGCACAGTCCCTGTAAATCCAGCCGCAGCCTGCGTTCATTCTGCGCGATTTGGCTGGCTGAATCTGGGAGGAATAAGTCTTTTCTTGCTGGCGATGGCACTCGCTTGCCGACTCGCACGTGCTGGAGAAAACGACGGCGGAACGGTCGATTTTGCGGAGAGCGTACTTCCAATCTTGACCAAGGCTGGCTGCAATTCGGGCGCCTGCCACGGTGCGGCGGCTGGGCGTGGCTACTTGAATTTGAGTCTGTACGGCAGTCGGCCTAACCAAGATTACCAAGCGATCGTGCATGCTCCCGGCGGGCGATTGCTGGATTTACAGCGGCCCGAAGAAAGCTTGCTTTTGCTCAAACCAGGTGGCTTCTTAGATCACGGAGGGGACGTCCGCCTGGATCCAGAAAGCCCGGCCTATTCCACCGTACTGCGATGGCTGAAATCAGGTGCCAAGGCGGGCTCGCTCGAGACGGTGCGCAACATCGCCATATTGCCACAAGAGTCCATCGCGGTGGCAGTTGGCCAGACGGCTCGCGTGAAAATCCAAGTAGATTGGCGCAATCGGCAGGAATTCGCCCACGCAGAACATATCGCCATCGACGGTGCATTTCCAGCTGGAAAACGCCTTGATGCACCTGTGCAGTATCTGCATGAGTTGGACCAGATTCTGCTAACGGCGTCGCGGCCGGGATACTGGCCTATTACGATACGCGTTGGCCCGGTGGCGAGAACGCTACAGATGTGGGTGCGTCCAGCCGATACTCCTTTGGAAACGACGGAAACCGACATTTCAGACCCCACGATCGATCGGCTGGTGGATCTGGCCAATCAACGCATCGCTTCCGAAGTAGGCGACACCTGTGCACCGCACTTGCTCGTGCGTCGACTTTGGCTCGACCTGCTAGGTCGGCATCCCAGTCGCGCAGAATGGAGTGCCGCCACAAAGCAAATTAACCAGGGGCAAAAGCAGCAATTGATTGAGCAGCTGCTGGCCGCTCCGGATTTTTGGGAACAGGCAGGACGTGAAATCGTCTCTTGGATTCCACATAGTACACGAGCTGGAAGCACGATCGATCGCCAGCTTTCGATGGCGGTAGCTGATTTCCTGCGCAAGAAAGATGATCTACAAGAGCTGGCCAGATCGATGATGCTGGTCCCAACGCAGATCGTTGACGAGTCGCCACGTGCCCGATCTGCACAGTCGGTTATGTTGTCCGACGAAGGTCCGCATAGCTTGAACCAGTTTCACAACTTTGCCAACGATCCGCGGTCTCGATCGGAACTGGTAGCGTCGGTCTGGCTTGGCGTCAGAATTGGCTGCGCCCAATGTCATGACCACCCGTTGGACCACTGGACGCAGGACGACTACTTTTCCTTGGCCGCCTGCTGGGCGGAAATAGAAAGCGCTGGAGCTGTTCGCCGCTCCGCTGGAAGAACAACTACTGATCTACGCAATGGTCGTCCGGCCGTTGCTCGCTTGCCGGGAAAAGAGGTTGGCTTGACCGATGATGCCAATCCGCCAGACGTAGCGCTGGTTCAATGGATTACCGACAATAAGAATCGTCAGTTTTCGAGCAATCTTGCTAATCGCATTTGGTTCTGGCTTATGGGAACTGGATTGGTCGAAGACGTCGACGACCAGCGGGCGACGAATCCTGCATTGAACGCCGAATTGCTGGATTATCTGGCAGATACACTCGTTAGCCAGCAGTATTCTCTGCGAAAACTGGTGCGTGAAATCGTCATGAGTGACGCATACGCCAGGCAAAGTGCATCCGATGCGACTAAGTTGGCTCAGCGGATGTCTGCGCAGCGTGGTGTAAAGGCGATTCACATACCAATTGACCAGTTAGCATCGATGGCGTTGGGGGCGGCTTGGAACCAAGCTTCAGATTCTCAGTCCACCAGTAATCAAATGATGACTACGGTTCCACCAAGTGGTTGCAGTCGAGGTACAGAGTGCACCGACCCATTTCAAGAAAGCATGGAATTGGTCTCGGGAGACGACTTGAATCGCTTGATATCAGAACTGGTTTCGGCTGGCGAAGTAGCTTCGGACGACTTTGACCCAATGTTGGTGCTGCAGAAATTGCACTTTCGCCTGTTTGGAATTCATGCTGACCAGACGCAGAAGCAACAATGGGAACCACAGTTTGAAGCGGCGCAAGGCGCAGCTGAAGATGTTAGTCGTCGCCTGCAGCGGGAGATGATCGAAGACACAGTATGGAGTTGGATCGTAAGCGATCGTTTCCGGCGAAGCTATTAAACGCATGCCGCGAACCGGTTGTTATCAGCCGAAGTTGTATCAGGGACTAAGCTAAGTATCACTAGGCATGCTCTGAGCTTCGCGACATTAGCTCGGCCCGCAATCACCGGCTGTTTCAGCAATCGCATCACCAATGAGTGCGGTATTCTTTTGGCCTAGTGTCACAAATCGTAATTCCGATGCCACATCAGCCGCAACGCGCTAGCGTGCG
>JAGQPR010000361.1 GCA_020426625.1 Planctomycetales bacterium
AAACCACTAGAAATTACTGTGGAAGTTTTTTGTACCCTTTAAACGTCTTTCAGACGCTAGTGTCAAGAATTGGAAATTCAGTTCCAAATTAATACTTCTACAAAATCAGCCTCTGTGCGCTAGCACGCGGTTTCTAACGGAACCGAACGCCAGTGGCTGATGTGGTTATAGGAAATACGATTTGTGACGCTAGTCTCAGGCTGGATCTGTTAGTGCCATATGTAGTGACAAAGTTCGTGTATCTCGTGTTCTCTGTATCCCCCTTGGGAATTCGCAATCAGGGCTGATCGCAGACAATGAAACAAAGATGGGGCTCGAAACAGGTCGACATGCAGAATCGCGGTTCGCGACGTGTGCGATTAGTGATGGAACCGCTCGAAGCGCGTCGGCTTCTGGCCGGAATCAATGTTTCGGTATACCAAGATCAAACGGGCGAGCGAGTTTACCAGCAAAGCACTGATGAACTGGCGGCTGATCGCCTGGTATACGTTGATCTCAATTTAAACGGGCGACTCGACAGCGATGAACCGCTTCGCGTAACCGACTTGCATGGCGAAGCGTTCTTCGAAGACCTGCAGCCAGGCGACTACTCGATCGGGATCATTACCAACCCGTTGGTCCAATCGCAATCTTCGCCAGTTCGCGTGGAGGGAATTGCCACCGCGCTCTCCTATTCGGGAGCAGTTGAACTATTCACCAGTCAAGATCTGAGCCACGTTTGGACGGTGAACGACTTCGGTGATGTTGAGCACTTCGTCGATGGTGAACCGGTTTACGAAAGTATTAATCTCGGTGGACGCGTTGTCTTCTCCACTCGCCTGGCACCGTCTGAATACTTGGCCGTAATTGATTCGAGCCAGTTTTACGACGAAGAATCCCTAGCACCAATTCAAGAGGTCGTGCGGCTGAACACTGAGTCTGCACAACTTGACTACTACCCAATCGACGGCCTGCAAGACGATGAAAACGTCGTCGCTTTGACCATGGCAGGTGACAATATTTATGGTTTAGTGCAAGGTCCAAGTGGCAACAACTTGGCTGCTCTGAAGTTTTCAGGTGATTTTCTTGTAATTGAACAACGGCTTCGGACGACAGCGACACAGATTGCCGGTAGCGACGCAACCGGACAACTCTTGGTAGTCCAGCCAGGTCTTGTTGAGGGTACCAGCCAACTGATTCTCTTGGATCCTTTGGACTCCTTCGATCCACAGGCAACGCTTACTGTTGACGGTCAGGCAAGCTCTCTCAACCTTTCGGCAGACGGCGCTCTGGCATTCGTGGCGATGGCTGGTGGCGGAGTTCAGGCGATCGCTGTTGGCCCCGACTTTTTGTCGCTGGCAGCCTTGCTCAACGAAGCCACCGCACCGGTTTCCGCCGATGCAACCGACGGTCGCATCGTCACCGCAAGCGTCTCGCGAGTCAACGAACTTGTGGTTTGGGATACGACCAGCTGGCTCCCAGTTGGACGCACGAGAATCGCGGAAGGCAGCCGGGTTGCAGGACGCGCCAGGCTCGCGACCGATCGTCGCGGAGACAACTTGGTAGTAGTACATGCCGATGGTGTTCACCAAGTCGACCTATCGATTGCAACGACACACTCAGTAAGTCTATCGCAAGACGACATCCAATCGATCGCCTTCGGTGTCGTGCCGATTCGCGAGAATACTCCTCCGATTGTTCCCGTCCAACAGAACGGGCATTTGGTGGAGGATACGGTAGGTACTTTCAATATTCACGACGCAGGCCAGTTAAGCGATCCGGACGGTGATCAACTTTGGTTTTCGTTGGCTACGCAAGCCAGACATGGTGTCGTTGAACTTACTCCCAGTGGCCTGTGGACTTACCGACCTAATCCGAATTTTTACGGAAGAGACCGAGCTACCGTTCACGTGTTGGATGGCCAATCCCGAACGGAATTACAGCTGGAAATCCTGGTTCAGCCGCAAAATGACAATCCTATCTCCATCACGTTCGATGTTCCCACGATCAGTGAGTCGGTTGAAGTTGGAGCAGAACTTGGTTTCGTTTCGATCGTCGATGTAGACCCAGACGCCAGTTACCAAATCTCTGCCTCCGATCCGCGTTTTCGAGTAGAAAATGGTCGACTGTACCTGGCTTCCGGCTCTCTGGACTTTGAAACCGAGAGCCAGATCGTTGTTGAATTCGTGGCCACAGACTTATCTGATCCTGAAATCAGTATCCGCGGCGAAACGACGCTTTCGATCGGCAATGTCAACGAACGTCCGACCGCCATTCGGCTTAGCAATTCCAGCGTATCTGAGAATGCTCAGGGAGCAGAAGTCGGAGACGTAATTGTAGAAGACCCAGACGTTGGGGATCAGTACGAAATTACTGTTTCCGATGCTCGGTTTGTAGTCGAAGGTGGCAAGCTAAAGCTGGCCAATGGGCAATCGCTGGACTTCGAAAGTGAACCCGAGGTAACTCTAACCATCACCGCACGAGAAATCGGTGGTCAACAAAACCAGCTAACGGAAATTGTCCGTGTGTCAGTCACTAATGGCAACGACGCACCATTGAGCCTGACCATTTCCGCTTTGGAGATCGAAGCCAATATGCCTGGCGCGCATGTTGGGCTGGTCTCTGTGAATGATCCCGACAATGATCCATTCCTTTTCACCGTCTCCGATCAAAGGTTTGAAGTCCAAGGAAACTTGCTAAAGCTGAAGTCGACCGAGGCGATCGATCGGTCGGCAGAGCCATCGATACCTCTAGTCGTGACCGCCATTTCAGGTGCCGACCGAGTGAGTCGAAGTGTTTCTCTAACGGTAACTCCCGCCCGATCGCCTTATCAGAATCGCAATAATCCGAATGACGTCAACGGAGATGGACTGGTTACACCGCTGGATGTCTTGATTCTAATCAATTACCTCAATAGCGAGGGTTTCAACTTCCAACCTCCTATTGGCAGTGGAGGTGAAGAGGGGGGGGCAAATTATTTTGACGTCAATGGCGATCAAATGCTCACACCGGCGGACGTGCTGATCATTATCAACTTCCTGAATTCGACCCGCGATCCAGCTGGCCCGACAGGAGAAGGTGAAGGCGGCCGTTATTTCATGGCGCAAGACGCGTACGCGGATTCGGAAGTGGCTGCTTTGGTTGCCTTGCCATTTTCTAATAATGATGAGAGCCGTCGAAAACAACGCATTGATGCCGAATTGGAAACGCTTTTGGACCAGCTCTCCCGCGAACGCATTTAGAGTCGCTTCGCTGCCTTAATCTAGTTGGGGATGAGTGTCGCATAAGACACTGCCGGTGGGACAAGGCATGCGGACAACGGCCTGGCAGCGACGACTCATTCGTTTTCAGTTTCTTGCGCGGTTGAGGTAAGTAGGCAAGACACTGGCAGGCCACACTTGAAGATGTATCGAGCTGCCAGTGTCACCGCAATTGTCATAACCCACTCCACACTCCCCGCTCCACTCCCGTTTAAGCAGCAACGCACAAGTTTTCTGATACATTGACCAGCCGCGGCTAACGCCAAAGCGGTTAATTGAAAACCGCAAACCACCAGATCTGCTGGTGCGAAGCAATCAGGCTCTGCCGTGCTTGGATGGCTCAGTCTCGTGGCTCCTTTTAGGGGCCTTCCTCATGCCACCGGCTTCGCCGGTGGTCATTGACTATTCGGAAAAACTCTGCATCGATGCTTACAATATCCGAGTACGAGTGTCTAAGCTGGGACGAAAGGGTTTTGTAGTACATAATGCGTTACCAGCTGCGTCGGCTGAGTACGAAATCAGAAAATGGTGGGTGAACGCCTAGTCTTTGCGGGTTCGGAAATGAGAATGTTGGTATTCCAGCGACTGGCGACACTTCGACTATGCGTTCAAAAATAAATAAGGTCCGGCAATAAAATGCTGGAGAGAGTCGGCAATGGCTGCAACTGTCGCTAATTCACGAGAGTGGTTTCCAAACAAACCATGTACCCCTATGAGGATGTTCCACAAGTTCGCTTTCTTTTTGACGATCGCATTGCAATCGATTGTCGGCAAGCTAGCTGGACAACCCCTCGTTGCACAAGAACCAGGCGCTGCTAGCCTGCCCAACGTGGTCTTCATCCTAGTGGATGATATGGGGTACGGTGATCCGGGATGCTACAATGGCAATTCGAAGATTCGAACTCCAAACATCGACGCCATTGCCGCTGGCGGAATGAAGTTCACCGACGCGCATGCGTCTGGACCGCTGTGCCATATGTCGCGTTATGGCTTGATGACTGGACGGTATCCTTTTCGTGCCGACGTTTCACTTTGGCCAAAACAAGCCTTGATCGCTCCAGGGCAAACTACGTTGGCTTCGATGCTCAAGCAGCAGGGTTATCAGACTGCCATGGTTGGCAAGTGGCATTTGGGTTTTAATGAACAAGGCTACGATCTGCCCCTGCCGGGAGGACCGTGTGACGTTGGATTCGATTCGTTTTTTGGAATCCGCGCTTCCACGGATATTCCACCCTACTTCTACATTCGCGATCGTCGAGCCGTTGAACCTCCAACCCTACCCATCGAAGCCAATCGCAGTGAAGGCTGGTCTCCCATTCAAGGTGAATTCTGGCGAGCGGGCTTGATCGCCCCAGACATGCAATTGGGAAACGTTTTGCCGCGTTTCACAGAAGAAGCCATTTCGGTGATCGAGAAACATGGCGCACAACAAGATGCATCTAACAGCAAACCGCTGTTCCTTTATCTCGCTTATCCAGCTCCGCACACGCCGTGGCTCCCTTCACCCCCATGGGCTGGCAAGAGCTCTGTGGGGCTGTACGGTGATTTTGCAGAGATGGTCGACGCGATGATTGGTCGAGTGCTAGAAGCACTCGATGATGCCAACCTGAGCGAACAAACTCTGTTGGTGATTTCCAGTGACAATGGTCCGGTTTGGTATCCGACAGATGCCGAGAAGTATGAACACGACTCTTGCGGCGGTTTGCGTGGTATGAAGGCCGATGCTTGGGAAGCTGGTCATCGCATGCCTTTTATCGTTCGCTGGCCAAACGTCGTTGAGCCTGGTACCACAAGTGATCAAATCGTTTCATTCGTTGATATGTTGGCAACGCTAGCTGCTATCACGAATTACCAGCTGTCCCCGGATGAGGCGCCGGACAGCTTTGATTTTTCTCCAGTCTTGCAAGGAGCACAATCCAGCCAGCTCCGCTCGTCACTGCTGCTACAGTCAGGCAGTGGATTGATGACAATCCGCGATGGAACGTGGAAACTGATTGACGGACTTGGGTCGGGTGGTTTTTCCAATCCCAAACGCAGCGAACCGCGTCCGGGCGAACCCAAAACTCAACTGTACAATCTCTCCGAGGACCCAAGTGAGGCTACGAATTTGGCTGGTGAGTATCCCGAGATTGTACAGCGGTTGTTGACAAAGATGGCTGCAGTGCAATCTGCCTCGGGGCATCGCGAATAAGCAGCCAGCTATTGATAAATCGCTCGCAATTGGGTCGCCAACTCAGGCCACCGCTTGGCGGCTTGGGAGAAATCCCCGTCCATCCATCGAACCGCGGTCTTCACGGCACGAGACGACTGTGGATGTCCAGGGCGGATGGGAATTTGCGCGCTCGGTCCCAAAGCTAATCTTCCTTCGGTGTCCTCGCTGACTAGGTAGTTTGCTAACGCAGTGGCGGCCACCGGATGCGGTGCACCTTTCATAACAGCGACCGTGTTAGGTATTCGAAGCGTGCCGAACTCATCCGCCATCTGGTCGGGGAATACGATTTCCACAGGCAAGCCGGAAGCGATTTCGATCAAGGCGTCATCTGTATCCGTCAATCCAAATGCCAATTGCCCCGACGAAACCATTTGAGCCACTTGCTTGTTCCCAGCCAAGACTTGAACGTTGTTTTTCACCTGATTGTAGAACTCGAGTGCTTTAGCTCGGCCAAGATGCCCATCGAGTATGGCGAAATGCGTTGCCGTCGTTCCATACAATGGTGAGGCAATAGCGGCTCGTCCTTTCCATTTCGGGTCGGCTAAATCCAGGACCGATTCAGGTCGTTCAGAAGGATCAGCCAGCAAATCGCCGTTGATGATGAGCACTCGCGCCCGCGCCGCGATACCCACCCAACAGCCTTGGGCGCTACGCATATTCGTTGGCCAGTCGGCTGGCACTTGCCAGCGCACACTCTGCAACAATCCCGCTTCTTCCAACCGAAGCGTATGCATGATTTCGTTGTTCCAGAACACGTCACATCTGGGCCGTCCAGCTTCGCTCTCCAGCCTGGAAACCAATCCCGTGGTCTTTGTCGATTCGACGTCGAATTGCGATAAGACAGACAGTCCTGGCTGTCTGCGTTCAAAAGCGGCCAATATCGGCTCGGCAAACTCTCGGTCTGCAGCTGAATAAATTACTACCGAGTTCTCGCGCCGAGGAGCGCACCCCGAGGCGAGCAATAATCCCTGAAGGACAACAAGGCAAGTAACGCAGAAAGCAGACCGTCCACTGGTCCGATGAAGCTTATCTGGGAATCTTGTTGGGTTCGTATGCGTGATCACGCTTCGAAATGACTTTTGCACTAATAATTTCGTCGACAGGCTGGGCCGGTTCATCCTTTTCCTTTTCTTTCGCTTCCGGATCGACTTTTGTCAGATTCCCCAACACTTCGATTCCTCTGACAACACGACCGAAGGCAGTGAAGGACGCATTGAGCTCTGTAGCTGGAAAAAACGTGATGAAAAACTGCGTACCCCCGCTGTCAACATTGGTTCCCGCCAGCGCCATGCCAATGGTGCCGCGGAAGAAATTGCGTGCATTCGGCTTGTGGCGTTCACCGTAGATCCAGTAGCCATCGTCCCCCGTACCATCACCGTATGGGCAACCTCCTTGTGCAGCAAAGTGTTCTACCACTCGATGGAAGGACTTGCCATCGTAAAACCCACGCTCAATCAAGTTGATAAAATTGGCCACGGTCTCGGGAGCTTGGTTCTCAAACAATTCCAGCTCGATAGCGCCTTTGGTAGTATTGAGAACCACTCTTGGCAGCGGTTCTCCGGCAGCGTCCTGCTTTTGATACTCAATTTCCTCATGCCACAGCGCCTCTAAATCAGACAAAGAATCTCTGATGGGAACAAAGGTCGCTTCATCGCCCGTTTCCGTGATCAGCTGATCAATGTGCTTTCTGACCAAATCATGGCGATTCGTTGCCAGACCGATCGTCACCACTTGGCGGCGCATGTCAGGTTCTGGATAGCCGTCAGTAGCCAGTACATCAGCAATCTCCGCGATTCCTTCATAACGGTCCGCTTCGGTCTCGCGTTTGACCAGACGTGCTAACATATCCGCAATTTTTTTCTTTTCAGAAGTACCCTGCTTGTACTCGGCCAAAGCTGCACTGGTCATATCGCGATGCAACGCAAAGCCCGAGTTGATCAACTCATTGAAATCCGCCAAGAAGTCAGCGTCTTTGGTAGGATCGTCGTTGACGCTAAAACGCACAAAAATCGCCCGCATCAGTTTTAAATGATCACGCAATTTTTCAGCTGCGTCGGCAAACTCGGCCGTCTGCGGATTGATTCGATTCTCATCCAGAGTCTTGTCAATCTCATATTGATCGGGAGCTGGCTGCGGATACTCCTGCCCGAAAACGATGTTGTTTGCCAAGAAAGCGTTGATGAGGATAACCAAAACTCGAAAAGCAAAACTCATAGCAACCCAATTCGCTCACAACGAAAGTGACATATCCGGCAGATTGATTCTGAATATAAGGTAACACCGAATCTACGATTTCCCTAGTAGTTCAGTTCATCCGTAGCCCCCGTGTCTCAGCCTGGAACTCTAGGGTATTCTAACTTGGCGGGGCGCGATCAACAGCAGCCCAAGGCGAAAGCTCCCATAAACACCTATTAAATTCTGGCCAGCCAACCTGATGGCGAAAGCAAATAGATTTAACAAACGTGGTCTACGTAGGGAACCGTCAAAGAATGCATCGACAAGATTGAGAATTGTGGCCGGTTACTTGGGAGGAAGGAAAATCGTCTACAACGGCGACCCGGCTACGCGTCCTATGAAGGAAAAAACGAGAGAGGCAGTCTTTAGCCTTCTCGGGGGCTACCTCAACGACATGTTTGTCTTGGACCTGTTCGGCGGGACGGGAATCTTGGCAATGGAATCGATTAGCCGAGGTGCCCAGGCAGCCGAAATTCTGGAGTTGAAACGAAATGCGGTGTCAACCATGGTTGCCAACCTGCAACTTCTGAATATCGGTGAACGCATTCAGGTACACAATGTAGACACCCTGCGATGGCTGCGCAACATCGACCAACATGCCGCATCATGGCCGCAGGTGCCGTGGGTCGTGTTTTGCTGCCCGCCCTACCGACTGTGGCATGAGGCAACTGAAGGTCTCAAAGCGGGCATCTTAGATTTATACAAGTTGAGTCCAAGCGGCAGTAGGATTGTGACCGAAACGGAAAGTGATTTTGACGTACTGGCCGAAATTCCGGAGATGGCATGGGACGTACGAAAGTATCCTCCAGCACACATTGGTATTTGCACTA
>JAGQPR010000362.1:0-1553 GCA_020426625.1 Planctomycetales bacterium
CCTCATTCTTCACCGAGTAAAGAATAGAACCCATGTCTGAGCATAACCCCGCGAACTGGATCGCCGAGCGCACCAAGACGTTTGATAGTAGCGGCATCCGCAAAGTCTTTGACTTGGCGGCCAAGCTGAAGAATCCTGTCAACCTGAGCATTGGCCAACCGGATTTTGACGTACCCGCGTCCGTCAAAGCCGCGTGCAAGGAAGCCATCGATAGCGGTCGCAACGCATACTCGCCCAGCCAGGGCATTGGCCCGCTCAGGGAAAAGCTTCGCGAACAAATCCAGGGACGGTTTGGGCACGCCGATCGCGACGTGTTTATCAGCTCTGGCACCAGCGGCGGGCTGACACTAACGATGCTCAGCCTGGTCAACCCGGGCGACGAAGTCATTATTTTTGACCCGTACTTCGTCATGTATCTACCGTTGGTCAAGCTCGTCGGTGGTATTCCCGTACTGATTGATACCTACCCCGAATTTCGCATCGACTTGGACCAGGTGCGATCTGCAATTACGGCTCGCACCAAACTGATCATCTTCAATTCACCGGCAAATCCCACGGGAGTCACACCATCGCGCGAAGAGGTTGTCGGCCTGGCCAACTTGGCAGCCGAGCGCGGTATAGCTCTTTTGTCAGACGAAATCTACAGCCAGTTTGTCTACGAAGATGAATTTCACACGCCAGCAGACATCAACGCGGACACCATTGTGATCGATGGCTTTTCGAAGAGTCATGCCATGACGGGCTGGCGAGTTGGCTGGGTTCATGGCCCTTCCGCGGTGATTCAAACCATGATCAAATTGCAGCAGTTTTCATTCGTCTGCGCCCCACAGCCAGCGCAGTGGGCGGGACTGGCAGCTTTGGACGTTGAGATGTCGACGCATCGGGCCGACTACCAGGCCAAGCGCGATCGCGTAATCCAAGGTCTCCAGAATCACTACGAATTCACGCAACCCGGTGGCGCGTTCTATTTGTTTCCCAAATCGCCTTGGGGCAGCGGAACCGAATTCGTAACTCAGGCGATCGAACACGATTTGCTAATGATACCTGGTGGAATATTCAGTCAGCATGACACGCATTTTCGAATATCCTATGCGGCACCCGATGAAACACTCGATCGCGGGATCGAGATATTACGACAACTGGCTGAGCGACCGAAATAATGGCTTTGCCGTGACAACCAAAACAAATGGATGCGCGGCGAGAAGTCGTTCCGCGCGATAACCGAAGAGCGACACCAGCGTTAGTGTTTCGAGTAGCAGCTGAGTTTGATTTGACTGAACTAAGAACAACTTACGCAACTTGTAATCGCAACGCAGGAGTTTTCCCGCATAATTAGCCGCTTTGGCGTTAGCCACAGTTGTTTAAGTATCAGAAAACTTGTGCGTTAGTGCTTAAGATGCGTACCCACAGGAGAATTCGTCGCAAATGCGAATCAATAAAGCCTTGAGGAAAATCAAACGCGGCCAGCCAACAGTCGGGACATGGCTGACTACTGGCAATCTACAGATGACTCGATCCCTGGCTCGTACCGGATTTGATTGGCTGACCTTGGA
>JAGQPR010000362.1:1653-8480 GCA_020426625.1 Planctomycetales bacterium
GGGACATGGCTGACTACTGGCAATCTACAGATGACTCGATCCCTGGCTCGTACCGGATTTGATTGGCTGACCTTGGACTTGGAGCATACACCGTTCGACTGGCGAGAAATTTCGGCACTGCTCGCCTGCATTTCCGACGCCGGTTGTGCTCCCTTGGTGCGTGTGCCCGAGGGCACTCATACTTGGATCAAACGATCCTTGGATGCGGGAGCGTACGGAATCGTTGTGCCGATGGTGGAAACCGTAGAACAAGCCAAATTGGCAATTGCTGCCGCCAAGTATCCACCCGTCGGCAACCGCAGCATCGGCGGCGGCATGCACAGTTTGAATTTTGACGCTTCCAACGAAGAATACTATCAATCGGCCAACCATGAAATCATGGTCGTGCTGCAAACAGAGAGCCCCTTGGGAATCGAGAATTCGGCCGATATCTATGCCTTGCCCGGTTGCGACGCGGTTTTTGTTGGGCCAAACGACTTGCGTTATCACATGCGCGACGCTGCTGGGAATTTCCCCAGCGACGATGAATTCGAAAAGGCAATTCAACGCATCATCGACACCGGTAGAAACGTCGGTACGCCCACAGGCATGCACGTCTCCGGCAGCACGGACGCCATCCAAAGAATCTCGCAAGGCATGCAGTTCGTAGCCATATCCAGCGATCTGAGAATGGTCCTCGACCAAGCCTCCCTTATCGTCGGTGCACTCGGTTTAGCCCCATCTAAATCGAAATCGTGAAGTATCTGCGTCGAACGAGTTCGGCGCTGTGGACCATTGTCTTGATTTTCTACTTCCTCGGGCACCTCTGCCATGTTGCCTTTGGCATTGTCATCTCTAGCTGCGTATGCAGAAGCTTCCGCATACTTCTTCAACGCATCCAACCGATTGAAGGATTGAGTCAATCTTCCTTTGCTGGAGCGTTGTGATACCGGAGCAGCATCACGACGAGCTGCGTTGCTGGTCTCCAAATGATCGACTTGCCCCTGCAGTCGATCAAACCATCGAGAGTTTCGCATTGATGTTCACCTAATCGCCTGCGCATAAATTCTCGCGCTGCCAACCGGTGTAGAATGACAGTCGGGCTCGTTACAGAAAGTCCCAAATCTCGGTTTGGTGCCTAAGTTGGGTCTACCACTTTTCTGGCGAGGAGCGATCGATGCAAGTGCGTGTTCTAACGGTCTCCATAGGCAGGTTCATTTTCGGCTGGCTTATGATTGCCTGGCAAGGTATCGCACCGGCCCAGCAGCAGAATCCCGCGTCTGACAGACCAAACATTCTGTTCGCTTTGTCCGATGATCAGTCGTATCCACACGTTAGTGTTCTTGGAGATCCGGTCGTCAGAACTCCCGCCTTCGACCGAGTAGCGCGCGACGGCGTCTTGCTCACCCATTGCTTTGCCGCGTGTCCGTCGTGTACGGCGTCACGGTCAGCGATACTCACAGGCCGCCAAATGTGGCAATTGGGACAGGGCGGAGTGTTGTTCGGTACGCTAGAACCGCGTTTTCCACTCGTGACGCACCTATTGGAGGATGCTGGCTATTATGTGGGCTACGTGGGTAAACCATGGGCTCCTGGAGATTGGCAGGCGGGTGGACTATCTCGGCATCCGAACGGCATCGAGTTTGCGGCCCAACGCGAAGTCAATCCGCCAGTTGGTATCAACGTCCATGATTACGCGGCTAACTTTGCGGATTTTCTCGCGCATCGGCCTGCTAACGCTCCGTTCTTTTTCTGGTACGGATGCACCGAGCCGCACCGCGAATACGAGCCGGGAATTGGCTTGCGTTCCGGTAAGCGATTGTCGGACGTTCAGGTGCCGCCATTTCTTCCTGATACACCGGAAGTGCGTGGTGAATTGCTTGATTACTACTATGAAATCGAGCATTTCGACCAGCACTTGGGACGCATGCTCGACACACTGGAGCAGGCTGGCGAACTTGCCAACACACTGGTGGTGGTCACGTCGGACAACGGCATGCCTTTCTCGCATAGCAAAGGCACACTGTACGATAGCGGAGTTCGCATGCCGACCGCCATGTGCTGGGGCGATGCCGTGCCAGCTGGCCGCACTATCGATGACTTTATCGGGCACATCGATTTAGCGCCTACTTTTCTTGATGCGGCGGGTGTCCCTAAACCAGAGGCCATGACTGGAAGCAGTCTGCTTTCTGTTTTGGCAAGTCAACAAGAGGGACGCATCGACTCGGTGCGTGCAAGAGTTATTACAGGAATCGAACGTCACACATACTGTCGACCCGAAGGCGAAACTTACCCCATTCGCGCTTTGAGGAACTACGAGTATTTGTACGTGCGGAACTTCGCGCCCGATCGTTGGCCGACGGGAGGGCCTGAGTTTATCTCCTCGAACAAGGCTCCCCATGGAGACATCGACGATGGTCCCTTTAAGGACTTCATGTTGCTGGACACCACTCGCGTTAAGTTTCCAGTTATTTTCGAAATGGGATTTGGGAAACGGCCATTGGAGGAGTTGTATGAGTTGGCACACGATCCGCATCAATTGCACAATCTGGCTGATGACCCCAAGTATGCGCACATCAAGAGTGAGCTTTGGCGGCAGTTGCGATCTTACTTGATTCAGTCAGGCGATCCTCGAGTTCGAGGACAGGATCCTTGGCAATCGATGATTTATCGGCAGGTCGACGGATTTGGCGCGACGTTTAACATGAGCCTTCCCCAATCCGAGCGAGCCGCGGCCCGCTCGCGCCAAAAACATGCCGTGAGTCCTGGAGCCAAAGAATAGCCAAGCCCGAGCATGTGAGAAACGATCGCATTTTCGCCTTCTAGAGTTGGTTGTACTTTCGCGCGGTGCCTCTTGCCTTTTCAACCGGGTACCGCTCGCTGTTCACTTTGAGTTTTGCTTCGATGGCCGCGGCGACATCGATCCCACAAACGGTTGCGAACTCGAAAGCAAACATCATGATGTCAGCCAATTCGCTTGCGATAGCCGCAGCACTCTCTCGCTCCTGAGCGACTCTTCGAGAATCCTGGTTCGTCACCCAACGAAAATGATCGGAAAGTTCGCCCAGTTCCGACGCGATTGCCATGACGAGGTTTTTGGGGTCATGGAACTGCCCCCAGTCCCGTTCTTCGGCGAATGCGAAAATCACCGCCTTGATCTCTGCTAGCGTCGTTGTCTTATCATCCATTTTCTGCTTGGATCTCCGAAATGTTATCGCTTTTGAGGTGCCATGCCACTACGAACTATTTTGCCCTGACCTTAGACTTCGTGGCTCCATCACCTTACTTAGCGTTGCGTATCCTAGAGACGCTGAGTTCCTATCTTGGAGAAAGTAGAAAAGCGTCATGAAGTCGCTTTAATGCGGGAGTACTTGGCGAGCATGAATTGGGTCCATAAGCCATCAGGGTTCTGAACTTGAGATTTCAGCAAGTAGTTATCGGTATCAATGATTTCGACAATGTCCTGATACTTCGACGTCGTTCCGTCACCTGCGAAGCTTGGGCCTTCCGAATCGAGCGTCAGAGATTTACTCGCGGCGTCCAACTGGCCATCGTATGGCCAAAGATGCGTCATGCATGATGAGACAAACGTTCCGACGAACCGCTGTTTGCCGGGATCGAATCCTAGTGTGAAGATTGACCGATGCAATTGGCCATCCGGGCCAGCGTGCTCCATTTCACCTAATGTCCACAGCGAACCTAGCGGTCTCGTTGTCTGTTTCCCTACCGACTTCATCGGTGGCTGGTCTGGCCCCATGCTACATTCGGATTCGTATGTCCAGTCACCAACAAGTTGGAGAAGCCAATGGTGTTCATCCGTAGGTTCAGGCATTTGCATTTGCAGCTCACTTGGGCACAAGTTTGAGATTCTGAGGATTTCCAATCGCTAGGCAGAACACTGCTTCTGAAACAACGTGGCAACGCGAACCCTCCTCTGGTTCCCTAGCACGGTTGCTTTGCCGATTGTACCAAGAGAATCACAGGTCATTTCAAGTAGGCGTCTCGCATTGGACGTTGAGCGTGTTTTTCCTCGGATTTCCCATGATACTCGCCATCCGGCGACAATGGACAAGACTTTGTTCGGCTCTAGCAACCAACGACCTGTTGGCTTGCCGTTGCCGGAGGCCAAATCAAAGCTGCTGGTCGAGTGACCTAGGCCGCTCAAAACAGATGTGCCGCGGCGAAGTGCCGCACGCGATTGAACTTATCTTCGACCAGCCAAATAGTCGGTTCTGTCAATGGCGATGCCTTGCAATTGTGAGGCGGTGCCGATGTTGCTGGCCGTCCACAAGCCGAGCATGTTGCCAGAAGAGTCGTATCACTTGCAGAAATCGTGTCAAAGGACAGCATGGTTCTTTGTCACTTTTTGCCCGTCAGCAACTTCCAGTAGGCTTCGATTTTCTCGGCAATGCTAACTGATTTCTTTCCGAGTCCAAATCGAATGACGATCACGGTTTCGTCGTCAGATGGTGGCTCGGGAGATTTTGATCGAATCGATGAAAGCAGCCCACGACCGAACGTCTCCGTCGGTTGGTCGATGGAAATCGATGTAATGGCCTCCAGCAGGCCCGATTCGCCGAGCAGTGTTTCGTCCGACGTCGCGGCTTCAGTTAAGGCATCGGTGTACAAGACCAACATATCTCCCTGGGTGATATCGATGCGATGCTCCGAGTAGTTGATCATTTCAACGATACCCAATGGCAGATCGCTAACGTTGGTGCCTTCTTCGCGAGTAGCGTCAACATCCTCTGTTTGTAGAAACGTCCATTGTCCATTCAAGGCCGAAAAAAACAGTGGTCGAGGATGTCCGGCATTGGTTAAGAGCAACTGCTGCTTGTGGCTCAGGTAGGTCATGATAATCGCGGTAGCGAAACGGCCGCCGGTATCTACAGCAGTAAACTCTCGATTGATATCTGCGCACAATCGACTTTGATCCTTCGAATTCATGTACCGCCGCAGGAGTTTCCGCAATGTGGCTGAAGCCGCGGCAACTCGTTGACCATGACCGGCGACATCAGCAAGAACCAATCGTGTAACGATTCCGCCGACACACAGAGACAAGTAATGGACATCGCCACCCTCAGCTTCGCCATGATAGGGCCTGCTGACAATCCAGGCTTCCATTCCACGGCTGACGGTTTTGTTTTCAACAGCTCGCTGACCGCTCCAAATCTCCATGCAAACCATCTCGTGCTCAACGAGTTCTGGCATCACAACACCATTTTCCATTTCGGTCGCCTGCCTGTTGTGAACCTGTTGACGGAAACTTGTCTGCAATTCGTCACCGCTTTATGAGTCGCTACGCGTCAATTCGTAGTTCGCTCGAACGTGGTACTGCCTGGCAAGCCAGGATCAATCCTTGTGACTTCTCAACCATGCTCAGCGCATCATGGCTTGCCATGTGAACTTTGCCGGCGAGACATTTTACCTTACACTGTCCGCAAATGCCTGCTCGGCACTCGAATTCGATCATCACACCCACGGATTCAGCAGCTTCCAGAACGGTGGTGTCAGACTCGCAATCGGTGGCAACTTGAGACTTTTCGAATAGAATCGTTGACTGAATTGGAGGATCGGTCTCGGCTTCGTTCGCTTCATCAACAGCGTTGGAGCCATCTTTCCCGGGTGACAGAAACGCCTCAGTGAAAATCCATTCAGTCGGCACGCCCGTATCACGCAGCATGTCACAGGTGGCGTCCATCATTGGCTTGGGACCGCAAACGAAGGCCGGTTGTTTGGCCACCGATGGAACGAAGGCGCGGAGAACACTCGCATTGACTCGTCCTGTCGTTCCCGTCCACGAGTGACCGGGCTCAAGGTCGGTAAGCGTGACAAACAATCGAAAGTTGGGAAATCTCTCAGCCATCTTCATCAGTTCATCGTGGAAGATAATATCCTTGTCAGTTCGAGCCGAAAAGATGAAGTAAATCTCGCCTGACCAAGCGCGCTCGGTAAGGCTCCGAGCGATAGAGATCATCGGTGTGATCCCGACTCCGCCAGCGATCAATGTTACGGCGCTGTGTTTCGACTCATCAAAGACAAACCGTCCAGCTGGTGCGGAAATCTCCAGCGTAGAACCTTCGCGCATGTGATCATGCAAAAATTTCGATGCAACGCCATGCTCCTCACGCTTGACGGTAATCTCGCAGTAGTTGCGCGCCGTTGGAGAAGATGAAATTGTGTAACATCTACGAACAATAGCTCCGTCAATCGGTAGTTGGACGTTGAGAAACTGCCCCGGCTGATGACGAAATGGCAAATCGCCGTTGTCAGGCAATCGAAAGCGGAATGTCTTCACATTGTGCGTCTCATGGATGATTTTGGCGATCTGCAGCTTCCCCTTCCAGATCTTTGGCTTCTTCATCGCAGTGGCCGCTCCTCGAGACGACGCGTTCGTGCTATTGGACGATCTCAATGCAGAGCGTTTGAAGCTGAGCAAACGCAGGCCAAGCAATGGTGTCAACACAGCGGCAAACGCCAACGGCTGCCGCACATCCGACTTCACCAGCATGTAGTAATGAAGAACTCCAAGGATTGCCGCTATGTACGCCAGTCGATGCAGTTGTTTCCAGCGTCGCGCACCGATTCGCTGCATCATGGCGTTAGTCGAAGTGATCGCTAGCGGAATCATCAACAACAACGAAATGCCGCCGACTTGCAGGAAGCGACGACTAAGCAGCTCTTCGATCGTACTCGAAACGTCCAAAGCGCGATCGAGCCCAAAATATATGCCCAAATGGACAACCGCGTACATGAAACCAAATAGCCCCAGCGGGCGACGATATGCAATTACACTGCTCCAGCCGGTCAGCATTCTCAAGGGAGTAATCACCAGCGACAGTAACAGA
>JAGQPR010000363.1 GCA_020426625.1 Planctomycetales bacterium
CGCTAGCACGCGGTTTTTGACGGAACCGCACGCTATCGCGCTAGAGGCTGATGTGGCATCGGAATTACGATTTGTGACACTAGCCTCAAGGTAAACGTTGGCACGAATGAAACGAAACACTGATCTTGAGGGTATCAATCGATGGCAAGAACTTATCTCATTAGCGGACGGCGCGGTGCGAGCTACACAGAAGTAGTTACAGCCGTCTCCATATTGCTTGTTGTGGGAATTGGAACGATCTTCGCCTACGCGCCAGTGCGAGAGCGATCGCGCGCCAAACGTGACCAGCAGAACTTGGAGCTATTGAACAAGGCCGCCATGGCTTACAGCCAAGAGACGGGGAAGTGGCCGGACCGAGCACTGATCAAGTTGTATGAAGCAGGCTATACCAAATCACGCACGACGATGACTCCCTACGGTGGTTACTACCAGTGGGACAGCACGCATCAACGCGTGATAAGCCCACTCGCGCCCGAGAATCTTAACTACGATTAGCGTGGACTCGGTCGCCAGCTGAATAGTCTGCCGTCAGCAGCGTTTTCACGTCGACAACGCCAATACCGGTGTGCGCGGATATCTTTTCGGCCGACCAGCCAGCTCGGTCCAAAGCACGCACCTCGTGCAGCGGACTGTCCGTTGTCAATTGAATCTGCTCCGCCATTTTTATCAAATCGCTCAACCGTTGTGCCGCTCGATCATAAGATTGCGTCAGGGCACGAACGGCAAGCATCTTTGAATCCAACTCTCCCTTCAGCTCTCGACCGAGATCATGCAGCTCGATTTGCCATTGTAGGACCTCGCGGGGCGCACCCAGGGAATGCGTCCCGCTGTAGGTCGCGGGCTGTCCAGTAGCATTTCCATTGTGTTTCAATGCGGGCAGCACGATACTCTGAACCGATCGTTTACGGTTGAGTTTGCCACGAATCATGATCCAACAGATCACTCCCATGCCAACCAGGATCATCAGCCATCGCAAGTCTTCGTTGGTCAAAGGCACTAGCGCGTCCGTTGTTATCGTTGGAATGAACAAGAATCGTATGTAGCAGAATCGACCATTCGTCAGAGAGTCGATGATCGTATCTCGACGTCAAGTGTGGAGTTTTCAGACTCTTCCTCAAGCTGCGTTCCGATGGCGCAGATTATCGCTTTTACGATGACGGATTGGTTCTTAGGAGAGAGGCGGCTGAACACATACCCGCTGGCTCAAGCTAGCTACCGTCTCACGGCTGAGAGCACAATGCTGTCGCGCCAGCCAGAACACGCACGGTCCAGCCGCAGAGTCGTTAGATCCGGTTTCAGTCAAGATTTTGCAAGCCCTGTACGCCTAGGCTCGCACTATTTTCCAACGCCTGCGCGGTTATCAGCCGTTCATTGACGAAGCGCGGGAATTGTCCGCAACAATTCGCAAGAAGTCGTGTTAGGAAAAGTCGCTTCGAGTGAATTTACGTACCAAGTGCTGGAACCGCGGCTAACGCCATGTGGCTAATTCGAGAACCGTCACTCGCCGCCCTTGGCGAAAGACGATCAACGATTTGCTATCAAAACGATTGGTAGAACCGCGACAATCGTTACGACCCCAACGGTAGGCGAAAATTCGAATGCCTAGCTGAACAGTTGGGAAATGACGATTGGTGCGAACGACCTTCTAGGACGATATTGACGACCGGTCGGATTGTAAGCACCAATGCAAGTTTTCTGATACTTGGACAACCGCGGCTAACGCCAAAGCGGCTAATTATGCGGAAAAACTTGTTCGTGGATGCACAGTAGGGCTAAGTTCGTGCGACGTTCCTGGCAGCCGAGAGTGGCATCAATGTTCGAATCGAACCACATTACGACTGGCTGCCAAACGCAGTCGCACTGGTATGCGTGTGGGCTCTCTCGCATCGTCTTCATCGCGTTGTCCATAGTGTTCGGCACGATTTTCGGATGTAGCCGCTCGCAATATCGCCGCAATGCTGACCGAGAATCTTACTGCCTAATCAACAGCCGCCAATCCGACCCGCGGTGGGAATTGCCAACGAGACCGGTCGAGCCAGCTGCCAACTCGAGAATGTATGTCGCCGTAGTGGACGAATGCGGCCCCAAGCCGCAAGATGACCTCGCAGCCAAACGTTACATGGATTGTCCGGATTGCAAAGACAACACGCGGTACTACGATCGCATTCCCAACAAATCGTCCACGGAAAACCCAATCTGGGTGGACTACCTGCCGCGCAATGAAGATGGCAGCGTCGATCTTACGCAGCAATTGGCGATCGATCTGGCGTTGATTCACAGCCGCGACTATCAGACTGAATTTGAAAGCGTGTATGGGCAAGCCCTGGTATTGTCCGGGAATCGATTCGAGTTTGACGCGCAGTGGTTCGGCGGCTTGGGGGCAGGCTTTACAGCAAATGGTGCCGATTTGGGCGGCGGCAGAACACTAGCGGTCACGACAGATCGTCTTGGATTCAGTCGTTCATTGGCGGGTGGTGGACAATTCGCGACCAGCATTCTGAACGGACTCTCCTGGAATTTTGCCTCTGGGGGAGTCAGTTCGGGGTCCGCTGCCTTGGTCACCACCTTTACCCAGCCATTGCTGCGAGGTGCGTTTCGCCATGTGCGGCTAGAGAATCTAACTCAAGCTGAACGCAGTCTGTTGTACGCTGTCCGAGATTTTGCTCGGTTCAGAAGATTGTTCTATGTCGATGTTACCACCAGCTACCTGGGTTTGCTTTCGCAGGCTCAAGCTATCCGCAATACACAGACGAACGTAGCCAATCTCAGCCAAAACTTGGTCGAACACCAATCGTATGCTGAGTTGGAGACGGTATCTCAGGTCGCGGTCGACCAGGTCTTCCAACAATACCAGAACGGTCGGCTATCGCTGCTTTCAGCAGAACAGAGCTTGATAACTTCGCAAGACGCTTTCAAATTCCAGCTGGGATTGCCTGCTTGGGTTCCATTCAAGATCGATGAAACTCTGCTGGAACCATTTGAGTTGGTTGAACCCGAGTTGGAAATGTTGCAGGAGGAAGCGCAGCAGCTCTATCAACGGCTGGTCCAGTATTTGCCTCCAGAGCGAGCGCCCAAGGCCTTCTTGCTCAGTGCTTACGACGAGTTCGTGCAACTGCGCGAGCGAGTCAACGAATTAGCGCCTGACGTTCAGGCTGAGTTTGAAACTTGGAAAAAGAGAATTGACCAGACAGATGTCGCTCAGCTCGCCAGCGATGATCGGCTCGACCTGGAACAACAGCGTACGATCTCACAGCGGGTTGAGGCAAGTCTGGCAGAGGTCAATCTTGTGTTGGCCGACCGCGAGACGTCCAACGCGACCGTGCTCAAGTTGATCAACGAATACGAAGAAGATGCTACTATTGCTAGCGACGCCGACGAAGCGAAGAAAGCACTGCTTGAGTTGCTTGACAGTACCGAGACGGTCGACCCAGCAGTACTTGAACAGTTGATGCCGAAGAGCGAGGACCGTCCGGCCACTGCGGCGCTCAAGGCGATGCAGGAAGCGGTGGGTGTCTGGTTGCGCCAGGAAATTGCCGAGCTGTATGTAGCCCAGACGCAGATACGTGTCTTCTTGATCGATATCGAGCGCAAGCCGATTCAGCAGGAAGCCGCTATCACTTTCGCCCACCAGAACCGGCTGGACCTGATGAATAGCAAGGCCTTGGTGATGGATGCGTTTCGCAAAGTGGAAGTGGCGGCCGATCGGCTGGAAAGCGATCTGAGCGTCTCCGGTGGCATCGCGTTGGGCAACGATCGATCCAAGGACAGCGCGTTTCGATTTGATTCCTCAGCCAGCAGTTACAACGTGGGCGTCGAGTTCGACGGACCGCTGAACCGGCTGAACGAACGCAATGCCTATCGGGCTGCCCAAATCGTTTATCAAAGGGCGAGCCGCGACTATATCGCTGACAAGGACCGTGTCGCCAACGAAGTTCGTTCCGTCCTGCGCCAGCTGGAATTGCTGCGCTTGAATTTCAAAATTACCCGCCAGCAGGTCGTGACAGCCACGCGACAAGTGGACCAGGCGCAAATCAACTTGCGGAATAGCCAAGTGTCGAGCGACAATTTGACACTCTTTTTGCTGGACGCACTTCAGGCGACCCTCGACGCCAAAAACCGGCTCATATCAACTTGGTTGCAATATCGAATCCAAAAAATGAGGCTCTTCACTGCTCTTGACTTGTTGTACATTGACGAGAACGGCAGCTGGATCAACGAGGACAGCGGGCTGGAGCAGCTGGCCGATTTCATGGTCATTGACCCTGAATATTTCCCGCCTCAGTGGGTTGATGCCTACTCT
Organism: Planctomycetales bacterium; assembly: GCA_020426625.1. Lineage (GTDB taxonomy): Bacteria > Planctomycetota > Planctomycetia > Pirellulales > Pirellulaceae > Aureliella. The sequence continues at coordinate 4,301 of JAGQPR010000363.1, forward strand.
ACTGGCAACGTAAACGGTTCCGCTGATGCCGAATCGCTATACCCTGGTAGCGATGGCGCGGAATCTGATAGCAACGCTGTGGATGCTCCAGGCGAAGGCGGCGAGCCATTGCCAGTTCCCGATCCAGCCGGCGCTCAGGCCGCCATGCAAAGCGATTCTGATTTGAAGTTTCGCGCCGGTGTGGTCGCTCCTAGCCTGCCAATAGCGATCGATTTGGACCGCTAGCTCGCTTGCAGTAGAATAACTCTAGTATAGCAGGAACTTACTAGGGTAGAGAAATGAATGCAGCGGTCAAGTTAACGGCGATTGCGTTGTTGTTAGGAGCGGGCGGCTACGGAGCCACCTTCATACCCGGCGTGTTCGGAGATGGGCAGGGAGATTCTAACGAGTCGGCTATCTACACGGTGGTGCGTCGAACTTTGGAAGACCGTGTTGTTGAACGTGGAACGGTGGAAAGTCAGAAAACGGTTTATGGAAAGTGTGAAATTCGCAACCGCACGAAGATCACTTTCATCATTCCTGAAGGTTCCCAGGTAAAGGAAGGTGACAAAGTTGCCGCGTTCGAGACCAACGAGATCGAAAAGGATATCGCCGAAAAAGAAGTTGCTCTAAACGAAGCCAAGGGAAAACTGGCGGAGGCCGTTCAGTCGCTGAAAATCAAGGAAAACGAAAACGCCACCAACATTACCGCTGCGGAATTGGCTTTCAAGATTGCTGAAATCGACTTGCGGAAATATAAGGAAGGCGATTTCCTAGCGGAGGAAGCTGAGCTGGAACGAGCGATCAAGGAGGCGGAAGCGGGACTCGAGAAAGTACGTGCTGAAAAGAAGAACATCGAAATCCTGGTTAAGAAGGGTTATAAGACTCCCCAACAATTGCTCGAAGTTCAGTTGCGAGAGAATACCTACCAGTTCATGGTCGAACGCGATCAACAGAAGCGCAATGTCTTACTCATGTACGATCGCGAGAAGAAGCTGATCGAGTTCGAAGGCAAGCTCGAAGAATCACGACTAAAACTCGAGCGTGCCAAGGAAACTGCGGCTGCCGAGACCATCAAGGCGCAGGGTGCTGTCACCAACGCCGAGAATGGTGTCACCATCGTGGAACAGCAGCTTGAGGAAGCTAAGGGACTACTTGAAAAATGCGTTCTCTACGCCGAACAAGATGGTACCGTAGCCTATGCCAATGAGCGGTGGTATGACCCCGACGACCGCATCCGCGAAGGCACCGAAATGTATTACGGCAAGAGCGTGTACTATCTGCCCGACATGTCGAGAATGCAGGTCAAGGCCAGCGTTCATGAGTCAGTCATCGACAGGATCAAGGTGGATCAAAAAGTTTCGATACGCCTGGACGCCTTTTCAGATACCAAACTTACCGGAACCATTTCGTCGGTTGCAGGCATGGCAGCCAGTAGTTGGTCGACAGTGCAGAACTATGAAACCATCATCTTGATCGACGAGCTGCCGGAAGGTTTGGCGGTGAAACCGGGAATGACCGCCGAAGTTGATATCCTGGTTGGCACGTATGAAAATGTGGTTGCCGTTCCAGTCAGTGCGATCACTGAGCACTTCGAGCAGACCTACGTCTATGTGCTGGACGGTTCAGAGGTAGAACGCCGCAATGTAAAAACGGGCAGGTTGACGCACTCTTTTATCGAAGTCACCGACGGACTGAAAGAGGGCGAAGTAGTCGCCTTGGATGCCTACCAGCGTGGGATCGCTGACTTCGCGGAAACTGAGAAGCAGGGAGAGTCGTCCAGCCCCAGTCCCGACTCCGGTGGAGAGGCTTGATGATCTCACTCGGAAAATATTCAGCCATGTTTGGCACCGCCATTCGCGGCGTCATGATGCACAAGCTGCGCTCCATGTTGACTGTCCTGGGGCTTGTCTTTGGCGTAGCCAGCGTCATTGTCATGCTGGCTGTTGCCGAAGGAGCTAGCAAGCAAGCGCAGGCGCAGATTCAGGCTCTAGGAGTCAACAACGTGATTCTCCGGAGTACCAAGCCCACCGAATCCGGCGATGACATGAATAACCGATCGTGGGAACAGAATTTCGGCTTGACCTACAAGGACTTGCGTCGAATTCAGGAAACGATGCCGACGGTCGTCAGCGTAACTCCACTGCGAGAATTCCCCCAAGAAGCTCGCTATGGCGCAGAGAAACTGGAGATTCGATTGGTGGCCGTTCACCCCAGCTACTTTGAAGCCAACCGCATATCTATCGTGCGTGGAAGGTCCATTGAACCATCGGATCTAGATGAGCGTGCCAACGTATGCGTCATCGGCGAGGAGGTTGCCCGCAAAATATTTCGCAATCGTTCCCCGCTGGGCAAATCTATCCAAGTTGCCAACGAGCATTTCTTTCGAATCGTGGGTGTGCAAGGCTACAAGACGCCTTCCGCTGGAGTGGGGTCGAGTCTGTCGGCGCAAGATCTAAATCTGGATATCGTCATCCCGTTAAGTACCGACCGCAGCCGTATAGGCGATGTGATTGAACGCCGCGAACAAGGTAGCTTTTCCAGGCAGCGGCTGGAAATCAGCCAAATCACCGTCGAGGTCAAAGACCGATACCATGTCAAGTCGGCTGGTGCCGCCCTGGAAGGGCTGTTGGCCAAGTACCATCCCAAGAAAGACTACGCGATTACCGTGCCACTGGATCTGTTGGAACAAGCGCAAGCAACTCAACGCATTTTTAACTTCGTGCTTGGTGCCACGGCGGGCATCTCGTTGTTGGTGGGTGGAATAGGCATTATGAATATTATGCTAGCCACGGTTAGTGAGAGAACGCGCGAGATTGGCATTCGTCGAGCGCTGGGGGCCAAGCAGTCTGACATCATTTTCCAGTTTCTGATCGAAACCGCTTCGCTTTCGCTATTCGGTACAGGAGTAGGAGTGATGGTCGGACTGGCTGCTCCTTCTTTGGTAGCCTATCTATCGGGCATGGAAACGGTCGTAACGCTGTGGTCGATTGCCGTAGCGGCTGCCGTATCGCTCTCCGTAGGAATCGTTTTCGGCATTTATCCCGCGCGTCAGGCCGCTCGGCTTGACCCCATCGAAGCGCTGCGCCGCGGCTAGCAGGACTCGGGGTCTTGCTACGTACGCATCCGACCCTATCGAACAACTCCTCCTTGCGTGTTCGTAGCTTTGGCATTGGGTACGTCCAGAAACATTGAAACCCCGGCGGCGCGGCGGTAGATAAATTGCCCTGCAGCAACTGTGCTCATTCGCAAGCCAATTCCTCAACCGTTGAATTAGTGTGTTTGTGTCCGATAAGTTGGCGTGAAGCGGATAATTGGGCTGCGATATCCGTCTCGTTGTCGACGACCCACATACCAGTATTGGGATCGTAGTAACGCATGGTGCTTCCCTCGCGATGAAAACCGACAGTGTGCCCGCCTGCTCCCACCACCGTCTGATGCAAACTGATCAAGTATACACCGTCGCGTTTCGCCAAGAATGAAGCCAAGGCACTATCCGTATTGCAATCCCATCCAGCAGCATCGCCATTTGGCTGAGAAGATACCTTAAGGTTTTTTCTGCCAATCATCGCGGACCTAGCTGCGAAGTTGTTACCTAATACGTGATTCGTAGCAGCAAAAATCGCATCAGGTTGGCATGAGGCATCTGTTTGGCGATCCAGCCTCTTCTTACACCACGATACAGCTAGGCCCGTGCAAACGCCTGTTGTGGGCTTGCCGTAAATCGGCGCATGGTTGTCGTGACCATTGCCTGGAATCAGGGGACACGACCATGGGCAAAAAATGAAACTGTTGATGCCGGTAGGCTGAAGACAGACGCGGCAGCGCAAACAAGAGCTGCGCGTAGTAGCTGACGGTCGTGAATAGTACAGCCCAAAATAACCGCCCAAGAATGAACGTTGGTCGCCAGAATCGCAACGACTGGTAGATAATGCGCCGTTGCCAAGAAAATGCGAACGCACGAATTAATGATTTAGGACCTGGGGAAAAATAACTTGGGCATTTTTCATCGGTTTGTACAAACGTACCAAGCGAAACTGCACTTGCTGAGCTATTTCGTAGCTGTTTTGCTGCCAGCGTTGGTCCAGCTACGGAGTAGCGGCAGATTGTAGTCCGGGGTGAGTGATGCGAGCTGCCAGCGAGCGGAACGTAACCCGGGGTATAAGGCTACA
>JAGQPR010000364.1:0-6682 GCA_020426625.1 Planctomycetales bacterium
GCATGTTGCTGTTCGATTTGAGTGCGTTCTTGGTCGTCCAATTGGTTGAGCAGCTGGTCGTTTTCTTCCTGCCGGAGCGCGACTTCTTCGAGCAATCGGCTGCGTTCGAGGCTGCGGTAGGCCGACTCAAACTCGTAGGCTTGTGTTTGGCGGGATTGATCTTCCAAAGCTCCACGCAGCGCCTTGACCTCTGCGACAACCTCTCCGGCTACGTTCGGGGTTTGCTCTGCAAGTTGCTTTCCATAGGCCTGGGCGTCTATCTGGGTTTTGGTGCCAATGACGACTACCAGAATGATAAGAACCCCGACTAGATTGGCGGTGGTATCGAGGAACGAATCCTCGCCCACGGTAGCATCATCTTCATTCCTACGTTTCATCGACTGTCTCCCGCTGCTGGGGTTGATTCCTGGCGACGGATTTCAAGTCCACTGTTTTCAAATAGCCGTTGCAGTTGTTCAAAACGCCATTCAGCATTCGGCTCCACTTCGACTTGCAAGACTGGTTTCCAGGTTCCTCCCTCCAGCGCCAATCCCCAGCTGGCAACCCGTTGCCGAATCAACTCCGCCAGCTGTTCTGCACGCTCAACAGGAGAACCGTCGAAGTCAATTCTGACTTCGCGGCTACGTCCGCTTGCGTCGGGCAGGAGTAGCCAATGATCTTGAGCGCAGCGAAATTTGATGGATCGTACAACGGAAGTCCGCAAGCTGGGGCCTTGCGACCAGGCCCAGTCGCGTCCGTGGCTGGCGGCTACCGAGCCACCGCTGTCGCTTGAATTGGCGTTCCGCTGAGCGTTGGGGGATGCATCGTATAGTGTGGAAGATTGGCCACTAGCAGCACCGGTGGAAGAATTCGGATTCCGAGTTCCATTTCGGGCGGATCGGGACGAACCGTCTGCGGAAAACTGGTCCGGTGTCTGCGACTGCGGTGACTGTTGTCCCTGCATTCCAAACGTTGGCAGCGCCATGCGGTTGCCGGGTGCACCCAGCGACTGAGCTGCACCAGCTCCAGCGGAGTTGTCTGAAGAACGATTGCTGCCAGAGTCTGCCGACTGGGAAGAGTTGGAACTATTCGTTGAGCCTGAGGCGAAGTCAGATCCGATAGTGCCGCTGGATCCAGATAAGCTAGCTCCAAATGAGCTGGCCCCCTCGCTACCTTGGCGGGCTATGGACGGTTCCTGGTTGGCGAAGGCTGTAGAATCGCCGCTGGAAAATCCAAGGTTTTCGCCAGCGTTACCCAAGAGAGCATCGGCCGTGGCATTGAGTGGGGCGAGCGCGATGCCGCCTGGACCAAACTGAGAGTAGTTTGTATCTCCAGAACCCGTCTCATACTGGCCGGACTGCGCGCCGCCGTAGCCCTCGCCATTGGGCAGGTCGGCATAGTCTCTTCCGTCAGCGAATCCTTGGCCGCCAGCATTCCGGCTACCAAGGCCGCCGTCCGCTGCCGCCGTCCGCAGCAGCTGAAATCGGTGAGGCATGGCCATGATCAGGGCGGCTTGACGTTGCCGCGCCAAATCAAGTGCCGTAGCAATCTTTTGTTCCAAACCAGGCTGGGATGGCGGAAATGCCAACTCGAGTTCCTCTTCAACCAACTCATAACCAAACTGGTCATCCCAACCACTCATGGCAGCTCGGGCGGCTCCATACACGCTAACTCCTGACGGCCTGACAATCAGTAGCGGATAGGCCGTGCTGGTAACCGCATGGTTGGCAGGTACGAACTCGCTTCGGATCGTACGCAGCGCCGCATCGAGAGGATTGCCAGGTCCGTAGGGTGGCATTAGATCATCTGCCTGCAGAGTGACTCCCTCCGGCTGAATGGTCAGCCCCTTGTCGGTGCATTCCAGGTAGATCGGACGACGATGCGTTCCATTGGGCCCGTCATAGGGAATGACGGCGAAGATGGGCTTGTCACCTTGCGGAGACTCCAGCTTGTTCTTCAGTTTCTCCTTGGCATCGAGCAGCTGCTTTTCTAGTTCGCTGAGCTCCTGCGTCGTTTCTTCAACCTGTTGTTGAGTATCGGTGAGAAGCAGGGATCTGGTCGATTCCAGATCTGCCAGTTTGGTCAGCAGTTCCTGGATGTGGTTCTCCAAGTGTTGCAATACCAGACGTTTTTTCTCCAATTCGATCTGACCCGAATTGAGTTGCTCTTGGTAGGCGTCGCGGGCCAGTTCAATCTGGCTTTCGACCTCTTCATTGTGAAGCTCTTTCTCTGCCACAACTTGCTTGGCCGAAGCCTGAGCGCTGGCTACGACCAGCATGAGAATGACCACCAGCGCACCCATAGTGCATAACAGCACGGCCAGGAACGGGAAGAGCGAGGGGGCGACCTCGTCACGCTGACGACGGGCGCGCGTCATGCCGCCTTCCTCTGAGACGTAGCCTGAGTCACAGCCGCCGCAGAGTTGCCGGTTGTGTCTGTGGCAGAATCAGCGGTAGCTGTGTTTTGATGTGTGGGCTGAGTTGGGCGGGGTCGTATTGGAATACCCCGAATAATGCCAGCTCGTTCCAAGCTGGTTCCCAATACGGCTACGGCTTCACCGATGCACTCAGCGGCTGTTTCGATTCGCCCAATGTTTTCAACTCTCGTGATACTCTCCAGGATGACGTCTTCCAGCTTTCTGAGATCGGAGGTTGACTTTACTAAGTCCTGCAACGCGCAAGTTTGCAGGCTAATCTCTTTCTGCTGACTTTGCATATTTCGCGCCTGATCGCTGAGCGTGGTTTGCCATTGCTGCGTGCGCGATTCAATCTGGCGGTTGGCATCATCGTGCAGCTTGGTTAGCTCGCGAACATGATTGCTGAGGGCGGAGTCCACCGTGTTGCCGAGTTCGGATTCCAGTACCTGAGCTGCCCGTTGCGTCCATTCCGTCCACTGTTGTTGGCTCTCCGCAATCGATTTGGACCATGTGACTGCCTGTTCTTCAACGACTCGGCGCATCAGGCTGATCAGCTCCGAACCCATTTCGCGAATAGGTCCTAGAAGCGTATCTTGAGCGTCATAGGGATCAGCCGCCAAGAAGCCAATCAGGCTATCGCCAGCTTCGTTATCGATTCTTGACTGCAGTTTGGTTTCCAGCCGTTGGATGCCGAACTGCATAAACATGGATATCACAGTTAAGACCAGCGCGATCGCCGTGGTATCAAAGGCCACATACAAGCCAGCTGTCAGCTGGTTCATGGCTTCTTGCTGCTGTGTGGCTAGCATCTGCGTATCCAGCTGTCCCAGCGTCCGCGAAATGCCGAGTACTGTACCCAGGAAGCCCAGCATGGGCATGGCCCAGTTGATGATTCGCAACAGAGCGTAACTCTCGTGTTGCCGATCTGCGTCCGTTTCGGACAACCACTTTAGATCCGATTCCAGCTGGTTGCGTTTGCCGCGCTTGATCTGCAATTGCACCGTGCGATCAATCCGCTTGCCAAACCAACTAAACCGAATCGCTTCAGGTTGCGCTTGCCAACTCGCAGCCAGCCACGCGGCACGTTGGCTACTAGCGATATCCTCGCCCTCGCCAACCAACCTGCGCAGCGCCGCAGCGGCACGCTTGGTCAACGTCAATTGCCGGGAACCTTGTTGCCATTTCAGCAGCAAGCCGACCAGACCGAGAAAGAATAGGGAAACCGAGGCGATCGCGACCGGGTGACTTAAACAGTACCGACGTAGAATTGCCAAATCCAACGGGCCGGACAGGATCAATCCATAAAAACCTGCGGCCAGGATCGTTCCCAATAGCAGAACCGGAGGAAGCGGCAGCGTATAGCTTTCGCTCTGCGATCGACGGTTCACTTGCATTTGTCACCACTTCCTTGTAGCGATCCAACGGGCTGACGACAAATCGTCGCCGAATCCCAAGCGTCATTGTCGTGTGCCGTCCAAGTCAGGGACGAGACATGCAATCGCAACCGATCATGCACACCGCACCGATCATGTCGTGGGATAGACTGCCAGCTTGTCACTTCCAGCGGAAGAGCATTGGGGAAGCAAGATGCTGTCCCGTTTCTCGCAGTTCCATTGCCCGGCGTTGCCAGTGTCCAGCCCGATTGTGCTAAACCGACTGGCTCGCGTCCAGGTTAGTTTTCAAAAACTTCGGCCGAAGGCAGAGTAACCGTGTGTCGATCTGTTCTCGCGGCAGATGTGCGGTTTGTGTGTTTGTGGAGTTTGTTCAGCAAATGCTCAGCAACTGGTTGGACTTGATTTCCAAATATTGGAGCGCCTATATACGCCAAAGCGAGCGTCGTTGTTGCGGGAAATCACAAGTTTGCCGACCCCGCTTACCCACTCGTGAAGCGGCGTACGCGATCAGTTCGAAAACAGTAAGCTCCTCTTGACTCAACGGAGACCTGCAATGGCGGAATGGCTTCGAAGGCTGGCATTCATCGGTGCCGTTGGACTACTCGCGTTCCTCGGATTGCACACGCCAGCGACGGTTCAAAGTCAGACACGTTCGGCGACGGACGCGCGCAGCGCTGCGCAAGTTCACGTGAATCTGCTGCCCAGCGGGCTCCAGCAAGTTGTTGTCTTTGACGACAACACCCAGTCGATGGCCGTTTATCACATCGAGCCCAACAATGGTAAGATTCAACTGAAGAGCGTCAGGTCTTTGGTTTGGGATTTGAAGATGGAGCAATTCAACGGCGAAGTTCCTCTGCCCAGCGAGCTGCGCGAAGTGCAACCCTAGCCAGCCAAGCTTCCGAGCGACGAATCGACTGGATCTGTTCGATTGGTTCGTCGCCTTGCCCTGAAGGGGTGGTGTTGGGGGCGATTCTTAGCTGAGATGGCTCGCTTGGAGAATTTTGCGCTGACAAGGGTTTCGTGATTGGCGGCACGTTAGTTAGTATAGGTAATTCGTGCGGGTTTTTCCCGGACGGTTCGAGACGCCTTTTCAATAGGCAGGTTCGCAACCGCGTACCCTGCTAGGTCTTTTGTCTGCGAGATTGCTGCCGAGGCTCAGGATGGGCTAGATGGTCGAATGGAATAATGGCGGCCCCCCAATCCACAGGAGTTCTCATTAGCATGTCCAATTTCGTAACGCTCGAAGAAGCAGCCAAAAAGCTTGGAGTTAGCGCTGATGAATTGGTCGAAATGCGTTCGCGCGGCGAGATATTTGGGTACCGCGATGGCGCTAGCTGGAAGTTCAAGCCCGAGGAAATAGAACGCGTAGCTTCCGAGCGTATGGGTGGAGCATTGGACGAAGACCCAGCTGGTTCATCGATTCTTGGTGGCGGAAGCAGTGTGATGGGCGATTCCCAATTGGGGAGTGACTCGGACGACAATGACGTTGCATTGGTCGCCGATCCAAAATCGGGTAGCGATGTCCGGCTCGTAAGGAAATCCGACGATCTTGAATTGGCTTCGAGTGAAGACGATGACGACGAACTCGCGTTGGCACCAGACGAAGACGACTTATTGCCTGCCGCTTCGAATTCTCTTGGCAGCGACATTGAACTGGCTGGATCAGACCTGGAGCTAGGTGCTTTGGGCTCGGCGGTCGGTAGCGATATCCCAATCTCAGGTTCGGATTCGTTGGATTTGGACGGTTCGGATCCATCCAATGTCATTGGAAGTTCGGATCTTAATTTGGCTGGCAGCGAGATCATCAAGGGCGACAGTGACCCCGGCATCGATTCGGGGTCGCTCGATTTGCTCGGCAGCGATCTTGAACTGAGCGACGGTAGCGATTTGGTACTTGGTGGCGGTAGTGACCTGGCTTTGGGCACGGACAGCGGTATTAATTTGATGAGTCCAGCTGATAGTGGCATTTCGCTGGAAGACGAGCCGTTGGATTTAGCAGCCAGCGGAATTTCTGGGCTCGACTTGGCTGCCGAAGGTTCTGATGTGGAGTCTGGGTCGGCGGTCGACTTTCAGCAGGATGACGAATTTCAGTTGTCGCCTTCCGGTGCGTTGGATACCGACGACGACAGCGGCTCGCAGGTGATCGAACTGGAGGATTCGTCTGAATTTGGAGATGCTGCTGTTGCTCTTCCAGACGCAGGTGGCTTCGACGACCTGTCTGACGTCGACTCGGCAGGTGGCTTCGACGACGGGGGATTTGGCGAGATGGCTCCGGCAGGCGCCGCCGCCGTTTCGATGGCTGTACCAGAAGTTCCCTACAAGACCTGGGAAGTAGTGCTACTGCTGGGAGTGCTGCTGCTGATGTCTTTGTCTGGCATTCTGGTTAGTGACATCGTTCGCAACTTGTGGGCCTGGTCGGGCAACGATAGTTCGTTGACAAGTGGATTCACCGAAATGCTGGTCAGCGTACTGGGCAAGTAAGATTGTTAGTCGCCGTGACGCTCGCTGAGGCTAATGCGACAGCGAGAATTACTTACTCGCGAGCTTTATGGACATCAATCTGATCGTTGCGATGTTGCTAGCAAATTTACGTTCGTTCGTTGTTGGTAATGGGATTGCCATTGTTCGCTTGGTTCAGGGCTGAGCGCATGCCACCGACGAGATTTCTTAGGTTCAATCAGCTGGCAGTCACGCAAATTCGTCTCGCCTTGTCGCCAAGATCTTGCTAGCGTGCAAGCTCGCAGCAAGTTGCTGTGAGAACCTGGTATTTCGCAGGGATGGAGGCCGCGCGTGAATTCCAAGCAATCTCCTTCAATCCACCTCGACTCTAGGCAATTGTCTGATGCGGCGTTCCGCAATCGACGGAAAGAGTCGTTAGTGCCATGCATTCGCG
>JAGQPR010000364.1:6782-8414 GCA_020426625.1 Planctomycetales bacterium
CCACCTCGACTCTAGGCAATTGTCTGATGCGGCGTTCCGCAATCGACGGAATGAGTCGTTAGTGCCATGCATTCGCGCGACCAGCTCGCGAATAGCATGCTGGTTCTGGCTTTGCTTATTGACCACCGCCCTGGGTTGCAATTCGTTTGGCAACGGCAAACTGGCTAAACAACTGCAAAGCGAGAACGATCAACTTGTGCGCGAGTTTCGCGCGCAGCGAGATCGAAACGCGGAATTAACGCGGGCCAACCAGTTGTTGGAAGATCGCATTGCTGAGACGGAAAAGCAGCTGGCCAGGAATTTCCAGGCAGACAATGGGCGGCTGTCGCGACTGAATAGCCTGCCTTCGTCTAAGGGGACTAGCTCCAGCGGCTACGCCTCTCAAGCTTGGAGAACGGAAGCAACCAATGTTTCACCTTATGTCGATGAGAGTGGGCTACGCTGGGAACCACGCTAGATTTGGGAAGTCGCCAGCTTGACTTGAATGCAAATTTCTGTGGCGTCACGCAGATTCGTGAGACTTTTGGCCCAAGCAGTTCGCTAAAACCGTGTACAGCCTCCCGCCTGAGCAGTCCGCACCATCGCTTGGAAACGTTCGATCAATTAGTGTCCAATAGTCGCCTTTCGCTCCCTGCGAAGGGTGCGGGAAAATCGCTGCTTTCTCGGAGCGAAAGGGGACATTTATTGATCCAGCGTACCTTACACACAAGCGAATCTGCTCGATTAAGCTGCCTGTGTAATGCTTGGCGTGCTATGCCCGATGCCCGGATCAGCCAAAGCCGCTTAAAATAGAGCTTGATGGACCAAGTCTCGAATTATCTTCCCACCGATAGCCTCCGGACGAATGCTGCCTAAAACTCAATCAAGAATACGGACCATTCGGTGGGCAAGCCCCGCTTGTTTGGCTCTGTTTTGTTTCCTCGTTGCAGGCTGTTCCCAGCCGGAGCAGATACGGGTCTACCGCGTAGCGAAAGAAGATTCGCGACGCGGCCAAACGCCTGCCAAGGTTACGGTTGCCAAAGAGCAACGCATGCTTGGGGCCATAGTGCCCCATGAGGGCATGACCTGGTTTTTCAAACTGGTTGGAGAACCTTCGCAAATTGGGGGAGTTGAAACTGCGTTCCGCGACGTCATCTTGTCAGTTACTTTTTCAGGCGCTGGCCAAGCCACTTGGAAATTGCCAGACGGTTGGTCGCAGGAGATCGTACAGGGAATCACTTATGCCAAGCTGAAACCGGCTGACTCTGACTTGGAGGCGACTGTAACTACGTTTGCAACTCAAGGAGAAAGCTGGACAGGCTGGGTCGAAGATAATGTGAATCGTTGGCGAAAACAGCTAGCCTTGGCGGAGCAACCTTGGGATTTGATGGAGCCCGGTCTGACGGAGTTGTCGACGCTAAACGAGGGGAGTGATGTGGCTTACTTTGTTGACTTGCGGGGCACCGGCTCTGGCTCGATGGGGGGAGCTCCGTTCATGAATCGAGCTATACAGACGCCACCGGCGACAGCGCAGCCGCAGGTGCAGGATGGTGTTAAGAACTTGTTGTATTCAGTTCCTGCTGGCTGGGAGGAAACTGCTGCCGAGAATATCAGGTTGGCTTCGTTCTCGATTGCCGGTGAAACGGAACCAAT
>JAGQPR010000365.1:0-3066 GCA_020426625.1 Planctomycetales bacterium
CTGGCGCCCTCACCGCCGTAGCCACCACCGGACATGCCTCCGCCGTAGCCACCACCGGACATGCCTCCGCCGTAGCCGCCGGAAATGCCTCCGCCGTATCCGCCGGAAATGAGTTGGATCTTAGTCGGTTTCATCGATCCAACCCGATAGCGGAAGCCTAAGACACGCGAGGCAACAAGCCGCTTCATCTGTTGCAGTCCAGTGTCAGTGGTTCCAGTACGAAGAACGAAAGTCAGCGGGGGACTAAGGTACGATTCGCCACCATACATGCCTGCTGCCCCATAGCCTCCTCCTCCATATCCCCCTTCACCTCCGTAGCCGGATCCGTATCCACCTGCTCCATAACCGGCACCCAAACCACCACCTCCACCATAACCACCATCACCTCCTCCGTAGCCGTAACCTCCAGCGCCCGCTTCACCACCGTAGTCTTCGCCACCTCCTAAGCCCGGGCCAGCGCCATATTCTCCATAGCTTCTGTCCAAGCCAGCACCCCCGGCGGCCGCGCCGGCGGCTGGCTGATTCTCAGTCTGTTGTTGCGGATCTCCAGCTACCGCGTCGGGATTTTGAGCAGAGGACCTATTGCCCGGGCCAATGAGCCAGATTGCAGGTGCCAGCGCAAGCACAAGCCCCAATGCTCGCATGGCGTGGAATATTTTTGGCATGACAAGATCTCCTTCAAGAAAAGTGGTTGGAAAAGGTGCGGACATGGAAAAGGTGCGGACACACACGTTCCAGCACCGCAACTATTGGTTGAATTCCATTTCAAGTCGACTGACTTCAGACTGCAGCCACTGCAGCTCGCTGGAAATCGAGTACTGCACGGAGCCACGATCAGCTAATTCTGCCGCAGCTATCGCCGGTGCATGCTCTAGTTCTGTAACTGCGACTTCGATGCCTTGCAATTGCTGCGACAGACGGTCAAGATCGACGAATCGATCAGCAATTCTCTGAGTTCGCAACAATCTCGCCGCTGGATCCGGTGGGCCTGATTCACCAGGCAAAGAGTAACCTGAATTCGATTGTCCAGACGGTATCCCCAGCGACTGCCCCAGCATCGAAGCGAATGGATAAAGCAATGCTACTGCCAAGACGGCAGCCGCCAAGCCAACAAACTTATAGAGCTGCATGGGACGTCTCGTTTGCAGGTGAATAGAAGAACGACTCAGTTGTTGCAGCATGTCGCGAACTTCAGCAGCTGATGCATAACGTTTTCGAGGTTGTTTCTGCAGCAGCTTGTCGACAACTCGCGAAACCTGCATGGGTACATCACTACACACCACCGCAACCGATTGATGGCGCTGGTGGCAAATGCGATTCAATACCGCCATGGGTTGTGGGGCATGAAATGGAGGGCATCCGGTCAGCATCGTATAAAGCACGGCACCCAATGAGAACAAATCGCTGCGCTGATCCAAAACTTGCCCGCGAGCCTGTTCGGGTGACATGAAATCTGGCGTCCCGGCCAGGGCGCCCGTATGTGTCAAACTAGCTTCATCCAAGGCCCGCACCAAACCAAAATCGGCTATCAGCGCTCGTAGGCAGCCAGCTTCCAGCATGACATTGCCAGGTTTGATGTCGCGATGAATCAGGCCGCTCTCATGGGCGGCGTTTAGCGCGTCTGCCAACTGGATGCCCAATTGCAGTACGGTTGGCCAGGGCATTGGGCCCTGTTCCTTTAGCCACTGTTCCAGAGTTTGCCCTGGAATGTATTGCATGACGATCGCGGGCAATTGGCTATCGGTGATCACGTCATACACGGCAACAATGTGAGGATGGGTGAGCGATGCGCTGGCTCGCGCTTCCCGAACGAACCGTTCCCGCGCAGCTCCACGAGGGTTGAGGTGGGACGCGATCGTCTTGATCGCCACCACGCGGTGCAAATCCGTGTCATGCCCGCGGAATACTAGCCCCATACCGCCGCGTCCCACCAGCTGTTCCAGCTCGTAACGCCCAATCCGGCCTAACAATTCTGGATGGCTGGGTGGCTGAAGATGTGTCCTCAGCTGGCTTAGCTCATGCGCGGTCAGCTCTTGGTCAGCTGGGTCGGCGTTTTGATATCCCGAAAGTGCACAAATGGAATGCGCGATGCGTTCGGCTGCCGGATCGGGTGCAGTGTATAGGGTCGTTTCCACTTCATCCCACCAAGTGGCATCCGCAGCGATCGCTTGCAAGGTTGCCTGACAAGTTTGACAATCGCCGATGTGCTGCTGCACAACGTCGTCAACGACCGCAGTCGCACGCAGGCAAAGCGACAGTTCTTCGGGAGAGGGGCAATTCGACTTTGTTTTGGATAGTGGCAGAATCACTGGAGTCCCTCCTCCGCGTTGGAGTCGGCCGGCGTGACTTGGCAATCGGCAAGCAACTGCTGGACGTCGTTGCGAAGCATGCTCATCACGCGACAGCGGGCGACATAAACGCTCCCAACCGTCATGCCGAACTCTTGAGAAACCCACTCAGCGGTGCGATTCTGAATAGCCGTTTGTTCGAATGCGTTCCACGTTTTCGGGGCGACTCTTTCTTGAACTCGCTTGGCTGCGAGCCGCAGAATGGAGGCCCGCAACTCTTCATCGAAGTCATCGTGGCTCGCTGATTCGCCCGCTTGCGTTGCCTTTTCAAGCCAACTATCGGAAATCGCGTGCGCTGCCGGTCGCCGACGGCGTCCCTCGCAGAAGTCGTGGATTAAATTGTGGGCGATCCGACTGAGCCAAGTGCGAAACATGGCTCGATTCTGGTCGGGTTGGAATCGCTGGACGGCACGAGCGACGCCAAACAGGATTTCTTGTGTGACGTCTTCCGCGTCGGCGGGTTGCAGTCCTCGACGACGGGCCAATCCGAGCAAGGCAGGTGCGTAGATTTCCGCAAATTCCTGCCAGGCTTGCACGTCGCTGGCCTCTCCCAAGCGAATGATCAAGCTAATGCGAGTGTCCGGAAATTCTGCCATCTGTGTCTCCAAAGGGCGGAGATGCTGTCACTGAAAGGCATTCTCTCTTAAGAATTGCAATCCTTACACCAGAAAAACAGAATCTTTGAAAAAACAACCTGCTTTAGCTCGATCGACAACCA
>JAGQPR010000365.1:3164-8404 GCA_020426625.1 Planctomycetales bacterium
AAACACCAATACCGACCTCAAGCAAGATTGACGCTAGTTCCAGTTCGCTTTTGATGATTGCTCCGCGCAAGTTCGTTCAAAAATCACCTTTTCCGCCAGCGCCATTCACTTATCTACTTGCATACCAATCGCGTAGAATAGATGTGGAAATCACTAATCGCTCAAGAACGCTTTTTGCGGCCAGACTGCACTCTAACGATTTGGCCAGAATTGTCTGTTGGCGAACCTCTACAGAGCTATCCTCTCAAAATTGCCGAAGGCCACTCTGAAATAGGGTAATGATTCTACTGCCTCGCACTCCTCATCTTCTTCACAGGCATACTCGATGCAATACAAACTGGTTCTGCAAAACCACGTGGATGGACTTTCAACCCGGGTTTGGGTCTTCAACCCTCCAACAGTAATTGGGCGGGATCCCAGTGCGGACGTCTGCGTCGAACATGATTCGATCAGCCGCAAACATTGCCAATTCACATTGAATAGTGAAGGGGCCCTGACGGTCAAAGATCTTGGCTCCATGAATGGCACATATGTCAACGATCGCAAGATCCAAACTGCGATCTTGATGCCTGGACAGGTCGTGCAGATTGGTGCCTTGATGCTGCAAGTTGAATTTACTCAAGAGAGCGAACGGCACGCGCCCGCCGTACGACCTCAAGGTAGCGTGTACGCTACGCAACCCATGGAAACTTTTCGCCCTGTCCCCTTACCCCCAGAAAAACCTTGGTGGAAGCGAATTCTCGGCGGTTAGCTCATGGTCGTGCGTACGAGAATCAATCATTCGAGCTAGTAGACTTGCCGTTGTGCAACTGCACGTCGATCCAAACCAGGTGGTGATCTGAAGCTCGCAATGATTCAAGCAGGGCTGTTCGCTGCTCAGGTGCAACAGATTCCAAAGCTGGCCAGAATACGCCACTTTGGATCACCTTGCAGTTGCTGCTGGCCAGCGCGTAGTCTGCTCGCAGGTTCCCCACACTGCGATCATTGAAATCCGCAGTATCCTCTTCTGGCGGCCCCGCATGCTGTTGGTTGGCTTCACCCTGTCGTTCTGCTGCCATCTTGCCACCGACACTTCTCGGGGCCGCTACCTGGGCAATGCGAGAATCCTTCAACAGTGCAGTTATCGCGGAGGTTCGGCTTCCCCCATCGTTTGGATCACTATTTAGGTCGCCTAGCACCACGAAATGAGCACTCTCCTCGAGTCCACCCGGTCGGCCCTGATCATCGCGCAGATAGTCTGCCGAGTGTATGTAGTCACTAATCAGCTTGATCTCATCGTGATTGCGACAACCGTTGCGATCTTCTGGGCCGTCAAAAGCTGGTGGTGTGGGATGGCTCGCCAATACATGAATCGTCCCTTGCGGCGTTAGAATCGGTACGTCCCAGAAACTCTTGGAAGACAGTCGCAACTGTTTCCAAGTGGCCATATCGTAAAAAGGCTCTTCCTGGTCCGGCGCCTTTGGCAAACTGGCGCTGGGCATCGATGACCACAGCAAGTGCTGAAAAGTGCGCGCTGCTTCCTGTTCGATGGGGAAACGGCTGAGAATAGCCATGCCGTACTGCCCTGGGAAAGCTCCGTATCCCCAGGCGTCATCTGGCTCGCCCGTCCGTCCATTGACATTCAAATCCAGTCCACTGGGAACGCCTGTGTTTACAGAAGCAGAATACTGAAAGGGCATGTTCCAAGGGCCGCTAAGAAATTCATCGTTTTCTGGAGAATTCAAGTAGCGTTCCTGGAACTTGCCGGCATTGTCCGCCGCCGCATCGTAGTCGATTTCGTTCAGAAGCAAGATGTCCGGCTGTACTAATCGTATGACTCGCGCCAGCGCTGAAATCTGGGCATTCCCCCTGGCCAAATCCATGGACAGTTGGCCGGCATTGCGGCGGTTGAGAGAAACGTTGAAAGTGGCAATCCGTAGACTTTCGTTGGCCTTAGTAGGCAGGATTTCTCGCTGCGCATCATCATGGACAAGCTGCAGCTGATTTTCCTGCGGAGGAAAGGACGAAGTCTGTGGCCATGCGGCAGCCTGCATGGTCAAGACAAGCAATATCGAAGCAACTTTTTCTACTGTCATGTGCTTGGTACCTAGTTGGTGCTCTTGCGAAAACGCGTTGGGAATATACGTCAATGTGCAACTGCGGAGAAAGCACTTTGATGAATGGCCAGTTTGCGTGCATCCGTATGCGCTGCGTTTGAAAAGCGGTCAAGTAATCGTAACGCTGATGGTTGTTGATGGAAGCGTGCTTATTCTGAGACCGGGGAAAAATAACTTGGGCATTTTTCATCTGCCTCTCCCATGCCGCGCAGCAAAAAGCATGGGCGAGGACCGAGGTGAGGGACAAAAATAATTTGCTATCTCATTTCCCCCCCGGTCCTTAAAGCCTGACTCTCTGCCTTTGCCTCAATGTCCCATAGTTGCAGCAGCTGGGTACAGCATTGGGGTTTGTCGAACCTGCCAAGTGGAATTGCACTACCTGAGCTATTTCGGGGCTGTTTTGCTGCCAGAGTTGGGCCAGCTACGGAGTAGCGGCAGATTGTAGTCCTACGTTTGAATGATCTATTTCAAGCACAGTAAACACCCAAATTATTTTTTCTCAGTTCCCTGGCAAGATGCTAGCCAACTTGGAAATGACCTCCGGGACAGCCCAACAAGACAATCAATACCTCGCATATGCAGACATCGTGAAGATTTGATGAATTTTTCGGGGACCAACTTTCACCCTAAATGGGACCGAAGGGCGACCAACTTCGATTCATTGCCGGTTGGGCGAATTTTCCCTGTTTGCAACTCGCATAGCTGAAGAATCGTTGCTTGATTGTGGCGCATTGTTCGGTACGCTGTTAGACTTGTTCGGAAGTTTCGGGCAATAATTCGTCAAGCCCCTGTTGTGTAAGTTTTCGTTTTCATAAGGCATTCGTGCACAATGTCACGTTCTCTCCGTAAGTGCGGATTCACTCTGGTTGAATTGCTGGTGGTTATCGCCATCATCGGCATTTTGGTAGGTTTGCTTCTTCCCGCCGTCCAGGCTGCTCGCGAAGCGGCTCGACGCATGCAGTGCTCAAACAATCTCAAGCAAATGGGCTTGGCAGTCTTTAACTACGAGTCAGCTCATCGCCGATTTCCTCCAGGACGCTTATCGCCAGACTGGGTCAGAGCAGGGGCTCCGCGTACGAGTTACACGAACTACAACAGTGTGATTCAAGGGCCGGGCAGCACCGACTGGACAGGCTTTCGCTCCGTCCATGTTTTTATCCTGCCGTTCATGGAGCAAAACAACATATACAGCCTGATCAACTTCAGTGCTCCTTCAGCCGTTCGCATGACTGCCAACGGGGTGCCAGATAATGTGAATTACCAGGCTTATGCCAACGCGGCGAGCCTGTTCATTTGCCCATCGGATCCGAATACGGGGCGAATCATTAGCGAAAACAACTATCGCTATAACTTCGGCGGATCGACTCCATTTGCTGGTGCGCGAGATTCTTCGAATAACAACGATATGAGTGCAGTGCTAGGAAATCTAAGCTGCAAGGGCAACGGCGCATTTTCGATCGACAGTGGCTTAAAGATTGGTGCGATCTCGGACGGGCTGAGCAACACGGTGTTCTTCTCGGAACGCAATAAGGGAAGCGGGGCTAACCTGGCCAACAGCAATCCGGACAATCGGTATGACGTAATCACCATGCCCGGTAGAACTCAGGGATTGCTGGACCCCGACTTCGTGATGCAGAACTGCCTGGCCAATCCAGGGCCATCCTCGTTCCACTTTAATTCTGCTGGCAGGTGGTTGGACGGAAGCGATTTTTCAAATGGCTGGCCATTTGGTTTCTACTCCAGCACAATGTACAACCACGTCGCTCCGCCGAACTGGCAGGGGTACGATTGCGGCACCTGGAGCGCTATCCCCGATGCGCCGGGTGAGCATGCAATTATTGCCGCCCGCAGTTCGCACACGGGAGGTGTCAACGTATCTATGGGCGATGGCTCGGTGCATTTCACCAGCAGCTCAATTGACTTGCTCACCTGGCGTTCGCTGGGTACTCGTAACGGCGGAGAAGTTGCATCGATTGAATAATCGATAGGTATATTGTTGAAGGTGGGCTCGCCTCGCAACAACTCGCTGTTTTGCGATGCGTCGGCGAGTCCAACATGCCGTCGGATACGCTCCAACCAGCTAGAGATTGGCGATGTTATTTGTGAACAATTGGTTTGTGTTAGCTGCGTCCGCCGGATTGTGTCTGTCAGTTTGCCTTGCCGGTTGCAGCCGTCAAATGTCGTCGCAGACAGTTGCAGTAGCGCAGGATGCTCTGAACGAAGCCGGGCAGCTGCTGGCTGATGGCGATGCTGGCGGGGCCTTGAGCAAGATCGAATCTGCTTTGGCTGGAGGTCTCGATGCGGATCAAGCTGCTCAGGCTCTTTTGGTTCGGGCTCGTTGTTATGCGCATCAGGGCGACTTTGAGAAAGCCGCCGCGGATATCGAGCAGGCACTGATGGGAGCACCCGACGAAGCGATGGTCCAGCTAACTCGCGGCGTCTTGGAACAAAAGCAAGGCAATTCATCTGCAGCAAAGAAACATTTTTCGGCAGCCAAACGCCTTGATCCCTCGATCGTGATTCCTAGTAATTGAGCTGACAACATCCTCTTCAGGAGAGTTGAATTCTCCATTCGGCAAGCTTTTCCGCGTGTTGCGACCAATCCACACGGTACGGGTCGGCAACGGCCAGCTCATTTTCAGGGAGCCCAAGTGACAGCTTGACCAAGCGACGATGCTGCGATTGATCGTCGACCAAAGGCATACTCTGGTCGTCCTCTATTCTCCGAAAGCGAGCATCTTCCTTTGCCGCAACTCCGGCAATTCGGTGCAGAGCGACGACTCTAAACCAATGCCAAGGCTTTTCTAGATAGATGTGTGACTTGATCCACTCCCAATCTGCAAAACGTTCTAGATCCTGCCGCCGAACTAAGAAGCACCGAATGCAACGTCTGCGAACCGCCACGCGATCTTCGCAAGTCATGCACATCAGCCATACTGACCTTGCATAAGGCGAAGTTGCCAACGCGCCGGCAGCATAGTTCGCTGCGTCATTCAATAGTTCAAATCCCAACGTACCGCTGGTGGGCAAGATGGGATCGTTGAGCGTCGTCTCGTTGGTCAACGTCCGCGCAAGGTCGCGAGCCGCAGGATTGTCGTACAATTGGTTGACCGTGAGTTTGGTAGTTACGTTGCGAAAGACCAG
>JAGQPR010000366.1 GCA_020426625.1 Planctomycetales bacterium
ATGTGGGCAAAGGGCATTTTGGTCCCGAAGAAACGCCGGGGGCCGAACCGCTGAACTTGGGGTTTGACGTCAACGTAACGGCAAATTCTCGCGAGTAACGGATTGTTCAGGCAAGCTGCTCGAATGGGAAAATTCCCAAATGAATACATGTGGTCGTTTTTGTTCGGTTGCGGCGAATGCCGTCAAGCTAGGTTAATTGGCGGGAGTTATCGCGGCCGCGCGCTCCTGGCCTGTTAAGGACTCGTTAGCGTAGCGTTAAATCTTGCAGTAGATGGCGACTGGAATACAAACCGCATCGAGTCGCCACCTCTCCTCATAAACTACTTAGCCGTTGAGATTTACGGCGGCGACAAGTGGAGATTGTCCGCGCGGCAAGCACTGACCGTGGCAGTTTAGTTAAGGGAAGGTCGGTTGAGCGGTTGGGATTCGCGGTTAAATTTCGCGATCGGAAAGTCATCTTTCGAAACTTGCTCGCCGCTTGCACCTGGCGAACATCGATTGTGAGTTTTCCAAGTTTCAGTGAAAAGTCTTCATTGAACTGTTGATTCCTTCGCTAACCAACTCGCTTGGAGCTTTAGATGTTTCTCCGCAGATCAAGCAACAACGGTAATACACAGACACGAGCACTTTTTCGAAGGGAATTGCGCCGCACATTGAGACTGGAAACGCTCGATCAGCGCATGCTACTAGCGGCCAATGTCTTGGATGACACTTTCAATCTTTCGCAAAGCAGCGCGCTGAACGTGCTGAGCAACGATACCGATGGCATGGAAGTGCAGACCGTGTCGAGTGTCAACTTTGACTACGATCCGGCCACAGTCGACAAGGCTGGGAATCTGGCGGATTGGTTTGTTCCCTTGCGTGCGGATGGCACTACTCCTCAGCGAAGTTTGATTCCGCGAGCTTTGGTGGAGGAGCCGCCGCAAAGCAATTTTGGCGACGTTGATTTGTGGTTAGACATTGGCGGAACAATTGACACGTCCGATGACGTGGAAATGTTTCGCGATGAGGGTATCGTACTAGCTTCGATCCGCGAGAATATCGTTCCCACGTCTGCTGGCAGCTCGGTCAACCTGTCAATCCTATCGTATAACACCGAGGGGACGGGCAACGCTTGGCTATCGACGGTAGCGGCGCCTCAGAATGATGGCGAGAGTATGGCTCGCATTGCAGGCGCTCTATTTCCTTATGCGTCGGGTTGGCGTGGTGGTTCGTTCAATGCAACGGGCGGAGCTAATTTTGTTCCCGGTGCGTCAGGTATCACTGTCTCTCAGGTCGGCACTGGTCGATACGAAGTCACAGTTTCTGGTGTAGCCGATTCATTCTCTGACGGCTACTTGTTCGCCATCAGCGCCCAGAACAGCGACAATTATTCGCACACTATGCCCCTGGGCGGCGACAAATGGTTGCTGGCTCATCGCGACAACTCAGCAAATTTTGCAGGCGGAGAGGATGGTGCATTCAATCTGTTGTACATTCCGCGCAGTGCACAAGGCTTGATCGGCGGTCATGTAAACGCAGAATCTAGCGTAGCAAACCCGCTCTATAGTGCGGTGGGTGATTTCAATATCCAGCGCGAGTCGGATGGCTTTTGGAGAATGAGTATCCCTGGTCATTCTCCCGCAGATGGTATGCTCATTCTGGAAACCAATGATGTCGGGCGAGGTACTCCCGGAAACGTCTACTTTTCGTACGAAGCCAGCGGCGATGATTTCTTGATTCGTCAAATTGAAGGCAATACGACGAATCCCATGAATGACGACTTTATGGCTTTCTTCGTTCCGTTTGAAAACACACTGAATACGGCTTCGCCGCTGTCGATATCTGCTCTGGGAACATCGGGCGCGCCAGCGAGCGGCATGAGTACGTTGATGATTCCTTTGTCTGTGAACGCCGACGGTACTGTGAACTACGACGCGGGAGACGCGATTCGTGCCTTGGGTGAAGGCCAGACGGCGGTTGATACTTTCGTTTATACCGCTGCGGACACAGAAACGATTCCCAATTCCGCCACCGCTACCGTCACGGTGAATTGGGTTGGAGCCAACGATAGCCCAGAGGCGATCGGCACGATTCCAACACAGAACTTCAATGAAGACGAGGCCTCTCGCAACTTTGACTTGGCCCCTCTGTTCAGCGACGTTGATATGGGTGATGTACTGACCTACACGCTTGATCCCGGCTTGGGCGGTGTATTGCAAGGGGCGATCAATGGCTCCACTTTAACGCTTGGGCCTGCACCGGATAAGTTCGGTGTGACCTTCTTCACTGTAACCGCGACCGACAACTTTGGTGCCAGTGCGTCAATTACGGTGGGAGCTTCGGTACTCGGGCAAGACGATCCACCACGAGCAGTGGAAGATATGACTTCGACGGACAAAGTGATGCCAATCGATATCGCTGCCATCGCGAACGATTTTCATCCAGAAACAACTGAGTTCTCGGTAGCAGCCGCCAACATTGATGGAAACGCCGCGGCTACTGGAAATGGCGATACCGTTTGGTCCGTCTTGGGCTCTAGCGCCACACCGAATGAACTGACCATCCAGAGCGCACCGAATCTGGGTGACGTGGCCGTCGGCAGAAACAGCCAGGACTTGTCGCTGGCCGACGGCGTCTTGTTGGGAACGGTGCGCGACAACACGTCGCCCTTCCAAACAGTGAACACTTACGATGCCTTCGGCTCTTACGGTTTCGCCACAGACACCGGTATCGGTGGCGGCGAGCGAAATTCACCGCTGGGAGCTGGCTTCTTCCCCTTTGCCGAAGGCTGGATCAGCGGGCATGTATCAGCTGATGGCACACTGCTGGGCGGCGTAGGTGTAACGCAGTCAAATATTACCAAGCTGGGCACGGGTCTGTGGGAAATCTCGGTTCCGGGCATGAATCCTCAGGGTGCGTTTTTTGACAATGGCATGATGTTCGTCATGAGCGGCAGCAATGATGACAACATCATGTCGGTCAATCCGAAGGTGTTTGGAGGCTGGGAAGTAGCCCAGATCGACAGCGACCTCGATGCGTCGATTGGCGACTGGAGCGGCGAAGACGACTCTTGGAGTTTCGTGTACGTGCCAGGTACAACACCTGGTTTAATCGGTGGCCATTACTCTTCGGGAGGTGGCGGTGGATTTATTTTCAATAAGCAGTACGGTGGAGTGACTGCCGTAAACAGCGGCGCTGGCTTCAACGTTAGCGTTCCAAACTACACTCCCAACGACGGAGCGATGATTGCCATTGTCGCCGAGAGTGCGGACGTCACTGTTGCTGGAAACCTCATCCAAGTTCCGGCTCCCAAGGCTGTATTCGCCGTTCCGAACGGCAACGACTTCTTCATCGAGTCCCGCAATTCAGGCACATACGGCGGTACAGGCGAGACGGTCTACTTCATGTTCCTACCCTTCGCCCAGCCGATGGAAAGATTGGCTGGCTTGGATCTGAGTATCACCAGCGTGTCAGCCACCAGCGCTCTCGGGGCGAGCGTAACTATCAATGGCGACGGCACGCTCCATTACGATCCGAGTACAGGTGGAAGCCAGATCCAAAATTTGGGGCCCGGCCAATCGATTCAGGACACATTCACTTACACTTTGTCCGATGCCCGCACACCACCGCGGACATCCACCGGAACGGTGACAGTCACAGTCACCGGTGAAAATCAACTGCCAACTGCCTTTAACGACACGATTAATCGGAGCGAGAGCAGTCTGCAAGGTGGTCTGCTAACAGTGCTGGGCAACGACGTCGATCCGGACTACCAAGCGATATTCGGTACGCCAGCAGGCATCGTCTCTGCTAACCTAGAAGTGGTGGATGCCACGAGTACGTGGAGCGTGGCCCAGACCGGAGTTGCTCCCAGCCAGATCACCTTGGGAACCACGGGGCAAGGCCAAGTCGAAATTCTAGACAATGGCAATCCGATCACGCGCAGCAATGGAGTTGTCGTCGCCAGCATCCGCCAGAACTTCGATGGAGCCAACACCAATTTCCGTTTCGTTCAGGCTTATGAGAATGGCAGTGGTGGAACGTCGCTGGCTGTTGGACAGTTTGGTGCCGATGCGGCTGCCAACGCCAACGTCGGTGTTAGCTACTTCCGCTTTGCCGATGGCTGGATTGGCGGTCACGTTGACGGCCTGGGCGGATTGCTGGCAGGTAGTGGTGTGTTGGCCAGCGACGTAGTTCGTGACAGTGCGGGCCGCTATACAGTGACTATTCCTGGCGTTGCCGACGCTACCACTGACGGGTTTCTGATTGTGATAGGCAATGAGAATGCGGATAACGTCATTTCCACGCGTGCAGTGCCCGGGACAAGTACCTATCAAGTCGCCGTGCGCGATAACACTCAAGATTTTGCCGACGGCGAAGATGGCGGGTTTTCCTTCTTGTTTATTCCTCGCAATGCGCAGAACTTGGTAGCAGGCGCCGTTGACGCAGCTGCGAGTGCTCCCAATTCTTTGAGTTTGGGAATTGGCGAATTCACTCTCGAGAAGCAAGCGGTAGTCGGTGGCGGCAATGAGTGGAAACTAACGATCCCCGGACAGTCGCCAACCAGCGGCGTGCTGCTGCTGACCAATCAAGATAATACGGAGATCGAAGATAATGCGTTGAGTTATCAAGACGATGGAGCAGGCAGCTTCTTGATTCGTTCACACGACATGCCGGGACTAGGACGCCAGGATCAACCATTTACCTTCGCCTTTATTCCGTTCGACAATGCAACCCAGCCGGTTAACCGCCCGTTGATGGATCTTCTTTCGATTCAGTCGGTCGACGCGGCGAGCGCATTGGGTTCGACTTTGAGCATCAATCCGGATGGCACCATCTTGTATACACCAGGTAGCACGGTGGACGCCTTGTACGATGGTGACACAGCGATGGATTCCTTCAGCTACACGTTGACCGACGCATTTGGGGCAACCAGCTCAGCCACCGTCACACTGAATATCGCTGGCGTAGGTCAGCCGGTGGCGTTAGTCACATCGCCCGGTGAAACGTACTATGCTGTCGGTGATGCGCCGATTGGTTTTGATAGCGAACTGGTCCTACAGGACTTGAACACGCCTGAAGCCTACTTGAACACGTCAGTTCTGACGGTGGCCATAACGGCTGGCACTTTGGCATCCGACCAACTCACCCTTCGCAACGAAGGGACTGGACCTGGCCAAGTGGGTACCAGTGGGTCCGACATGACATACGGCGGAATCGTCATCGGCACTTGGAGCGGCGGAAGCAACGGGACACCACTTGTATTGACGTTCAATTCGGCGGCTACCGTTGACGGAGTTCAAGCCGTCGCCCGCGCAGTCAGTTTTTCAAACAGCGATGCGGCAGTTTCCGTTGGAACGCGCACTGTTTCGGCAAATCTGGTCGATGCAAACGGTCGTTCAGCAGGAGCGGCGACCAAGGATCTGCTGATTGGGTTGATTCGCGTACGCGAGCTACAACAGAATGTGGATAGTGGCTTTGGTGTCTATGCAAGCGCTGCGGACATCGAGCTGTCACAGATTACTCCGGACACACCACAGCCCACTGGCCGCGTAGCCTCCGACGGACTGCTGGTTGACTGGCCAGACGCAGGTGGCACAAACGAGACACACGTGTTGCTTAGGTTTGAAGATATTTTTGGTGCTGGCCCTGGGCAGATCCCATTGGGTTCGATCATTACCTCGGCTACCCTGACGTTGGACACGAACAATAGTGGTGACGGGGCTCAGATGCATCGTTTGCTCGCTCCCTTTGACTCAGAAACGGCAACTTGGAATTCCTTTGGCTCAGGCGTCCAAGCAGATGATGTGGAGTCCCGCGTTGCCTTTGACTCACAATGGGGCCTCGA
Organism: Planctomycetales bacterium; assembly: GCA_020426625.1. Classification (GTDB taxonomy): domain Bacteria; phylum Planctomycetota; class Planctomycetia; order Pirellulales; family Pirellulaceae; genus Aureliella. The sequence continues at coordinate 5,831 of JAGQPR010000366.1, forward strand.
AGGTGCGTCGGGAAGCACCGGCACCGGTTACACTAGCGTCAGTGTCCTGGAAGATTTGCGAGCATATTCGGCTGGTGAAGCGAACAACGGCTGGGCCTTCTTACCCTGGAGTGGCGGCACGGACGGTTGGGGCTTTACTTCCTCAGAAGCGGCAAATCCAGCTGACCGTCCCAGTCTGCGAATCGAGTGGTTGCCAGCTGGCTCCAATGCTGCCAGCTTCCGTCAGGGTGTTGGCGGCTACACTTCAGCCGTCGATACGGAAGTTCGGGACAATCAGGCGGACACCGACAAATCGACGGTCGATACATTGTTCGTAGATGCTCCGCCGCCAAATACGCAAACCTTGCTGAGGTTTGACGACATCATAGGTGCGACTGCAGGGCAGATTCCTGCTGGCGCGACAATCGTCTCCGCAGTTCTGACGTTGGCCAGTACCAGCAGCAATGCCATGGGAGACGGTGGTATGTTCTTTCCAATGCTGACCCCTTGGAGTGACACCGACACATGGAACACGCTGGTCAATGGAGTCTCGGCTGATGGAGTTGAAGCTGCTTCGAATTTCAACACGGCCGCAGGCAATTCGTCTTTAGCACCAAACGTACAGGGAGGCTTCAACACTTTTGATGTGACTGCTGACGTGCAGGCTTGGGTTAACGGGTCTCTGGCGAACCTGGGCTGGGCATTCTTGCCCTGGACGAGTGGTACCGACGGCTGGGGAATCCGTTCTTCCGAGTTTTCGGTGGAAGCCGAACGTCCTCGTTTGGAGGTCTACTGGGTGCTGAATGAATTGCCAGTCAGCGTAGCCGGTACCGGGATCATGTACAGCGACTCGGCGTTCATCGGCGACGAAGCCCTCGCGGTAGATAAAGTCGCGTATCGCGCTGGAGATGGAGTAGCCACCTTTGCAAACTACACCAGCCACCCCGCTGGCATCAATTCCATCGTCGTGGACATAGCAAACCTGGCAGGTACGCCAACCGCAGCGGACTTTACCTTCAAAATCGGCAACGATCAGAATCCTGCCAGTTGGGTAAGTGCACCGGCACCAAGTAGCGTGACCGTCATGCCAGGTGCGGGTGTCGACGGCTCCGCTCGCGTGAGCATCAAGTGGCCGGACAATGCCATTCAGAATCAGTGGTTGGAAGTCACCGTGCTGGCAAACGCCAACACTGGCTTAGTCGCTCCTGATGTCCACTATTGGGGCAATCAGATTGGCGAGACGGGCAATTTGCCTGGCAACACGGAAGTGAACGAGGATGATGTCGCGGCAGTTCGTGGAAACCTTTCCGGATTCATGCTCGTTGACGTCAGCAATAACTTCGACGTCAATCGTGACAAACGAGTTAATGCTATTGATCGGGCTATCGTACAGGCCGCGTTTACAAGTGGCAGCTCGCTGGTGTTGTTGAATCTGGCTAGCCCAAGCAGTTCAATGGGATCAAGTGATGATGGCTTACCAACTGGCCAGACAGGAAACGGCAACACGGGCTCCGAAGGATCGACCGAGCAAGAGCTGGCCACGCCAGCAATTGTTAGCGGAAACGCGACCGAGGAGGAAGAGACTCTGAATACTTCACAACCTGAAGAACTGGTATTCGCAACCGAGTCTATGGGCAAATTCTGCACTGCGTCGGAATCCGCCGCCACCGCCGTGACGGCGCAGGCGCTGGAAAGTCGGCCGGTCGCCACGCCCACAGTGTCGGACGAACCGGCAGTTTCTGAAGATGTGATGGCCGCCGCCTACGACGTCTACTTTGCTCTGCTAGGCAAGAAGCGTCGCTAGGACAGCGTGGTTGACATAGTACACCATTCTGAAAAACTCAAATTCATCTAAATGTTAAAGGTCCTGATAATGTATAAACTGACTTTACTAACGTGCCTGGCCCTCGTTTGCGTGGCCCAGCGCGGCTTTGCACAACTTAACGTAATCACGCACAATCGCATTGTTGCCGCTGATTCCAGCTATTGGGTTTCAGTGGAAGTTTCGGGGGACGTCGCTGTCAATGCAATGTCTCTGGCTTTTGGTCTTAACGACGGTGGGGCAGCAGTTGGCGGAACAGAAACCGCTGCTATCATCGGCTCATCGCTGGATCACACGATGTGGGATGCAGATCCCGCCGCAGGCACGGTCAACACGCCGGGCTTGACTGAAGTCGTCTTCACTCCCGTGCTACCTGCCGGAGCGACGGTAGCTGATATGCTTGGCGCATCGGCCAGTTCATCTGCAACGGCGTCGGCTGGCAGCGTAGTGCTTTACTTGCAGCTGGATCTATCGTCCAAGATGCCTGGCGAAACCGTCATGCTCAATCCGGACTTCGCAGGACTTACGCAGGCCATCGGGCCAAATGCGTCGGCGATTAGGATTGCCTCGGTATCTGCGGGAACGCTAACGATTACTCGCAAGGGAGATGCCAATGGAGACGGTGTGGTGAACAACCTGGACATCGGTGGTTTCATTCTAGCCCTCACCAACTTTGCCGGGTACGCGGCTGCCAATCCGACCATCGATGGTTCGTCAGTACTGGATTTCAGTGGTGATG
>JAGQPR010000367.1 GCA_020426625.1 Planctomycetales bacterium
ACGTTCCGCTCGCTGGCAGCTCGCATCACTCACCCCGGGCTACAATCTGCCGCTACTTCGTAGCTATAAGAAGGGCAGCATAGAAGTTTGCCGATCACAATTCGACTCCGGCTTTCTCGGACTGGATCCCGGCCTTTTCCGGCTGGACTCTGGGCAGGAACGAATGGCTGGAAACGAGTGTGATCAATTTGCCTGACTGCACGATTTCGTCACGCTGATTGAGCAGCTTTCGTAGCCAAACCACTTCACCACTACGTCGCCCCTTGGGTTTGATCGATTCCACTTTGGTTTCTACCTTAACGGTATCACCAATATAAATCGGGCGCAGGAATTGCCACTGCTCGATACCGACAAATGCCAGCGTCTTTACGCGTGGACAAGTGCTGCTGAGTCCCGCCATAAATGATAGGCCCAATAGACCGTGAGCGATTGGTTTCCCATAGGGGGTGTTCGATGCATGCTCGTGATCGACGTGCAATGGATCAAAATCCCCGGTCAGGCACGCAAATGAGCCAATGTCATTTTCGGTCATCGTCCGCGCCGGGCTCCTCCAGACATCACCCGGATGCAGATCTTCCAGATAGAGGGGATCGCCCATTCTTGATTCCTATGTGCAGCTGACAATACTAGGCCGAGGCCGGGATCAGGCTTGCAGGATAGCCGCAAACCTGTTTGACCTCAAGCAAGATTGGCAGCAATTTGCCGGGAGATCTCCTAAGCGGTATCCGAAAACTGTCATAAATGGCGCCTCTTGCCGAGTTTTCGACCAGGCACGCTGCCGTTGACAACAGTGCGAAAGGGAAAGCTGGGCTTTTTGATCTACCTTTTCAGGGCAAAACGGCTTAGGATATCGATTTCAGTGCCTCTGCTGATCAGTGGTTTTTTTGCGGGCAAATCCCGTTCGCAATGCCTAGCTATCAGCGAGATATACGCTTAGCGTTTTGAAGTGCTAGCGGCATTTGCATTTAGCAACCAGCATTTGGCAACCAGCATTTAAGAAAAATGCATTTACGAAAAATGCATTTATGAAAACAGTCCCTTGACCTGCACGGTCACTATCCCTCGGAGATTCGACCAAGATGGCCGACGAAACCAAGCTGAACCCTGTTGAGAGCATCAAGTCCGAAAGTGACTTTTTGCGAGGTTCGATTTTGGATGATCTTTCCTCGGATAGCGATCATTTTGCCAAGCCGAATACTCAGCTGCTGAAATTCCACGGAACTTACCAGCAGGACAATCGCGACCAGCGCAACAAGAAGGAAGGCGAGGGCAAGTCAAGCAAGCAAATAAGCATGATGACTCGCACCCGAATTCCCGGTGGTCGACTGACCTCGGAGCAGATGATCGCCCATTTGGATTTGTGCGACACGCTAGGCAATGCAACGTTAAAGTGTACGACGCGGCAGGCGCTGCAATTGCACGGCATATTGAAAGAAAACTTGCGGGCCACAATCAAGAAGATCAATGACGTTCAATTGAGTACATTGGCCGCTTGTGGGGACGTCAATCGAAATGTTATGTGCTGTCCTTCGCCGGTGAATGATCCAGTGCATCAAGAGATGCGTCGATTGACGGACGCACTGAAGGATCATCTTGCCCCGCGCACCCAAGCCTATTACGAGCTGTGGATTCGTGACGAATCCACGGGTGAGAAACAACTAGTAGCGGGTGGTGAGCCCGAGCACGAACCCATCTACGGGCCGACTTATCTGCCCAGGAAATTCAAGATTGCCGTCGCCTTACCGGAAGATAACTGCGTCGATATTTACACAAATGACCTGGGCTTCTTGGCTGTGATACGAGACGGGCAAGTCATCGGCTACAACGTCAGCGTGGGAGGCGGACTAGGTACGACACCTAGCGCGGCTAAGACTTTTCCCGCCCTGGCAAAACGAATGGCCTTCGTCACTCCGGAAGAGGCTTGTGCAGTGGCTGAAGCGGTGGTGAAAGTACAACGAGATTTTGGCAATCGCGCCGACCGCAAGACTGCCCGCCTCAAATACCTGATTGCGGACAAGGGCTTGGATTGGTTTCGCGCGAAAGTGGAGGAGTACTACGGGGCTGCACTAGCAGATTGCACAGACGACGAAGTCCATGGTTTTGATGACCATTTGGGTTGGCAAGATCAGGGAGACGGTCGCTTGTGCTACGGTTGGAATGTCGAGAATGGCCGTTTGTATGACTCAGACGATCGGCGTTGGAAGGCGGCGATTCGCGAAATCTGTAGCCAATTTTCACCCGGGATCCATCTAACAGCCCACCAGAGTATTCTTCTTACGAATATTGATCCGGAGGACCGCTCCAACGTAGAGGCGGTCATCCGTAAGCACGGCCTCCCGCTTTCCGAGGACATTTCGACAGTACGCCGATGGTCGATGGCCTGTGTTGCGTTACCGACGTGTGGTTTGGCGGTTACCGAAAGTGAACGCGTGCTACCACAGCTAATGGATCGGCTGGAAATCGAGTTGTCGAAACTTGGACTGGAGAAAGAGGCGTTTACCGTACGGATGACCGGTTGCCCGAACGGCTGCGCGAGGCCCTATAATGCCGATATTGGCCTGGTCGGTAAAACGAAAGACAAATATACGATCTTCTTGGGCGGACAACTGCTGGGGACTCGGCTGGGATCGATCTATCAGGATGTCGTCCACTTTGACGACATCTGCAAGACACTTACACCGGTGTTTGTGGCGTTCAAGGAGCACCGCCAGTCGGGAGAATCGTTTGGCGATTTTTGTGACCGCATGGGCAATGACAAACTGCACGAACTGTCCGGTCAATATGCCGAAGTATGATTTTCAACGATTCGAAGTGGCGGCAAGCCTGAGGGTGAGCAGAGGAACATAATCATTGACGGCCCAGCTGCCGAAAAATAAGAACCACGTCGCAGCCTCGATTTGGCTGTGACAGCCCAGGTTTGATTCCAAGGTTTGCACAGACCGAAGCCGTTCCAGGTTCGTCGCACCAAAAAACTGGCACTTTGAGGTTTCATTGAATCGCGGATTAACGATCAGCCAAAATCGCGTGTGCGGCGTTTCTTCCACAAATGCCCATCACGCCTCCACCAGGGTGCGACGCCGCTCCGCATAAGTAAAGCCCTTGTACTGGTGTTCGATGGTCGGCCCACCCAGGGATTGGGCGCAGGCTGAATAGCTGATTGAGACTCATCGCCCCCTGAAAGATGTTACCGCCCGTCAGTCCATAAACTCGCTCCAAGTCAACGGGGCTCAGCACTTGGCGATGTTCGATGGCCGAGCGCATGTTCGGCGCAAACTCAACCAGCAAATCGATGCATCGATCTGCAAATCCCTCCTTGATATCGTCCCACTTCTTGCCGCCAGAGAGACGGTACGGTGTGTACTGAACAAACATATTCATCAGGTGCTTGCCCGTCGGAGCCAGCGTGTGATCAACAGCGCTTGGTATCGTTATTTCCAAAATAGGTCGATCGCTGGGACGACCATACTTGGCGTCGTCGTAAGCCCTTTCCAGCCAATCCATCGAATCGCAAATGTGAATCGTTCCCATGTGCTGGGGGCCAGCTTGATGCGCAGGCAAGCCGCGAAACTCGGGCAGCTGGTTCAACGCCAAGTTAATTTTCGCGGTAGCGCTCGAATAATCGATTCGATTCACGGCCGCACGAAACTCGTCCGGCAGCGTTCCCTGGTCCAAGAAACGATTGAAAGTCAGATTTGCATCGACGCCAGAGGCGACGCAGCGCGTAGTATAGGACTTTCCCGCACGATCGGTGACTGATTGAACTCTCCCACCTGCCACATCAATGCTGCAGACTTCGCATTCCCGGACAAGAGTAACTCCAAGTTGTTGGCAAACCTTCCAAATTGACTCGGCAATGGCCCCCATGCCTCCTTCTACGTAACCCCACACTCCACGGGCGCCGCCAGCCGTGCCCATGACGTGATGCAATAGAACATAGGCTGTGCCTGGAGCGGACACCGATGAAAAGGACCCGATGATTGCATCCGTCGCCAACGTAGCTCGGAGCACGTCGGATTCAAACCATCGCTCTAGAATAGGGCGAGCGGCGCCGCTGATCAGCTCGAGGGCTTCGGGCAGTGAATTTCCGAGCTGGGCTAGGGCCTGACGAATTCTCCAAGCTGCAGTCGCGCTCTTCAATCGTTGCCCGACAGTGCGTCTGCGCCAATTTGCAGGCATCGGAAGCAGATCTGGCGCCGACTTGCTCAACAACGGCTCAAGTTGCGCCGCCACCTTTTCCAGCAAGCTTTGAAACTGTGGATAGGCTTCTGCATCACGCACGCTGAATTTGCGAATTTGCTCGTGATTTAGTGCTGGGTCGGCCCCCAACATCAAATGTCGGCCATCGCGAGTGGGTGTAAAAGAAGAAGGAACGCGCGGCAGAATCCGCAAGCCATGTTCTTTGAGTTTGAGATCACGCATGATCTCCGGGTCGAGCAAGCTGACCACATAGGAGGCTGTCGAAACCTTGTATCCCGGCCATACCTCTTCGGTAACCGCGCAGCCGCCAACGACGTCGCGACGTTCCAAAACACAGACCTTCTTTCCCGCCCGAGCCAAATAGGCCGCCGTAATCAATCCATTGTGTCCGGCGCCGATGACGATGCAGTCGAATTCCTTTTCGGCAGCCATATTATCGCTGGTAGGTCCATTCGTCATTTTCATACTTTTCCCAGCACAGTTGCAGGATGGGTGCGAGAGGAAAACCCTGCATGACAGTGCTCGCCTTAAATTGGTTGCGTAAATGCTTCTCGACGGTCGCGAAGGGCTGATTCAGGTTTCGTACAAAATCCAAGTGGGAACGACCACTGCGGTAAGTCGGCTCGCGCGGCGGATGCCGAAGATAGCTGTGAATTTGGTGCAGGTCCATGTTCAGCAACAATGTCCCATGGTACAGCAGCCAATTGCGGCGTATGCGCATGCTGTTGCCGCCTACTTTCAAGTCTTCAACTGTCAGATCGCTGGCTCCGCGAGCGGCAAGCCCAGCGGTTAACGGGGCGAGAGCATTGACCAGCTGGCTCAGTACCCACTGGTGGGCCGAATCGACCATGCGCAGAGCAGGGTGGGACTCCAGGGAGAGCACTAATGAGAAGAACATGCATCCCGGTCCTGCCAAGATCGTTCCACCACCACTGGATCTGCGTATTAAAGTAATGCGATCTTCCCGGACTTTCGATGCGTAAACTTCGTCGGCGACTCGACCACTTCTTCCCAGCACGACAAACACGCAATCCGCCTGCCAGCACCTAAGTACTTCATCCTGCAAGAGGCCTTGCTCGGCAGATTCCAGTAGAGCTTCATCGAGCGCCAAGTTCTCAGCTGGCTTTGGCAGAGTCTGCTGAAGGAACATCATGTGGGAAACCAACACTCAAGTCGCGCTGGGGCACAGCGACCGGCTATGCTCGTCAGATGCGTGCGTGAAACTAAATGAAACTCTGGTTTACCTGGGAGTGTGGCTAGTTGCTGACACGCTCAACGTACTCGCCTGTCCGCGTATCGACTTTGATTATATTTCCCTCTTTGATGAAGCCCGGCACAATGAACTCGGCACCCGTCTCGACGATCGCTGGTTTGGTCACATTGGTAGCTGTATCGCCTTTGGCACCAGGTTCGCACTGGGTTACCTCCAAATGGACTTGAATTGGAGGAGACATCGTGATCGGATTGCCGTTGAAGAGCATAATCGAGCACTTCATGCCGTCCTTGAGGTATTTCCAGGCATCTTCGACTTGTTCGCCGGACAATTCGTATTGCTCGAAGGTATCGTCCTGCATGAACACATACGTTTCTCCCTGTTTGTACAGGTACTGTACGGATACTTCTTCAACATCGGCGGCTTCCAATTCGTCGCCACCTTTGTAAGTTCGATCAAGAATATTACCCTTGAGGAGATTTCGAAGCTTACACTTGTAGAGGGCATTTCCCTTACCCGGCTTTACAAAGTTCATTTCGATCATCAAATAAGGGTCGCCATCAATTTGTACCTTCAGGCCCTTGCGGAAATCACTTGTTTTGAAACTGGCCACTCTCTATTCCTCGTGGAAGCAACTAAAGTTGATGGGTTGGCAAGTCGGCGACCCGCTACGCAATAGACGTGCTAGTGTCACAAATCGTAATTCCTATAACACATCAGCCTCTAGCGCGCTAGCGCAAGGTTCTGTCAAAAACCGCATGCAAGCGCACAGCGGCTAATTTTGCGGATGGATTATGTGGAACTGAATGTCCAATTCTTGACACTAGATTCGGGGGATGCCGTGGACGCGATGATTTTAGCGAGTAAGTGGGATTCTGTCGAAGGCACTTTGTCGGCTGAGACCTCCTGGCAGAATGCCATGAAACGAGCCCTGCGGGATGGTCATGCCTTGTGCGATTTACTCGGGATCTCGACAAAGCATGCTATCGCCAAAGACGACACCGATTTTTCAGTGTTTGTTCCACTGGAATACGTCGCCAGAATGAAACCAGGGACTCCTGACGATCCCTTGCTACGACAGGTCTTGGCGTCGCCCCAGGAATTCGACACGTCGGTCGGTTTTCTTGACCCAGTTGGCGATTTGGCCGCGCAACGTGCCGACGGGCTCCTACAAAAATATGATCACCGAGCGTTGTTGGTCACCACTGGAGCTTGTGCCGTTCATTGCCGCTACTGCTTTCGTCGGCATTATCCCTACGAAACTGTGCCCAAGAGTCAGGCTGGTTTGCAGAACTCTCTGGAGTTGATAGCTGCGGACCCTTCTCTGGAGGAGATCATTCTCAGCGGAGGCGATCCACTCACACTGCCCGACGAGCGCTTGAGCTGGCTGGTGAGCGAATTAGACAGAATCCCGCACGTGCGACGAATTCGTGTTCATACTCGCTTACCAGTTGTCATTCCGCAAAGAATCAACCCCCAAATGCTGAATTGGGTAGCCAACACGAACTCAGCAGTCTATTTCGTCTTGCATTTCAATCATGCGAATGAAATTGATGATCGCGTTACCACCGGCCTGACCGCACTGCGCAGGGCGGGAGCAACGCTAATGAATCAAGCCGTGTTACTTCGCGGAATCAATGACTCGCCGGAAGAGCAACGCGAACTTTGTGTGCAACTGATTAACCGGCAGGTGTTACCCTACTATCTCCACCAATTGGATCCAGTAGCAGGTGCCATGCACTTTTCCGTCGCGGACGATTGCGGGCGAGCCATTATCGAATTCCTACGCGGCCGATTACCCGGCTATGCCGTCCCACGACTAGTGCGGGAGATTCCAGGCCAACCTAGCAAAACCCCACTTTAACTCACACGTTAACCCAGCCAACTTATTCCTCAACTTTCCTCAACTTTCCTCAACGGCTCGTTGCGACATGATCAGACTGACACTCAAGCGTCAACCCAAGGTTCCTCTGGAAGCCGAGGTCTTGACGCCAGACATATTCCGCCAGCTCAGCCATGCCGAGATTCGCGCAGCAAAACTCTACCATGGCAAACGGACTTGCCGTGTGGATGATTTCTTCGAGGTAGAAGGGCAAGCAAGCGAAACTTTGCACCTGTGCGGTGACCTGTCTCGAGTGCGTTGGATCGGCCGGAGCCTCTCGCGTGGGGCGATCCACGTGGAAGGAAACGTCGGGATGCACCTGGGAGCGCATATGTCTGGGGGAACCATTGAGGTCACTGGAGATGCTGGCGATTGGGTTGGCGCCGAAATGACCGGTGGCTTGATCCGCGTGCATGGGAATGCTGGCGGGCAAGTCGGCGCTGGATATCGTGGTAGCCTTTCCGGCATGCGCGGTGGCACCATCCTTGTCTCTGGCACGGCGGGTTTGGAAGTTGGCTTGCGGATGCGGCGCGGCACGATTGTCATCGGCAAGCTGGCTCGCGATTTTGCCGGACTGCAGATGAAAGGCGGAACGATTGTATTGCTGGGCGGAGCAGAAGAACGAACCGGAGCTTGGATGAGTCGCGGCACGATCATTTCTTGTAAACCCATTGCGGTTATGCCCACGTTCCGTCGCGCTTGCGAGTACGCGCCGATCTTCATCAACGTCTATGCGCAACACCTCACTCGCTTTGGAATCTCACTTCCATGCGACTCTGCTCAAGGATCTTTCTCGCGATTTACTGGCGACCACGCGATTCCCGGCAAAGGAGAAGTCTTAGTTTGGCAGCCGATCTCCGTCGAGCCACCAACGTTCGCTGAGGCAACGGGCTCGTGCCCAGCAGCGATCTAAACGTCAAGCGGGCAGTCATTGGCTACTCATGTTGTTTCGCCAGTTTTTAGTGACCCAGTTTCTAGTGACCCAGTTTCTAGTGACCCAGTTTCTAGTGTCACAAATCGTAATTCCGATGCCACATCAGCCTCTAGCGCGATAGTGTGCGGTTCCGTTAA
>JAGQPR010000368.1 GCA_020426625.1 Planctomycetales bacterium
TCTTACTGGACAAATACTACGGAGTAGTCATTTTAGCCACACTTTTGGTTCCGACTGCCATCGCTGGCCTGGTTACACTTAGTTGGACAGGTGCGATGCTGGGGTTGATCTGGGGCGGATTGGCTCGCATCTTCATTACCCACCATATTACTTGGTCCATCAACTCCATTTGCCATCTCTTTGGTTCACGCGATTACGACGCAGGCGACGACTCCCGCAACAACTTGATCTTCGGGATCCTGGGACACGGAGAGGGCTGGCACAACAACCATCATGCATTTCCAACCTCAGCCAGACATGGTCTGAAATGGTGGCAGTTTGACCTTAGCTGGCTAATCATTCGCAGCTTGGAGCTGTGCGGCTTGGCCTGGAATGTCAAGTTGCCTTCCGCCAAAGCCATGCAGGCTAAACAGAAGTCCTAAGCAAGAATTTTCTCGCGTATTGTGTGCCCGAAATTTGAGACGCGAAGTTTCAATGGTTGCCTAGGCTTCGCCATCTTGATGGGATTTGTCATCTGACTCAGAGCGTGAGTCGGATGCTTTGGGATCGGAAACGAATCGATACCCAACGTCGCGTATTGTCAAGAAATGCTTCGGATGCGAGGGGTCGGGCTCGAACGTCTTGCGCAACTGGCGAAGAAATTGATCCGGAGCTCGCGTGTTCATATATCCCGGTAGCTCCCACACATTTTCCAACAGTTCCTGTCGCGTTACCACCCGCCCTTCGCGTTCGATGAAATACTCCAGCAGTTTCAGCTGCAGTGCTGTCAGACGTACTGTCTTGCTCTTGGCGATCGCTTCGTACGATTCGAAGTCGATTACCGCTTGACCAAACTCGTATCGCCTGAGTTTACCTTCTGAGGACGCAGCAGTTTTAGTCCTGGTGCAGCCCAGTGTCAGCAGATTTCGAACACGACTGATCAGTTCCTCCAAATCAAAAGGTTTGGTCAAATACTGATTGGTTCCAGCATTGAATCCTTGCGTGCGATCTTCAGCCAGCGAACGAGCGCTCAGCATCAGAATCGGCACGGCATTGCCAGAAGCGCGCAGCTTGCGGCAAACTTCATAGCCGCTCATTCCGGGTAACATCAAATCGAGAATGATTAGCTCAAAGCGGTTTTCAGGATTCTCGATCATTTGCAACCCAAGTTGTCCGTCTTCCGCTATTTGGACGTGAAAACCTTCGGCCTCAAGATTGAATTTGATCCCAAAGGCAATGTGTCTTTCGTCTTCTACAACCAGTATTCTGCTGCCGACTGTCTGCGTCATGCGGCTCACTCCGTATTTCCATCGGAAGTCTTTGATTCGGGCGTTTCCGTTGGATCGCAACTGATCGTTGACGATATCTGTTCGGCCCGCAGTTTCCCGGGTAACTCTATTTGAAACTGCGTGCCCACACCGGTTTCGCAATCATGCACGCTAATCTGTCCGCCGAGCCGACGCACCAGCGTTCGCACGATGTACAACCCTAAGCCGGTGCCCGATTTTTCGCGCGTCAACTCGGAGCCCAGTCGCACGAACCTCTGGAAAATCTTGCGTCGCATGTCTGCCGGTATACCGCGACCATTGTCTCCTACACTGAGGAGTATCTTGCCATTGACGTTCGCACGCAACCATATTTCGACCTCTGGCGGATTGCCTCCGTATTTGAGTGCATTGTCGACTATGTTGCGCACAATTAACTCGACGTCTACCATCTTCGTCGTCACCCAACAAGCTTCTGTATCTGACTGAATGCAGCCGGGGTCTATTCCATAACGCTGACTTGCGACGAGTGCAACCTGTTGCAGCAAAGTTTGCAAATCGAACGTGCTGTTGTCGCCCAGGGTGTCCTTCTTCGCCATTTGCCCGGCAGCCAGCAAATGCGTTATTAGATGGTCCAAACGCTCCAGGTCTTCGAGCATGAATTTGTGGAAAGTAGCCGCCTGCTCTGGACTGACCGGATGCCGATTCATCGTCTGCAGCGAGAGCTTGAGGGAAGCGATTGGCGATTTTAGTTCGTGAGTCACACTGTCCAAGAAATTCGACTGACGCCGATTAAGATTGATCGCACGTATCGACATCACCAAGTAGGCAATGACGCCAGCCAGGATCAGCGTTAGGACAATTGTGCCGACACTCAGCAATGTCCAATAGAGTGGAGCGTGCTCGGCTGCCCGTAGCGCACCAAAGACCGCCAGTAGGACCCAGCCGACGATGACCAAAACTAGCAAAACGATCATCGTCACGCCAAGCGTAATCGGCAGTTTTAGTGAGCGTCGTTCGAACATATTGACTAATACGACACGTACTACACAGCGCCAGTAGAGTCCATTGTGCTGGCTTGCGCAAGAGAAAATGTGCTCAACTGCCGCATCGAGGTCTTAGCCGCCAACAATCGCGCGGAAACAATCGAGGTCGCGAGAGAACTGGGCCTTCGATAGAGCCAACCGAGCCCACTGCAGACTAGTATACAATATTCCGCATCTAGACGCAGCAAGTGAATCTATAGGCTGCAGCTCGACTCAACAGGTAGCTACTAGGCTGCCAGCTTGACGACCGGCGTCTCGCCCAGAGTGATAGGCATCGCCAAAGGCAAAGCGTCCGTTGTAATTACTTGGCAAGCCAGGCGCTTCGTCAGGTTGATGATGATCGGACTGCGCAGGTTGGTGGTTAGCGTTTTGCCCGACTTACTAACGACCGTCAAAATGTAAACTCGGTCAGAGCTGCGAATTTTTAAAACTGACAACTGTCGCTGAGGTACGTTGACTTTGTAGTCGGTCGCATATTTGCGTGGACTTACCAAAGGCAGAGCAACGTGAGCTTGCGATACCGACTGAAGCCACGCTACCTCGGAATTGTTCGGATCAGGTAAGATCAACCATTGTTTGTTGGCCTCAAATCCTATCAAACCTTGCGGAAAGATAAGAATCTCCTCTGGGCCTGATTGTACCTGCCCAAATCGACTAGTTTCCACCAGCATAGCAATGATCCTACATTTGCCCAAAGGTATCGACATTCGTATTATCGGCACAGACGATTCGGATTCGCTATTGTCTTTAATGAATTTTTGCGATTTGCTGGCGTCGGGGACACCGTCTATTCTTCATTTGGTCGAGAGTATGAGTGTTTCAGCCCCATTGGGCTTGGGCTCGGACCCTCGCACCGCAAGTTGGATGAATACGATGCCCATTGCAGTGGGAGGGTTAGTTACGTTTACTCAGAGGTGGCGTTCGCTGCGAAAGTGTCAGCTTTTCAGGTAATTTGAACATGCTAGCTAAGGGCTATTTGGGAATTATGTTGCCTGCAAAGAATGGGACGAAGGCATCAGGGTGGGCAATATTTACTGCAATCGCGTGCTGGATTGGGATCGTCAGTCTATTCACGGTGCCCGAACAAACGCTACGCGCGGACGACCTGGAAGACGGGCGAGCGCTTCCAGACGGTATTCATTTCTTGGACGAACAAAGCGTCCCCATCCCACTGCCATCCCTCCACGCTATGGCTGGCGATCAATATGAACCCACGCTGCGCGAGATTGCTGGTAAGATCGGTTGGGAGCGTTTTGCCAAGAATAATCTATATGCACCTGTGATCATTGACATCGACTCGATCAAGCGGCCCAACGGCGATCGCATCGCGCATAGTGTCCACAGTGGTTTCATCGCCTATTCCACGATTTCGCAATTGCGTGACGAAGACTTGATGCAGAGTGTGCTGGGGCGTCAGGATAAATCCTTGCAAAAGGACCCAACACAGTTTGGCCAACTGGTCCCTGAATCCGTGTTGCAAGCGAAAGGAATTCAGCCCCATTCACCAGATGAATCTTATGCCTATGTCAAGCTGCCGCTAATGAACCGCGTGCTGGTCGAGGGTGTTATTCGAACTGAAAAGCGAGAGGGCGAACACTGGGTGGAGATGTACTGGGAATTCGATCCTAGGTTCCTATGGTTCCCAGGTGAGCCATTGGAGTTCAGCAACTTTTGGAGACCCGTTTCAGCTGACGCTGTTGGCAGACCAACTGAGCAGCCACCTCAACCCTACCTTGGCTGCGGTGGCTTTCTGGCCGTGTATGAAATCGACACGCCGAATCGCCAGTTGTTTGTCGAGTCTCGTTTGATTCTGCATGAGCCGCATGAGTGGTTTAACGGTAGTCAATTTCTGCGCTCGAAACTGCCGACTATGTTGCAGGAAAACGCCAGGAAATTCAGGCGCGAGCTGAAGCCTTGATACAACGACTGCGCGAGCTGGGGCTGGGTGGCGATGACACCTCTGACGTAATTCCGCTCTTACTAAGCTAAGGACTCGCCCAGAATTAAATTGCCGGATCTGAGATCAGCCGCAGTGCGATAGCGCGCGGTTTTCGAAGGAACTGGACGCTAGCGCGTTCATGTTGATTCGGTAACTTATTTGCGGACGAGGCCTAGGCTAAGCTGTCGTCGGTCGTGCCGCTGCATCAGTTCTTTAAGATCACTCGTTCTGCGTTTGCTGCAAGCCGAAAAGCAGCAATTTTACTTCCTTGCCAGCCCTCGAAAGTAAGCCCACAACAGGAGAATGTCTTGGCTTACGACCATGACGTCTCCGTGGACGGTGCGCATCACAAAAGAATTGGATTCGCCGGAATTGGATGCGGTTGCCATTGTGATCTCCTTAGCCGTGGTGGATAAGAAAATCTTCGGTCAGGCCATCAAGCGGTCTAGAGGATTTTCGAATTAGAAACAGAATTGAACTGCGCTGTTTAACGGGCATAACGACCGATAACGGGCAAGGTGAATTCTTTTTCAGAAAAGCAGCTCGGTCGCTCTTGCAAAGCATCACACTTCGTTTGTTCCCTACTCGGCTACGTTCGCTTGAACATCTTATCCAGTTGGGCTCTACTAAAGAACAAAGCGGTTGGGCGACCATGGGGACAATGATGCGTATCTTGATAGTGATACCGTTGTTCAAGCAAGGCTGTAATTTCCTCAGGGGACAACTTGTCTCCGGCCTTGATTGCTGCCTTGCAAGCCAGCATGTGCAACAACTCGTCCAGCAACTCGCGAACGTCAGGGGCGTTGCCGCCGCTCATTAGCGGCTCCAAAACTTGACGTAAAACGTCTGCTGGACGCATGTTCGCGAGCATGGCAGGATAGCTGGTCATCAATATCGTGTCTCCGCCAAACGGTTCGATCGCAATCCCAATTTGCTTCAACACGTCTCGAAACTCCAGAGCGGCGGCAGCCTCTGTAGGCGTTAAATCCAGCGGCTCGGGCACTAACAGCTGCTGGCTTTCCAAGGCTCGAGATTCAGTCTTCTGGCGCAACTGTTCATATAGAATGCGTTCGTGCAGGGCGTGTTGGTCGACAACAACCATGCCATCTTCATCTTGAGTGATCAAATAGCGATTGTGAACTTGAAATCCCAGATGACTGTGGATATTCGCTTCTGGCCGCGTCCCGTCGACACGGTGTTCCTGATCGACACGTAAATGACGCTGCCGTTCCGTTTCACCGCTGTTTACCAACGGGGAAGATGTCTCGTCCGAATTATTCGTTTGCTCCGAAGTCGGTTCTTCAGCCTGAATCGGTTGGCCACTGGGCTCCGCGTCGACGGGGAGCCCAGTTCTTGCCGATGGTGCAGTCTGAGGCAAGCGTGACTGGGGCTGCAGCGACGAATCGGGAAAGGGGCAGAATTCAGGTGTCATGCCAGTCAGATTCAATTCAGGATTCTTCGATGCTCTGGGGATCGCCGACATTTGATCGGCGTGAGCTTCCCAGCGATCGTCGCTCAGGCTGTTTCCAGCAGGCGGCGATACCAGAGTTTGGTTTTCCGGCCGTAACCCAGAGGCGACAGGACCTGGGACGTGCCTAACTCGCGCGGTCAAGTCGGTTGTCAGGAATTGATGGCGGAGCGTCTGTAGCAATTGGCTATAGATTTTCCCTGCTGCTTGAAAACGCACCTCCATTTTGGTCGGATGCACGTTGACATCGACTTGCTCTGCTGGGATTTTCAGCCTAAGAAAACACACTGGAAACCGGCCAACCATCAGCAAACCACGATAGGCTTCTCCCAGAGCGTGCTGCAACGAACGGTCTCGGATGTGACGACCGTTCAAGAAGATGTACTGCATGCGATTGTTGCTGCGGCTAACGGACGGATCGGCCACGTAGCCTGTCAACTCGCCTTCCTCTTGCATGCTCTCCACGGCCATGAGGGAATCGCCAACCTCAGCCCCAAAGAATGCGCGGATCCGTTCTTTCCAACTATCGGTCACCGGCAATTCTTGCACTACTCGATTACCACTGCGAAATGTAAAGGCAACCTCGGGAAAAGCCAGTGCGATGCGCGTGAAAGCCTCCGTTATGTGGCTTGCTTCCGTTTGTGGAGTTCGCATGAATTTTCTGCGCACCGGCGTATTGAAGAACAAATTGCGAACTTCGATGATCGTGCCTACTGGACAACCTGCAGGTACGATTGCCGCCCGCTCCCCACCACGAACAGTTAACTCCGCGCCTTCCTCCGAACCTGCTGTTCGTGTCTTGAGTGTCAAGTGGCTAATCTCAGCAATCGACGCCAGCGCTTCACCACGAAAGCCAAGGGTATGCACATCGAACAGATCATCGGCCGACTGGAGTTTGCTGGTCGCATGACTGGCTACCGCCAACGGAAGTTCCGCAGCGTCGATGCCACAGCCATTGTCCGAAATTCGGATGAGATCGATTCCTCCGGCTTCGATGGCTAACTCGATCGCGGTAGCACCAGCGTCAATACTGTTCTCGAGTAGTTCTTTGACGACGCTGGCAGGTCGTTCGATCACCTCTCCCGCAGCAATTTTGTTGACCAAGCTGGGTGGCAACTGTCGAATGGTTGGCATCAGTGATTCCAATCTTGGTCCGGATTCCTAGGTGAGTCCCTGCGGTTATCGCATTAGGCAACGGGCGTTGCTGCGGTACTCTTCATGAGGAGCGGCCGCCAAGCAACAGAAATTTGCAGTACTTAGGCTTTGGTTGCAGTCGCATCAGCAATTTTCCCTGTACGAACAATTGCTTGTCGCTGCGGTGCTGCCTCATTCGTCTTCAGGAGGCTCGTCACTGATTGAATCGCCCGTATCCTGCTTGTATTTATCCAATTTGCGGTACAGGGTGCGAGCGCCAATACTGAGTATCTTGGCCGCTTCCTCACGGTTTCCTGCAGTCAGACGTAGCGTTTCTTCAATCGCCCAACGTTCTATCTCAGCCATTGACCGACCAATGAGCGAGGAATCCCCTGCGGAAGGGAGTGATCTCTCTTCCGTCTGACCTGCAAGACCGGCCAAATCCTCTTCCAAGGACAGCTCGGGCGGGAGATCATTGACATCCAGCGAACCGTCGGTATCCAAAACGACCATGGTTTCAACGAAGTTTCGCAGCTGCCGAATATTTCCTGGCCACTGATAGCCATAAAACCGTCGCGTTACCGCAGGCGTAAAGCTGCACGGTCCCTTGCCATGGCGTTTGACGAACAGCTTGCGAAAGTGATCCATCAACGGCACGACATCTTCGGGGCGCTCCCGTAGCGCTGGCAGATGAACGGTCACAATATTCAATCGGTAGTACAAGTCATTGCGAAACGTTCCCTCGGCCACCATGTCTTCTAGCGGGCGATTAGTAGCACTCAGCAAACGACAATTGACCTTAATCGATTTGTTGTCACCCACGCGTGTAATGCGATGTTCTTCCAGTACTCGCAGCAATTTGATCTGCGTGCTCATGGGCATATCGCCTACTTCATCCAAGAAGAGCGTGCCACCATCCGCATATTCAAAGGCTCCGATCCGATCACTGGCCGCATCGGTAAAAGCGCCCTTGACGTGCCCAAACAACTCACTCTCCACCAGCGTCTCGGAAACGGCCCGCACATTCAAAGCCTTCATGCGCTTGTTTTTTCGAGGACTGTTTTGGTGGATGGCTTGAGCGATCATCTCTTTGCCTGTGCCACTCTCGCCGGTAATCAGCACGGTCGCATCGGTGGGCGCGATGCGTCGGATTCGATTGATCACCTCATGCATCTTGGGGCTGGCGTAAATGATTCCCTCAAAACCGAATTTTTCATCTAGCCGCTGACGCAACTCGGTGTTCGTTTGCTTCAAAAAGCAAGCTTCAATCGCTTTTGCCGTCACTACCCGCAGTCTGCCAGGCGTGATTGGCTTTTCGAGAAAATTGAACGCCCCTTCTTGCATTGCCTCGACCGCTTTGGGAACCGTCGCATGCCCGGTCACCAGTACGACTTCGCAGTCGGGTAATGAGGCCTTGGCCTTCTGCAGAACTTGCATGCCGTCGATGTCATTCATGACCAAGTCGGTCACCACGACATGGTACATATTCCGTTCGATTTGCTGGATTCCTTCGGGGCCGCTGGTAGCTAC
>JAGQPR010000369.1 GCA_020426625.1 Planctomycetales bacterium
GGAACGCATGATGGATTTATTGTCTCGGCGTCTTTGTTCTAGTTTTTTATTCCGAGTCGTGGCAGTGACATTCACCGCCGTTTCAGTGGTGTCCTACGATGTGCGATTGCATTCCTCTGAACCCCACGGGAATGCTGCCCCTGGCGTTCCAGTTCTCGCTTTGGATTTCGACGGCGAGTTGACTCGACAGCCTGGATTTTCACTTGTCGGTCGCTGCGAGGTGACTGAAAGTGATCCAGCGGTTCCTGGTTATACCGGGATGCCGAGTCACAATCGGGCGCTTCAACTTTCCCAGGCTGGCAGCTACGCTCGCATCGAGCCACCTGCTGAGGCGTCATGGGCTTTTCAAAAGGGCGACTCGATCAGCATCGAAGCCTGGGTAAACGTCAAATCGATCAAACCGAATGCCTACGCGTACATTGTCGGCAAGGGGCGTACCTATGAGACTGATCGGCTGGAAAACCAGGATTTCGCATTGCGGATTGTCGGCCGGAAGGGTTCCGCCAGCCTCAGCTTTTTGTTTAGCACCGATGTGAGGCAAGCTGATGTCCAAGGTAATAGACCTGAGTATCAGTATCATCGCTGGACAACCGACGATGAATTTCCGCTCGATGGGAGCTGGCATCACCTGGCGGTTAGCTATCGGTTTGGCGAGCCAGAAAGCATGGCTGGTTTCATCGACGGACGACCGGTGTCGGGGAATTGGGATATGGCAGGCCCCACAGCGCATCCGCCGGTGGCCAGCAGCGAACCTATTTGGATCGGTTCATCACGCGGAGGTGATCCTAACAACAGCTTTGTCGGTTGGCTGGACAATGTACGCATCTCCCGTTCGGAACTAAGTCCGGCTGAAGTCAAAGAACGACGCATTCACATCGAACAGCCCCCAGAGTTTGTCCGGCACCGCGACAAATCACGCGTACTCATTACCTTGCACGAGGACGCTGGCAGCTACAAGCTGTTTCCCAGTCAACCGCCCGAGGAGTCATTTCGATTCAGCCTCGACGAGTTGGCGATCACGAGATTGCCAGTTAAGTACTTGCGTGGAGGCCTGCGAGATCGCTGGCGCGGTCCGGTGTTGCTGCGAGCTTTTGTTGAGACGGATCTACCTGGTGGTGAAACTGAACTGTTGGTGCGAAGTCCTGGTTTGACGCGTTTGTGGATCGATGGCACGGTCGTCGCAAGCACGCCTGCTCGAAAACTTTTTCCGGATGCTCACCAGCCGTTCATCGTATATGAACCTGACATGCCTTGGTTGCGGGTGCCACATGCGGGTGATCGTGAAACTCGAGTCAAACTCGATCTAGCAGCTGGGCCCCATACGGTCATCTTGGAATCCATGGTCGGTTCAAGCAGCAGTCGTACCGAAACCGGCGAGACTTTGGTCGCGTATCGCGTGGGTGGTGAGATGTTTCAGCTGTTGGGTCCCGCCAGCCGCCAGACTCCTTTCGTGTCATTAACTGACGACGCTTTTCTCGATTATCAGCAGCGGATGGATTCCCGTCTGGAAGGTCTCGAGCACCAGTGGCTGCTCGAGACATCTTCACGAGAGGATGACTACTGGGAGCGTCGTCACGAGCTTGCCCGTCAGGTGATTGACAAGTTGGAGCCAATTGCGAACCCCACTGTCAATCCATGGTTGAAGTCGACTACAGAATTGGACGAGTTGGCCGCGAGCCTTGTCGATCCCAAAATACCGCAAAAGACCGTACAAGCGACAGACGAACTTGCAGAGCCACGAACGTTGCTCCGCCGTTTAAGCCTTGATCTGCGCGGTATCCCGCCAACCGCTCTGGAATTGAAAGAGTTTGAACAATACGATGCACGGCATCGCACCGCTGAGTTTGCTAGTCGATTCTTGGATGATGAGCGTTGGGCCGATCACTGGACCAGCTATTGGCAAGATGTGTTAGCTGAGAATCCAAACATTCTCAAACCTAGCCTTAACAACACCGGCCCCTTTCGCTGGTGGCTTCATGATTCCCTGCTAGCGAACAAACCGATGGATCGCTTTGTAACCGAACTTGTGCGAATGCAGGGTGACAGTCACGCGGGTGGACCAGCCGGGTTCGGCGTAGCCACACAAAATGACGTGCCGATGGCCGAAAAGGGGCACATAATCGCCGCAGCATTTCTTGCTGTCGACCTAAAGTGTGCCCGTTGCCACGACGCGCCGTATCACCCTTGGACACAAAAGGATTTATTCAGCTTGGGGAGCATGCTGCACTCGGGCAATCTTACGGTGCCAGCAACCAGCAGTGTGCCTCAGGCATTCTTTGATCGCAAAGTGGATGGTACTGAGATCCAGGTTACGCTACAACCTGGCGATGTGGTGGCTCCCTATTTTCCGCGGAGCCTGTTGTCCGAGCTGGAGCTGGCTAGCGGAGTTCCGGTGCTGCGTGCTCCGGACGCTAGCAGTCGCGAACGGCTGGCCGCTTTGATTACCGGGCCGAATTCCCTCCGTTTCCCGCGAGTAATTGCCAATCGAGTTTGGACTCGGATCATGGGGTGGGGCCTAGTTGATTCCACTGAAGACTGGCTGGACGCATCGATACGCTGTGAGCCACTGTTGGAATACTTAGCCCGTGAATTCGTGCGCTCTGGATATGACGTCAAGGAATTGACGCGGTTGATTGTTACCTCTCGCACCTATCAGCGCACAGCGATTGATCCAGACGCGGAGTTTGAATCAGCGGGTCTGGCGTTCGTGGCTCCTTGGATTCGCCGCATGTCAGCTGAACAAGTCGTTGACTCGTTGCACGTTGTTGGGGGACGTTCCATGCAAACCGAACCCATCACTTTTGACTTGGAAGCTTCCCAGAAACTAGAGAACTTCCTTAATTTGGGAGTGGCCGATAGAGCGTGGCAGCTGACTTCGCTTTCTAACGAGCGCGATCGCCCGAGTTTGTCACTACCCAAAGCAGCCGCGGTCGCCGAATGCCTGTCGGCCTTTGGCTGGCGGTCGACGCGTCAAGCACCAGTAACACATCGGGAAGACGAAGCCAACGTGACTCAGCCTGGCACAATCGCCAACAGTCACCTGACCGGCTGGGTGACTCGCTTGACGGACGATTCGGAATTGACCGAACTGGCACTGCAGGCCTCGTCGGCTAAGGAGTTCATCGCTGCGGTTTTCATCCGAATACTTTCGCGGGAACCGACCACAGAGGAGATGTCCATCTTTCTTGAGATCCTGCAACCCGGATTTGATGACCGACGTGCGACAGTGCAGCTATCTCTTCCGGCACCTCCCGCCAGCCGGGGTTTTGCGACTTGGTCGAATCATTTCGACGTCAAGGCCAATGCGCTTATGCGCGAGTTAGAAAGGGAAGTCGCCAACGGCCCCCAGCCAACCCAAAGGCTCGAGAGCGAGTGGCGTCAGCGGGCAGAAGATGCAATCTGGGCGGTCATGAACGCGCCGGAATTTCAAGTAATTCAATAACGAACCTGAGGTGGACGCGATGCATCGTCGACAGTTCTTGGCAACCAGCGCCGCGTGTGGATTTGCAACACAGCTTGGCAATCATCATCTAGCATCAAATGTGTTGGCGAAAGACGCCGGCCTTTCCACGCCTGCGCCGGGAAAGGCCGAACATGTGATTTTCATTTGGCTGGGTGGAGGGATGGCGCAAATCGATACGTTCGATCCGAAGCGCCGCGGTAGCTCTGCCGAACGAAAGCCCGGCAGCGACTACGAAGCTATCGACACCGCCGTCCAGGGTGTCCAAGTGTGCCAACATCTACGGCGTACGGCCGAACGGATGGATCGCGTTACTGCCGTCCGCACCGTACACCATGAGACAATTGACGAACACGCGGCGGCTGTCTACTGGGTCCACGTCGGTCGCCCCGTAAACGGAACTGTCCAGTACCCAGCATTAGGCGCCTCGGTTGCGCACGAATTAGGGCCAGCCAGCGACGATGCGCCAGCGTATGCAGTCATTGGTTATCCCAACATGTCTCGCAGCCCCGGTTTTCTTGGTCCCAAGTATGGATACTTGTATTTGACCGATCTTGAGAGTGGACCACGGGGCCTGATGCGGCCCGACTATGTCGACGCTGAACGGCATGCGAGGCGAATGCAGCTGCTTAACAGTGTTCGCGATTCGGGTTTGCAGCGCATTGCGCACTCTGCGGAGCTAAAACGCTACGATCAAGCCCTGGCGGAAAATCTGCGGCTATCTGGCAAACAGTTCATGGATGTCTTTGATCTTAATCGGGAGGCGAGTTCTACACGCGATTCTTACGGAAACGAGTTTGGTCAACGATGTCTCTTGGCTCGGCGATTAACTGAATCTGGCGTGCGATTTGTTGAAGTTTCCCACAATCTGAATTTCGTCAATGGCACCGGTTGGGATACACATAAAGAAGGCCAGCAGAATCAGTGGACGTTGATTGAAGAACTAGACCAGGCTCTGGCAGCCTTGATCGATGATTTGGAACATCGTCAGCGATTGGACAAGACGCTGATCGTGGTAGGCACGGAGTTTGGTCGCCCCGCAGAATTTGATGGTGCCGGTGGACGTGGCCACCAGTCCAAGACCTTTTCAATGGTGTTGGCCGGCGGCGGGCTAAATCACCAAGGCGCGGTTGGCCTGACAGACGAGCTGGCTAAGACAATCGTCGAACGCCCCGTCTCCATTCCCGATTTTCACGCGACAGTATATCATACGTTAGGGATCGACTTTCGCACCGAGCTGTACGACGGAAACCGCCCCGTTCCGATTACCGACGGCGGCAAACCCATTGCGGAATTATTTGTCTAGCTTTGGAAACTCTATGCGATTCCCACCTACACGCCGCGATAGTTTGATTTTCGGCACATTGGCAGGACTTGGAGCCGTTTCTAGCTGCCCTTCCTTGGCGCTGGGCGACGATGCCTCTGCAGAGATGAACGACACTTCCTTTGCTAGTGCAAAGCGTTGCATCCTGATCTGGCTTGACGGCGGCCCCAGCCATTTGGAGACGTTTGACCCCAAGCCGCAAGCCCCGCAAGAGGTACGTGGACCGTTGGGCGTCATAGCGACTAAGCATGCCGGAATTCACTTTGGGGAAGGGCTTCCCGAACTGGCTTCTCGGACAGACCAGTTCTGTGTGATTCGTTCCATGACATCTCCTGTTGGCGAACATAACTTAGCCACCAAATACGCGCTTTCAGGACATATTCCAGGCGGTCGTGCAGCTGCACCTGCGTTTACCTTGCCCGTCGCTGAGTTATTCCACGGTCGTTCCGCTTTGCCGACCCACATTGCGGTTCCGGATTTTAACTTGGGCGGAGGTTCGGAGCTGCAAGGGTTCTGGGATTCAAACTATCTACCGTGGTCGCTGGGCACTCAACCGTCGGATCCACAATTCATGAGTGAGCTGTTTCCGGTCCCCAACGGGATGAACGTCCGCCGCTTGGATAGGCGGCGCGAGCTGCTTGAACGGAACAACGATTCCAGCACACAGAGTCTCCAGCGAGCAATCGATCTGTTGTCGCAAGTTTCGCGCCAACGGGCCTTTGACGTGCAGCAGGAAACCAGTGCGACTCGCCAGCGTTATGGCGCTAAACCCATTGGTCAGAATTGTTTGTTGGCGCGACGATTGATCGAGGCTGGCGTGCCGCTGGTGACTGTGAACAACAAAGGCTGGGACACCCATGACCGGCTGCATGAACGATTACACGCTGGCTATACCGGTGCCAAGATTCCCGTTGGCTTGGTGCCCTCGATGGACCAAGCAGTAGCGTCCCTGTTGGATGACTTGCAAACCACGGGACTGATTTCGGAAACTCTGGTTGTTGTCATGGGAGAATTTGGCAGAACGCCGAAGATCAATACCCAGGGTGGACGCGACCACTGGCCGCGAGCTTACAGCGTGTTGTTGGCCGGGGCGGGTGTGAAGTCGGGGACTATCTATGGTTCTTCCGATCGGGTGGGGGAAAATGCAGATGAGGATCCGGTCACGCCTGCAGACCTGGTAGCTACGATTTACCATTTGCTCGGAATTTCACCGCATCAGCGAGTCGCCACGCCCGACGGCCAACAAATGTCGCGAGTTCCCGAACAAGCCGAAGTCGTAGCGGATATTTTGGCTTGATCCGCTCTTGGTCAGCGTGCCAACTTGCCTCTCAAAGAGGCCGCTTTGGCGCTGGATTTAAGTGTCGCCGATAGATTGCTGCGTTCCCTCAATACCAACGCCTCCTCAGCACTGACTGCAAGTCAGGAGAAAAGATGAATCTGCAATTACGCTTCGCTGCGCTCATTTTCTTGGTCGCCGCCAGGTTGAGTGTCGCTCAATCGCAACCTGTGCAAACCCCCGTCAAACTTGGGCCCTATGAATACGAGGTGGTTCCCGATGACTCGGCATTCGCCGGATTCAATCCGCGTCTTGGCCCAAAACCGGGACCACTGCTGCTTGAACAGGGGGACCGATTGGCAATTTGCGGTGACTCGATCACTGAGCAGAAAATGTATTCGCGGATTATCGAAACCTACCTGACGGCATGTGTGCCAGAATTAAAGGTAACCGTGCGGCAGTATGGATGGAGTGGCGAAAAAACGGACGGATTCTTGGGACGCATGCAACAAGATTGCCTTACGTTCGACCCCACGGTGGCGACTTTGGCCTATGGCATGAATGATTCTCGCTACCGCCCATTTGATGTAACTAACGGTCATTGGTACGAAGATCACTACCGCTCGATTGTCCGGCTATTTAAGGAGCATGATGTACGTGTGGTGGTTGGCTCGCCGGGATGCGCTGGCAAGATTGCTTCATGGGTAAAAAGCAAGAGTGGCACGCTTCGTGAGCACAATCTACATCTCTGCGCCCTTCGAGACATCGCGATCGAGGTGGCCGAAAGTGAGGGCGTTCGATTTGCCGACATTTTTTGGCCTATGTACCAAGCGCAGGTTTTCGCGCCGGGACAGCATAGTGCAACGGAGGAGACCCCCTACTTGGTAGCAGGAACTGACGGTATCCATCCCGGTTGGGCGGGCCACGTAATTATGGCCTGGTCAATGCTCCGCAGCCTGGGGCTCGACGGAGACATTGCAACGATAACTGTTGATCTGAAAGCGGGCACAGCCAGCGCTAGCGACGGGCATGTGATCGACCAGTTCCAAGATGGCACGCTGTCGGTGATCAGCTCGAAGTATCCCTTTTGTGCGCGTGGAGACATGAACGATTTCAACACGGTGCGTTCGGGAATGACACTGGTGCCATTCGCCGAGGAATTGAACCGCTTTTTGTTGAAGCTAAATGAACCTGCTGATTCTCGGTACCGAGTCAGCTGGGGCAAGTGGTCCGCTGAATTCGATGCGGAGGAAATGGAACGTGGGATTAACTTGGCGGTCGAGTTTCCTGAGAATCCGTTTTGTGAAGCTTTTGACAGGGTCGACGCTGCCGTTGCTGAAAAACAGGCATACGAGACAACCCAGGTGAAGAAAGTATTCCACGGACAGGAGGGGCGCAGCAATTTCCTAGCAGCTGTTGAGCGTACCGAACGCGAGCGGAAACCGCTGGCAGACGCCATTTCTCAGGCCATGCAACCCGTCAGGCATTCGCTTCAAATTCAAGCCATCCAGCAATAGACTCTTATC
Organism: Planctomycetales bacterium; assembly: GCA_020426625.1. Classification (GTDB taxonomy): domain Bacteria; phylum Planctomycetota; class Planctomycetia; order Pirellulales; family Pirellulaceae; genus Aureliella. The sequence continues at coordinate 7,587 of JAGQPR010000369.1, forward strand.
CTTCCCATTTGAGTACTGCCATGAAGCCATTGAGCGTTCTGTTCTTGTTAGCTGTGTCGCCCGTGGTTTGTTTGGCGGAAACTCCCATGCGCGAGCAGGCTGAAGCAGCTTTGCAAAAAGGCGTCGCCTACTTTCATTCCATCAGCAGGCATGGCGGATACGTTTATTACGTGACGACTGATCTCAAACTCAGATGGGGTGAGAGTCCAGCCGACGAGAATACAATTGAGGTGCAGCCGCCTGGTACGCCCGCCGTCGGGATGTCGTTCTTGCGAGCCTTCAAAGCGACTGCCGATAGTCGCGCTCTACAAGCTGCCAAAGATGCGGCCTTTGCCCTGATCGACGGCATGAACGCACTCGACGGCTGGGACCATACGATAGATTTCAATAATGTGGAACGAAAGTCCGTCAGCTTTGATGATAACCAAAGTCAGTCGGCGGTCAGTTTTCTGATGGCCTTGGACCAGCAGATCGACGATGAACGATTGTCTCAGGCGACGCAGCGGGCGATCGCCATGATGATGAGAGCTCAACTGCCAAATGGTGGTTGGCCTCATCGATACCCTGAGCAAGGGAATTACCATGACTACGCAACGTTCAATGATGGCGGCATCAATGACTGCGTCCGCGTCATGATTGAAGCGCGCAACTATTATCCTGAAAACCACGAGATCACTGTTAGCCTAAAGAAAGCGGCCCGGTTTCTCGAAATCTCGCAACTTCCTCCGCCACAGCCCG
>JAGQPR010000036.1:0-10887 GCA_020426625.1 Planctomycetales bacterium
AGCTCGCATCACTCACCCCGTAGCTCAGGAAGTGCAATTCCGCTTGGTACTTTCGACAAACCCCAATGCTTTTCCTAACTGCAACTATGAGTCCTTGAGGCAAAGGCAGCAAGGCACGCTTAAGGACCGGGAGGAAATTGAGGCTGATGAAAATAACCAAGTTGTTTTACCTCAGTTCCTAAGCTAATGCCTTGCGAAACAACGCGTCGAATTAGCTGGCGAAAACCGGAGCTAACGCCCTTCGACTCGTTTAGTCCGCCAACGTCCGGCAATTTAATTTTTCGCGCGGCCTCAGCCAATTTGGACGCTCGATGCATTCGAGTCTCCTGCCACACAGTCGATGCGAGGCTGATTGCAATGCCCGACGCTTGAGGTCATATTTGACATGTCTAGTCGAGTAATTCAGTCGATGTGAGAGCAAAGGTATGTCGCTACCCATTCTGATGCCATGTTCCAGTTCGCTAAAACGGGCACTTACGCTAACACGCGCACTTGCTGCACTCTCTTTCTTGCAGGTCTTGCTCGTAACGTTCGGTTTGACTGCCATGGCTGCCCAACCGCAGACGGACAATACGACAACTATCGGCAATATTAGATTTACATTGGCTGATGGATTGGAGATTCGCCCCGCCATCCCGGACGGCTTGGTCAAGTGGCCGGTTGTGGCGGATTGGGATCAGCAGGGACGCTTGGTCGTCGTTGAATCTGGCGGCGTGGGGTGGCCCATCCAGGAACACAACAAACAGCTGTTGCACCGAGTCGTCCGGCTGGAGGACACCGACCATGATGGCATTTTTGACAAGCGCATCGTGGCTGCGGACCAGCTACCGTTTGCCGAGGGAGTGCTCTGCTTGGGAGAAAGCCTGCTTGTGGCAGCTCCGCCGAATATCTGGAAACTGACCGACACCGATGGAGATGGTCATTGTGAACATCGCGAGGTCTGGTTCGATGGCCAAACTGTTACCAACTGTGCAAACGACTTGCATGGCCCTTATCTGGGACGTGATGGTTGGGTTTACTGGTGCAAGGGGGCGTTCGGGGAACAGACTCATGACATGCTCAATGGTCGGACAGTGACTGACAAAGCGGCACATATCTATCGTAGGCGACCCGAGGGCGGTCTGATTGAGTCAGTCATTAGTGGTGGTATGGACAATCCAGTCGAGTTTGCCATGACCCCCGAAGGCGAGAAATTCTTTACGAGTACGTTTCTACAGCATCCTGGCGACGGAAAACGCGATGGAATCGCGCATGCAATTTTCGGTGGTGTGCATGGCAAGGACCATAAGGCGCTCGAAAATGTTCGGCGGACAGGCCCGCTAATGCCCATTATGACGCACTTGGGGCCTGCTGCGCCGAGCGGTCTGATTTGCCTTGATTCGCGGCAGCCTATCTACCATCAGCCGCAATCCTCCTCCCACTCACGAACACTTGTGTCAGCGCAGTTCAATTTGCAGAAAGTGGTAGCCCATTCGCTTCGGCAATCCGGTGCTACTTACACCACATTGGATACTCCGCTGTTGGTGGCCGATCGCATAGACTTTCACCCGACGGACATCTTGGAAGATCAGGATGGCAGTCTGATCGTCATCGACACAGGGGGATGGTACGACCTTTGTTGCCCGACCTCGCGGGTTGACCAGAAAACGGCCGAAGGCGGCATCTATCGCTTGAGCCGTAGCGATATAGCCCGAGCCTCAGAACCTTCGCAGGCTAACTTATTGAATAGGAGTCCTGATACTCTGGGCTCGGTGTGGTCGGAATTCACTGTTCGAGAATGTTGCCAACTGTTGCATGATAGACGCCCCTGGGTTCGGCGAAAGTCACTGTTGGAACTGACGAGCTTGCCATTGCCTGCCAAGAATGAAGCCATTGTGTTGTTGACGTCCGCAGTTCGCCAATCGCAGCGCGATCTCGATTCGCGGCTGGCAGATCTTTGGACACTCTGTGCGCTGGGCACCGATCAGGCAATGGCGGCCATCGTGAATCAGTTAAACGCCGAAGAGCCATCGATCGTGCAGGCTGCCTGCCAAGCGATCGCCGTAAATCGCTCGCCAGCAGCGAAGGCGGCTTTGCTGGAAACACTGGATCGTTGGGCAGGGCAGCCCAAACCAGCCAGGCATGTGGTACGCGCAGCAACGGAAGCTATCGGGCAGAATCAGGTTGTCGACGGTATTGACGCTTTGTTCAATCAAGCGCAGCTGGTTTCCGAAGATCCCATCTTGCGGCATTCTATTGTTTACTCGCTTATGCAAATGGATGCACCGCAAGAGATACTTCCATACACTCAAAGTGCTTCCAGCGTTCAAAGAGACCTTGCGTTTTCCGTCTTGCAGGCCACAGAGAATTCGTCAATCCTCAGTCGCGACGGCGTGCTCGACGCTTTTCGCGACGGCGTCGCTGCGGCGAGTGACGTCTTGATCGAGCATCCCGAATGGGCAGCCGACGCCGAGGAAGAAATTCGTAACCAAATCCAACAACACGCCAACCACACGGAGCAACTGCGCAAGCTGATCTACAGCTGGCGCGATCTCCCTGAAATTCAGTCTTCGGCGATTCCGTCATTGGTGGACCACTTGCATAGCCGCAGGCCAGCGGCAATTGTGGATTGCTTTCGTGGAGCGCGTGTACCAAGCACCTGGTTGGCAACCTTGCACACCGAGCTGAAGGACCACCCTCGCGCCGTCGCCCAGCTGCTGAAAGATCTGGATTTGAGTGGCGACTACTGCCAGTCATTGGTCCATCAGCTAGTCGAGTCTGCTAGTCAAACGCACGACGTGAAACTCAAGCTGGAGCTTTTGGCCGCACTGCCACCTCGCACTTCCATACCTCAGAGCAATTTGATCAGATTGGTTGTGGAGCAGCTAACGCTGAATGAATCGGACCGCCAAGCAGACGCCTCCGCCGCGCTTTCGCGGATCCAGCTGGATGCCGATGCGGCGCAAGTGCTTACCGATCGTTTGGATGAGATTTCTGCCCGCAATCTGTTGACTGTCATCGAGGCCGTTGCATCACAGGAAAGCGACCCACTGGACAGTCAGTTGCTCGATCGGCTAAGCGGATTGCCAACTGCCCGTATGTTGAGCGGATCGCAACTGGAAAATGTCTATCGCCATCGAAGTGCGCAATTGCGAAAGCAGGCTAGAGAAATCGTTGAATTATTGATGCAGCCTCCGGCAGACATCCAGCAGGCTGTAGCCGAGAAACTGGCGCAGTTGCCACCGGGAGATCCAGTGCGCGGTTTGCAAGTATTTCGAAATTCAAAATCCGCCTGCAGCGCTTGTCACCAGATGGGTTATATCGGAGCCAAGATTGGCCCCGAGTTGTCGCGCATCGGCTCCAGCCGTACACGTGAAGCTTTGCTCGAAGCCATATTATTTCCCAGTGCTCGCCTGGAGCAGAGTTTCCAACCAGTTCAAGTGTTAACCTATGACGGTCAGATGCTAAACGGCTTGGTATTGCAACAGAGGGGCGACATGCTGGAGTTGCTTCTCGGCGCAGATCGGCGCATCACTTTGTCCGCTGAGCAAATCGAAGCTCAACAGCCCAGCACGGTTTCGATCATGCCCGCAGGTATGACGGAAATCCTGACGCCTCAAGAGCTGGCCGATTTGCTTTCACTACTTGAGTCAGCCCGTTAGGCATCTGTGGAAAGAAAGAGTGCCTTTTGAAACTTCGGTTTTTTTCGTCGCCTGGTTTGAATCGGCACCTGCCGCCTTCTCAGATACGAGAATCGCAATCAAGTAGGGCAGGAAGATCGGGGCAGGAAAATATTTCATCTGTCGTTTGCCTGCCAAGAGCGAATCTGCCTTTGCAACAGGAAATTAGCACACTGCAATTGGCGGGCCCCTCAATGATCCTTTGTACATGCAAAATTCCGGCACCGGCCGCTTACGCGTCGCGGCTCACGTCTGTCATTTTCCTGCCCCAATTTTCCTGCCAAAAGAGACACTGTGCCAAAAGAGACATTGCAATGACGTTCTTCAATGTGATACGAACTCCTGGTGGATCAACTGCTGTGTCCGCAAACGCCGTTCAGACGGAACCGCACACTAGCTGCCAAGAGCCTAGCTGTGTAAGCAAAGGCCTGGTGAACTGCTGTGTCCACAAGAGCCTAGTGCAAATCCGTGAACGGTTACGAAAAAAGGCTCGCAGTGATACCTGCGAGCCTTTTGTTTTTTTCGCGATGAAGCCAAGGACGTTGACTAGAAATCCAACACGACTCCCAAGTCTATGCCTTGCATCCAGAAAGTGCTATCGACAAAGTTGGCAGCTGGTCGCCCACCAAGTCCCAGTAAGTCGACGGTCGGATCGATTTGGTCGCCAGCAAGTCCGACTGCAGACCAGAACATAAACGTATAGCCAATAGTCAAGTGGATATTGTCTTGAGGAGCATAACCCAACTTGATACCCATCTCAGGAATGAACGCAAAGGTATCACGAGTCATCGTACCTATGTTGCTAGTCTGAGTCAGCAAGCCTCCAGCGTACCCGTTTGTTACTGCGCCAAGCGTCTCTGTAGTGAATCCGCGGATCGCACTGGTTTGACGCATGTTGCCGAAGCTGACTTTCGCCAAAGTCGACAGGCTGACCCGATTCGCAGTGACATTGCTCAGCACACCTAGATGAGCACCATTGAAATCGTTCTGGGTTTCAAACAAGTCATTGGTGTAAAACACTGTACCGTCTGCAATCGCGTCGGTCGTTGACAAGTTGGTCGACGTAGAGGTAACTCCGATCGAATTCTTGAGGCGATTGTAGGTGTAGCCAATCAACAGGTCTGCACGGTGATTGCTGGAACGACCCAGCAACAGGTGTAGCGAGCCGTCTGCACCAATCATATCCAAGTCGCTACGAGCGGAAGCTGTGCCCGCGCTGACTGTCTCAATTCCGTCATGAAATGCTACGAGGAATGCGTCCGGTGTTTGCAATTGCAGGTTGTAGAACGGCAAACCCAAAGATGTACTGCCGTCGCTGGTTGCTGTGTAGGTGGTCTCGTTAGAGAAAATTCCGAATACGCGACCGCCTACGCCCACCTTTTGGTCTTCACCAAGAAACTTGCCGCCAGCGAGGCGAAAGCCCGGCAAAATCCCGCGCTCGATACCATCTGGTCCTCCAAGGTTCGTAGTGACACCCATCGCCCCAGCCACAGGTCGAACTCCTGAAGCGGCCGTGGTGATCAAGGGAGGAGATTTTTGGTTGTCGCTGAACCAAAGCAGTGTCTCGGCGCTGAGCCAGAGATCTGTCGCGGAGCCTCTACTGACCAGACCTGCATTACCCATGTAGCTCGCCTGTCGCACTATGCTTTCGGCGGCGGCTGGCGCAAGAAGCGTGCCATCGGCAGAGCTGGAATAGCTCGCTGAGCGTGCTACACCATTCTTCGGCTTGAAGGATTCCGGACGCTGGTCTTCGGATTCCGGCACATAGCGGTTTGAATCCCCGACACTGCGAACTCCATCGCCGATATGGCGTGCGGAAGGCTGTGGGTGAGTGACTTGAGCGGACGCTTGACTAAAGCACAATCCCGCCAAAGATAGAGACAATAGTAGATTTTTCATTTTCATATTTGGTTCTCGCGAGACTGAACAAGCGTCAGGGTCGTTACACGTAGATCGGTCACCAATGACACTACTTCGAGTAAAAAAAGAAGTATCGTCATATCCTTCCCAATCCCCCTGGATTCGCCTTTCCGCATTTTCGAAAGAAAACGCCCCAATTCGCCGCAGTTGGATGTCCGATCGAATGTAGGCACGACTAGTTGTTGCAAGGGTTGGTTAGAATAAGGGATGACCTTGCGACGTCGCTCGCTGTCGCAGCGGTATTTGCCAAATGTGCATCCTTCGCGATGAACTATGCGTCAGAGCTACCGTTGCCTATTGTTCACCGTTCCTCGCGTCCTGCCTTTCCCGCAGACGGCTTTTCATACCTACTGCATAACTGCGTAGAGAGATTGTTCATGACCGAAACCGAAGCATCCGAGGATTCACTTGACGGCAGTTCCCTAGCACCAATGAACCAGCCCGCGATCGCGCCAACAGTCGATTCGGGCATACCTCAAAGTAGTGGTAGCCTGCCTAGTACACCCAAGATCGCCGCTGGTTGGGGCGTTCCGGGGACTGGGACGATCCGGATTAGAAAATGGTTGGCTGCGCTAAAAGAAGTCGCTTCGTTGGAGCACCAAACAAGAGCTTATTCGTTTGAGCAGCTGCGCAAGAGTAGCTTGTCACTGCGTTATCGCGCGATGAGCGGCGAACCGCTCGCGCGGCTGCTGCCCGAAGCGTTTGCTTTGGTGCGAGAAGCTGGACGACGGGCACTGAACATGCGTCATTTCGACGTACAAATCGTAGGTGGGGCGGCGTTATTCGAAGGCTGCATCACAGAAATGCAGACTGGTGAAGGCAAGACGCTGACTGCAACCTTGCCTTTGTATTTGCATTCATTAGCCGGTCACGGTGCTCATCTGGCTACGGTCAACGACTATTTGGCAGAGCGCGATGCCGAATGGATGCGACCCATCTACGACTTGTTGGGTGTTAGCGTGGGCGTCGTGTTAACCAATAGTACGCCCGACGAGCGTCGCAAGGCGTACGGTAGCGACATCACGTATGGAACTGCCAAAGAGTTCGGTTTCGATTTTTTACGAGATCGCCTGTTGTTGAGGGCTCAAGGCCGAATGCAGAGCGACTTCCTCGGAGAGGGCAGTGCCGAACGTTGGACTAGCAGCGGCGACGAACCCGTGCAGCGGACGATGCACTTTGCATTGGTGGACGAGGCCGACAGTATTTTGATCGACGAAGCGCGCACGCCGCTAATCATCGGTTCTTTGGGCGATGAGACGCGGGAAACTGTGATTGCCACGTTTCGGTGGGCCGCACAGCATGCTCACCAGTTCGAGCGCGAAGAGCATTACACGATCGAAGATGATACACACAAAGTCGAGCTGAATGCGCGGGGGCGAGCTCTGGTCCGCGCGCTGCCGCGAGACGAAATCATGCGCATCGTCTCGCTGGTCGACTTGTATGAGTATATTGAGCGCGGGATCAAAGTACACACAGAATTCTTCCTGGACCGTCAATACGTGGTGCGAGACGAAGAAATCGTCATCGTCGATGAATTCACGGGCCGCTTGGCTGAAGGACGAAAATGGCGAGATGGAATTCACCAAGCAATTGAGGCTAAGGAGGGTTTAGAAGTAAGCGTGCCGACGGGACAAGCGGCGCGGATCACCGTTCAAGACCTTTTCCAAAGGTATCGGCACCTGGCGGGCATGACCGGCACGGCGGCTACCAGCTCGCCCGAATTGCGAAAGATCTATAAGACGCCGGTGGTACTGGTTCCCACCAATCGCCCTCCGCGACGCAAGCGGTTGCCCGACATGGTGTTTGGCACAATGGAACAAAAATTTCAGGCCATCTTGGAAGAAGTCCGAAAATTCAATCTCGAAGGGCGACCTGTGTTGATCGGCACGCGTTCTATCGACAAGTCACTGATATTGTCGAAAATGCTGCAGGCAGCAGGTATCGAGCATGACATCCTCAATGCAAATGAAATCGAACGTGAAGCCGAGATCGTAGCCGAGGCCGGGAAGCGAGGTCGCGTGACTGTCGCAACGAATATGGCCGGTCGCGGCACGGACGTCAAACTGCAAGACGACATTCGCGAGCTGGGCGGAATGCACGTGATCTGTACCGAACTACATGATGCAGCGAGAATTGACCGCCAGTTGATCGGGCGCTGCGGGCGTCAAGGTGACCCCGGCTCCTATCGACAATTCTTGTCGCTGGATGACGACATTCTTCGTGGGGGGTACGGGAACCGCAAAGCGCGGCAATTGGCGGAATTTGGCCGAACCACCGCCGGCCCCTTTCATTCTAAAGCCGGTTTGTTGCGCCGAGCGCAGCGACGCGTAGAACGCAAGCACTTTCGCGATCGCATGATGTTGCTTCACCATGAACGTGAGCGTACGAAGCTGCAACGGGAAATTGGCCAGGATCCCTATCTGGACACAGCCGAATAAGAGGGCAACGAAAAGCCGGCGACATTGTGCTCGACGGACCTAAACTAATGAGCCTGTCCCTGAGGTCATGAGGACTGACTCGTTAGGGGTGTCGGTCACAATTCCGCTCCACTCGGTCTCTCTCGTGAACCGTCGACTGCATTTAGGGAAAAATGCAGATTCCCGTTCACACCGAAGAAGTGTCGCCAGCTTTTCGTGCCAAGCAGACGTTCCCCTTGCCCTGGAAAACGACTGCCCTGTACTTGATTCGATCAGATGAACCGATCGTCTGTTCGATTACATACCAATTGTTCGTTCCGCAACGCGGACAACTGGTTTTCGTTCATACTTCCGTTTGTGTAGAGTTCGCCACGTCTTGCCGTCCAAGGAACACTCCAGGAATTGCTCGACGATTCCGCCGGACAGGCATTGAAAGGTCATGCGCGTCATGATCTCTTTTCCACCAGGGGCCAGCATGGTCCCTTCGAAACACATCTTCCCGTTGACGTAGGCCCCCTCGTACTCAATGACGCCACCTGAACCATCTACCCAAGCCTGACGCCATTTGTCGTTGCCGAGATGGCAGAAGCTAATGCTGGTTTCTCCACCATCGGGATTGACCCAGCGCTCGGTCGATAGTGGTTCCGCCTGACTAAAAGGAGTTCCTCGACTAGAGTCATGGGCGATGATCTTGCCTTGACTGTCCATGACCGTCCAAGCTTGTACGAATACTCGCACCTGGGGTTGCAGACGCAGGGCACTGTTTTCATAGCAGCGTGCATTAAGCTCTATAAAGCGAGGCAAATGTGAGATACTGGCAAAGTCCTCATCGTCTGCCAATTCCGTATTGGAAATAAAGCCTGCTTCCAACGATTTTTCCAGACAATTAAGCGCCTCTTCTCTTTTCCCTTGAAGTGCCAGGGCACACGCCCAGTTGTAAAGGGCAATGGGGCGGTTTTTGGGAAACATCGAGGCTCGCTTGTGAAATTGAATCGCTTCATCGATCCTACCACCTGCATGCAACGCGTAACCCAGGAAAAAAATGGCGTTGCCATCTTCTGGATGCGCCTCGACCAGAGTGTCCAACATGTCCACCGCCGCATCCCAGTCTCGCAGAACAATAGCGTCATTAATCTTCAGTCGGAATTCTGCTTCTTCCTCGACTGTCATCTTGGAAATCGAAGCCCAGCGCATTCCAGGCAGAATGACTGCGGCAATTATCAAAAGAAAAATCCAAGCGCACCGCGATGTTCCACGACAAAACCGGCCGCCACGACAACGAAGATTCTGCAATCGTTGTTCGGTTATCTCCGCCGGACTCATCCGCATGCCGAGTGGCAGCGGTCGAAAAACTGTGTTCAACTCCAAGACCCTTACTAGGCTCTCACCATAGTCAGCGGCAGAACACTTGAGTGAAGAACAAACCTCTTCATCGCAGCAACGCTCGCAAATTATCTGAGCCTGTCGCCCGATCCACCAGACCAAGGGGTGAAACCACCAGATGACTTGTGCCGCGAACTGCAAGTAACCCCAGGCAACATCGCAACGACGAGCGTGTATCAATTCATGGGCGATCACTGGTCGCAGCAACCGATCAGACCACCCCGCCGCCACAGCCGAAGGCAGTATTAGTTTGGGCTTGAACACGCCGACGCAGGCTGGACCAAAATTGTCTGGGCTCAAAAGTACTTGGACATGCTGTCGCATTCCCAATTGCTCGCGGATGCCTTTAACCATTTGCCGAAGCTGATAATTGGCGGGCAACATTGTCTTGATCGATCGGACAACTTGATAGTATTTTCGCAGCGAGCTCAGGATAATCAGCGTTGCGCCTGAGCCCCATAAACACAAAACGCAGATGCTCCAACTGGCTATTCCCCAGCGATTGACATGCGCGCCTTCCGACAATTCGCTCTGGATTGCATCGATTTGGAAACTGTCTCCCGAATGGATTTCGCCTTCCAATTCCGTTAAATCGCCAGCCAGTCCAGGTGATAATCCGGGGGGCGCGAAGGCAATCATGTCATGCAGGGTAAATAGGCCTGCGGGACTGGGTATGAGCGGAGGAACCACACATTTCCCCAACGCCAGCATGCACAGCAAGAACGTAAAATGGGGCCACTTTCGTGCCGTCATGCGCGCCAGTCCGGCCACAATCGCGATCGCGATGCTTAATTGCAGCAGATGCGCGAGCATGATCGAACCGATGTCGTTACTAGACATCATCATTTTGCTCCCGCCGCAACTGCTTCACAATTTTCATCAGGTCTTCGATCTCCTCGGGCGTCACTTTCCGGGAGTCGACCAGGTGTCGCACCATCGGCATTAGTTGGCCGTCAAACATCCGCTCCAAGAAGTCATCTACGGCTTCACCCAGAATCTCATGCTTCCTCACGGCGGAGCGGTAGATTTTGTTCCTTCCTATGCGCTGCGCACTTACATAGCCCTTAGCAACGAGCCGCCGTACGTAGGTTTGCACGGTGCTGTAGTCCATCACGCGGTCGTCTGGCATTGCGGCGTGGATTTCCCCAACGGACCCTTTCTCAAGGTCCCAAAGTACTTTCAGTACTTCCGTTTCCCCGCGTGATAATGTCGGACGAGGGTCCATGGCTTGGTCCAAGCGTGACAAATAAGTACAAATTGCACAAGTTGAGTACAGTTGTACTTTTAGCGAGTGCTAATTGCAATAGCCACGTTAGGATTTCCCCCTCAAATTCGCATTTGGTACCGACTTTCAAGATGTTGACGTTGATTTTCTGGCGGAAGAGGCGGTGAATCCGAAGCGATGATGAATCATCGAACTCCATGACTTGAAGTGCTCCGACTTGTCGGAGCTTTGGTTTTCAGTCGTTCTGATTCCGCCTTCATCTCTGGCTTTGCTGGTCGAATCT
>JAGQPR010000036.1:10985-30033 GCA_020426625.1 Planctomycetales bacterium
ATCCAAAGCGGTGACAAGTCACCGCACTCCAAAAGTTGCTATTCCGCATTTTCTCTGGTGTATGGAGTGCTCCGACTTGACGGAGCTTTGGTTTTCAGTCGTTCTGTTTCAGCCTTCATCTCTGGCTTTGCTGGTCGAATCTTGCCAAGCGGCAAATCCAAAGCGGTGACAAGTCACCGCACTCCAAAAGTTGCTATTCCGCATTTTCTCTGGTGTATGGAGTGCTCCGACTTGTCGAAGCCGTGAATTCTCAATCGACCTCGTCATTTGAACCACAACTGCTAGCTTTGGAGTAATCCATCCCCACTGTTAATCTGGGTTAAACAGGACGAACTGGATAAATAGAGCGATCCACAGAAGCGATATGCAGGTAATGATCCGACTGACCCGAATAATGGACATATGCGTCGTCGCCGCTTGACCCAGCGTTCGCGAAGCGCGTCATCAACCCGCCACGATTCGATAGCAAGGACGCTTGAGATGACTTTGCCAGTTCATCAACGCAATATGCGCAACGTTGGATTACTTCGACAGAAGTTCCGCCGAGCACTTCAGACGGTAGCGGTCACAACTGCGGTAACCGCTTCTGTCTTGGTTGGCTGCACGCGCCAGAGTTACCGCTGCAAGACGGACACGGAGGCCTACTACCTGCTAGACGAGAAGCTGCGGCAGAGTTGCGAGGATGCCAATGCACCCTATCGAATCGAGATTGATCCCCTCAGTCGAATGTTTGATCCTTTTAATCCGGACCGCCCTCCGATGCCCGAGGACGACCCGCAATCCAATCGATTCATGCGGGTGGTCGACAGAAAGAAGGGGTATCCACTTTGGGAGGGAAATGGCCGGACGAACATCGTGGAAAACCCGCAGTGGTGGAGTACACTCCCGCTCGACGAGCGCGGTATTCTTGTACTGGACATGAAGGAAGCGGTACGCACCGCCCTGATGCACAACGTTGACTACCAGCAGGCCAAAGAGGAACTGTATCTATCAGCGCTTGACGTCAGCAGTGAACGCTTCCTGTTGGATTCTCAGTTCTTTGGCGGTTGGCAATCGAGTGTGACGGCTGACGGTCCGCGGCGCAATAACGGCAGCAACAGTAGCACCGTGATTTCGACTGGCCCCAGCAGTGTCGCTCGTCGTCCGTTTTCTATGCAAAAGCAATTTGCCACCGGCGCAGATCTGATTGTGGGTTTTGCCAACAGTGTGACTTGGCAGATCGCGGGTCCGAACAATCAGTCTGCCACATCGTTGTTGGATTTCAGCTTGATCCAACCGCTGTTGCGTCAGGGCGGCAGAGACGTTGTGTTGGAGCGATTGACGTTGGCCGAGCGTACGTTGCTGGCGAACGTTAGGGCCATGGAACGCTACAAAAGAGCGTTTTATGTCGACATAACCACGGGACTGAACTCAGGAAACACGGCACCCCAACGTCGTGGAGGTGTTTTTGGCGGCGCAGGCTTTGCTGGCTTTTCGGCATTGGGAGGTATTTTTAGCGGTGGCGGTGGTGGCGGACTAGGTGGCGGCGGTGCCATCGGAGCCAACGGCTACTTGGGTCTCTTGCAATCTCAGCTGAACATCGAAAACCAGAAAGAAAACATCCTTCAGCTGGAGGACATCTACTTACAATTCCAGGATAATTTCCGTGAATTGCAACTGACGATGTCAGACAACCTAACCGCTCTGCCCCAACAACAATTGCAAGTGGCGATTCAGAGACAGGAATTGTACAACGCACAAACCAGCTTGTTGACGCTTCTAGCCGGGTATGAGTCTGATCTGGATCAATTCAAAGCCGACCTGGGTTTGCCCCCTTACTTGTGCGTAGAAATCCGCGACCCCTTGCTCCAACCCTACAAGTTAATCTCGCAAGAACTGCGTGACAGGCGCGTCGAAGTTCAACAGTTTCGCAAGGACTTAGGCGAAACCAATGCGGCTATTATGGGGTTGTCGCGCAGCGAGAAAGATCCCGTTTCGGGCGATACGGTACGCGCCATCGATGCATCGCGGGGTGTCGCGACCGAGTTGCAACAGTTGGCTGCCCGCATGGAACCCTTGGGTGAATTGTTGAGTTATATTGGCGAAACCGACGTGGCCGCCATCGAACGAGATATCGCAATCCTCGAGAAAAACTTGCCGATCCGAATGCAGCAACTGCGTCGGCTGAAAGCGATCGCCGAAAGCGAACGCGAGACGGTTTGCAGTCTGCTGCCATTTGGTGACTTCAACACCTCCTTCCTCGACGGTGAAGGCTTGGAGGAGTTACCAGATCAGCTACGCGAAGAGTTGGCCAGAGTTCAAGGTATTTTTACCAAACATGAAAAGCAGTTGGCTGAGATCATCGCAGCCACCAAGAGCATCTCCACCTCTCTTGATCGCTATTCCTCGGACCGCGAGCGCTTTGTAGAGATTGGCGATAAAATCATTCTTGGTTCTCAAGACTTTGTCGCTGAAGTCACCGATACCGTGCTCGCGCTGCAAATCGTCCAAGCTCGAGCTCGAACGGAATCGGTTCTCTTACCCGAAGTTGACCTACAGCCTCGCGATGCACTTGAGATCGCCCGCGTCAACCGACGCGACTGGCTCAACAATCGAGCGGCGCTTGTCAACACGTGGCGTTCTATCGAAGTCGTTGCCGATGACCTGGAGAGTTTCTTGGACCTATCGCTGAGCGGAGACATTCAGAATGTCGGAGACAATCCGTTGGCGCTGCGAGGTTCGACGGGGCGATTGCGAGCGGGACTGACTTGGGACGCGCCCATTACGCGACTTCAAGAACGCAACAACTATCGGCAGTCGTTGATCAGCTATCAACAAGCCAAGCGCTCGTACTACCAATTCGAGGATACCGTCTGGACATCTTTGCGTACGACGTTGAGATCCATACTGCAAAACCAACTGAGTTTTGAGATTCAACGGTTTGCTGTTCAGAATGCAGCCTTGCAGAACAGTATCAACGCGGATATCCGGCAAATCAACGAGACACTAGGACAACCGTCCGGTGCCACGGCCGCACAAGACGCTCAGCGCGGCTTGACTGCGTTCCTCAGCACGCAGACGACACTGATCGGTACGTTTGTCAACTACGAGGCATTGCGTCGGAGCTTGGATTTGAATCTGGGTACGATGCAGATCGACGCTGAAGGGCTCTGGATCGATCCAGGAGCGTTACGCATCGATACCGTAGGGGGAGCGTTGGGAGATGCAATTATGAACTACGGCCTCACTGAAGGGGAAGTACTGCTCCGCGATCAGATCCAAACGCTGGACAATTTGCCAATCGAAGTGGCTCCCTCGGACCATATGCATAGCTATCCGAGCGACGCTGTACCTGGAGTCGGCAATACACCGGCTGTCAGCGAGCCCGTACCCTTGCCTTCGCTCTTGGACAATTCGATGTACGACGCGGCTCCTCGCCAGCCAATCAACATCACACGTCCACGAGCTGCGGACGCGCGGCGGGACTTGCTGGAACTCAGTCGCGCTAAACGGCTGGAGGCGATGGAGATTCCGGCATCGCGGTCCAACGCGTTGCAGATGCCTCCCCTGCAGCTGAGAATTCCCGATTCGATTCAGTAGCCATTTGTTGTAGACACTTTTCCTGGCGAGCACTATGCCCGGGAAAATCTCTACTCGGACAACTGTGAATACGCTGCGGCCGGGTGCCAAAAATGAGCGACAGAGGATACGATTTGACGGTCGGCGGTTCCGATCACAAGTCCAATGCCCTTTAATGTCATCCCTGGATCGTATCCATTGAAAATATTGCTGAATGAACAAGAACTCGAGGCGGGTGTTGCCAGGATGGCAGAGGAGATATCCGAGGCCTACGGCGATAGCCCGCTTACGATCGTGGCGGTCATGACGGGCAGTCTGGTTCTGCTGGCCGACATGTTTCGGCAATTGGAGATGCCAGTTCGAGTAAGTCTCATCCAGGCCAGTAGCTATCGAGGCGGAACCCAACCGGGATCATTGTGGATCCGCGACGACATGATGCTGGATGTAACAGACCGCGATGTGCTGGTGGTGGACGACATTTTTGACACCGGGCGAACCTTGAAAGCTGTCCTAAACTGCATTCAAGGTATGCGCCCCAGCAGTTTGTCTAGTGCGGTGCTTCTGCACAAGAAAGGTCGGCAGGAAGTTGACTTCACGCCTAATTTCATTGGCTTTTCGATCCCTGATGAATTTGTCGTAGGGTATGGTTTGGATTATAAAGATCTATACCGTAATCTGCCTTACTTGGCGATTCTTGAACCTCACGAAACTGATGTGCAGACGTTTGAAAGTGAGCCATGAACAAACCTCGGCGGGTTCTCCTTCTCACCCGTCATTTTTGGCCTGCCGCGACAGACGAAGCTTTGCGGCTGCACCAGTTTGCCCACCAGCTGAGGTCCAAAGGGATCGAGGCGACTATTGCCACACCTCGCTGGCACAGTCGTTGGCCCTCCTTGATTTGGGTCGATGAATTCCCTGTATTCCGAATCGACCACCCGCCCATCAGCTCGCTTCGATCTGGCAAGTACCAGCGAAGTGTGGCACGATTCGTGGAAACAACTAAGCACCAATTCGATCTTGTCTATTGCGACTCGCCCGATCTGGAAGCGGCAGCGGTACTGGATCGAGTATCGCGTCTCGAGAGACCAGCCACCGTCGTGCGTTACGACTCGCGGATTCTGCAACCTAGTCTCCTGAATCTGGACGTCCTGCGGAAAGCTGACTTGGTGATGGCCGATGGAGCGATAGCTCACAAGCAGTTGCTGGGCTTCGGCTTGTCGGGACCGCAGATCTATCGCTGCGAAGCTCAGCAATGGCAGGAACTGGATCGTTCGGCAGAAGCAAGGCGGATAGCCCGAAGAATGTTGGGCGAGATCAATCACGATCTCTTTGTAAGGTCAGCGGATCGAGTTGTCGTGTGCCCGGGGGCGCTTTCGGAAGGGTGGTGCATCGATTTGCTCATTCGCGCACTTTGCCGGGCTGTCGACGACTGCCGCTCACTAAGGTTGTGGATTCTTGGCGACGGTCCCAAGCGAGGGCGATTCTACGAAGCGTTGCGACGTGAAGGAATTCATAATCTAGTCGCTATGCCGGGTATTTTTTCGAGCATCGACGAAGTCCTTAAAGCGGCTGATTTGTGCGTTTTTCCCGCGCCAGCGGAAGGCTATGGCTGGTTGGTGCCAACCTGCTTAGCCAGCGGGATACCACTGGTTTGTGCCGATTGTGTACAAGCGCGCTATCTGCTTGGTTCGAATTCCGATCAATGCGTGGTCTCCCCGGACGACCCGCATTCGCTAGGGAAATGGATTGAGAACTGGTACTACAAACCAGAACCTGCTGTGGCACTAGCCAAAGAGCAGCAGCGAGTGTGGCTCCGCCGCTCGGACGCATCTCCAAACTTGACGGCAGTGTGGGAGAATCTGAATTCCGGACCATTGCAGCGATCGTCCGGCCATGGAAAACTGCTGTTTGACTAAACACCAGCGAACGCTCTCTTAGAGCCCCATTTTTAGCATGTCGAATTGAATGCGTATCAAAGTTTGCCTCATCATTCCGACGCTCGTACAGGGTGGTGCGGAAAAACAGCTAACACTGCTGGCCCGAAATCTCAATCCTGAAAGCTTTGACGTTTCAGTGATCGTCTTGACCCACTCCGGGCCCTATGAAGCAGATTTGACAGCTGCCGGAATTGCGCTGCACTTCATTGATAAGAAGGGTAAGCTGGATTGGTTTGCTTATCGCAGATTGGTGCGCAAGTTGAGGGAGCTGAAACCCGATATCGTGCATTCATGGCTATTCGCAGCGAACAGCTACGGTCGCGCCGCTGCCTTGCGGGCCAAAGTGCCTGTGATTGTCGGGGCAGAGAGAAGTGTTGATCCTTGGAAATCCAGATGGCAGTTCGCGATCGACCGTTGGCTCGCCAAGCGAACCCATGGACTGCTGACAAATACTTCAGCGGTAGCCGACTTTTATCAGGCGCATGGCATCGATCGAGATCAATTCACTATTATTGCCAACGGCATCGAACCCACCGAGACAGTGAAACTCTCGCGTGACGAAGCATGTCGCCGACTCGGCTTGCCAACCAGGGGGCGATTGATTGGCTCGGTTGGTAGACTGTGGGCGCAGAAAGGCTATGCCGATTTGATCTGGGCTGGCGAAATGCTGCACGTTGCTTATGAAGATATGTGGTATGTGATCGTCGGTGATGGGCCGGACTTTGAAAAACTGCAGCACCTGCGCGACAAGGCACAAGCTTTTGAAGCGGTGCGATTTGTTGGGCACCGTTCCGACGCGCGGGAAATCATGTCAGCATTTGACGTCTTATGGAACGGCAGCCTGTACGAGGGACAAAGCAATACCATCTTGGAAGCTATGTCGCTGGGAGTGCCCGTAGTCGCTAGCGATATCCCAGGCACTCGCGATCTGATCGAGCACGGAGAAAGCGGCTATTTGTACCCAAGAGGAAATGCTGCAGCCCTAGCCAAGTTAACCAATCAATTGTTGACCAACGACGAAGTTCGGCGTTCTCTTGCCAGCGGTGCCGCCAGGAGGGTTCAAGAAGAATTTTCCGTTACGCGAATGGTGCGAGAACACGAAGAGTACTATCGACGCCTATGGAAAGCCCACACCGCGAGTTAGTGCTGCAGCGGCTATTGCAACTGCGTCATCGGCTCTCTCGCCCAAGTTCCCTCATTTTGCTACAAGACTACAGCCTTGTCTTAAGCAGTAGAAATCCGCAGACTACGAAGACGACCGCTACAATCCCCCATTGAGTCAGGTCCATGGTGTTCATGACCCACTCGGTATTCTCCCAGCTTGATTCCAGGAGCCCTGAAAGGAATTTAGTTACACTCTTCATCTGTCATTACCTCGGCGTGAAGGTAGCGAATCCCCGTCGATAGAGGTGAACCAGCAATCGTTAGAAACCCTAGCTTGTAGTTTGCTAGGAGGATACTGTTGTAAGGAATTGCTAGTCTTACTGAGCTTGTTCCATGATTCGCTCTTCCAGCTGTAACGTTTCTACTGGATGTAACTGGATGGATCGAAGGCAAGTAAATTTTGCCAAAATGCAGCCATATTGTGGACTTGCACCCATATTTTGGCAGCGTATAATCCCGCTACCCAATCACGAAGAAGGCATCAAATGCTTTCCTCAGGCAATGGGGCCGTAGCTCAATTGGTTAGAGCACTGGACTGTCGATCCAGAGGTTGCGGGTTCGAGCCCCGTCGGCCTCGCTTGTTTTCACCAAGCGATTTGTTGAGCAAAGGATTGCTAGGCGATCGTGTCAAATGGCACGTTTTGGGTAATAGATTTCGGGGAATGTTAGCGGTTTCCCAACTCGAAGCGTTCTATACGTTTACCCTATTGCCACCACCACTCCTCCTGCCGAGCCCCCCTTTAGACTCGCTAAAGAAATCCTTGGCTGGACCTCAAGAATTCTAGCCAGCAAGGATCTTTTGACGGCGGCTTGTTGCCCAATTCACCGCGAGTCATTGTACCGGCTATTTCCGGAAGTCATGTCAATCGATTCCAAAGACTGACACGGGATTCGGTGCAGAAGAATCGAGCCTCAACGTTCTTAAGCTTGTGGTACCGGGAATCAAAATCAAGGAGCATCGGACAAGTGACTCCATGCAAGCAAATGTGGGAAGCTTCGCGGGACAATTACTGGTCCGGCTCCCATTCCTTGATTATCGATATTGGACTGATCGCAGAATTGTTTTCCGCTGCAATTCAGCGTCTTTCGCTACGCCTGGAAACCTACATGTTCTTTCAACGACCGTGATCGTAAAAAACACGCCGAATCTTCAAAAAGTTGCTCGATAGCCGACCTAGTTGTCGTTGTCTATTTCTTGTAGAATTCTTCAGCCAGGCGTATTTCATCGTTATGGTCGCTGGCAGGCGAATACAAATCTTTCAGTGTCTTGTTGCTTGCAAGTTGACAAGATCGGTAGTCGACCAAAATCTGAGGGAGGCAAACGACAGGGTATTAACTTTTTCGTCCGGATGGGTGGCAGAGTGGACGATTGCGGTGGTCTTGAAAACCATTGTACCGAAAGGTACCGGGGGTTCGAATCCCTCCCCATCCGCTCCATATCAGCGGTGTAGTGGCCGCTCGTTTGGCCTCTTCGTTCCGATGGATTAATTACGCCGCTGCCACACGTTATTTTAATCTGTCATTTCTCACGTGTGAGCTGCGTTCCAGACTCGAGAACGCTGGCGCTCATCTCGGCTTGCTGCTTGAACAATGTCTAGCTCACCGCTATTCCTCTAGATCGCCTAACCATAGGTTGGCACTCGTATGGCAACCAACCAATTTGGCAAGTAACAGATGGCGCTAGCAATCCCAAGAAGAAGTCATGACACCTAAATACGCTTTCAAGTGCGTGCTACTCCTTTTTCATTCGGCGAAATAGGGTAACCTGTTTTCGTGGTTGAAGTCTTCTGAATCGGGATACATCTTGGGAGAATCAGGGTGAAACTCGCTGAAACTGTCGTGTGCACCGTTGCAACATTGGCAACACTATTGGGATCATTCGCGTTCTGCGAAGAAGAAAAAGGAGCTGCTGTGGCGACCTCTGAAGACGGAATGCTCGCGCAGTGGACCGGACCCTACGGAGGTGTGCCTCCTTGGCACTTGGTTCGACCAGAGGAATTCAGGCCCGCTTTTGAAAGTGCAATCGCTGCGGCCCAAAAAGATATCGATGCGATCTGCAACAATTCCGTACCGGCAACATTTCAAAATACGATTGTCGCCCTCGAAAAAGCTGGGCGGTCGCTCACCAGATTGACGGCTTTGTTCGGTGTCCACAGTTCAAACTTGAACGTGGGACCGATGCCGGATATTGAGAAAGCGGTTGTGCCGATGTTAACCGAGTATGAAGATCGTGTTGTTCAGAATTCGGACTTGTTTTCCCGCATCGCATCGGTCTACGAAGGCGACGAATTCCGCCAGTTGAATCAGGTTCAGAAACGGCTGGTAGAAGAGTACTACAAACGTTTCGTCCGGCAAGGCGCGAAGTTGACCACCGAGGAGAAGGTGCGACTATCGAGCATCAATCAACGGCTGGCCAACTTGTTTACGGACTTCAGTCAAAACGTTCTGGCAGATGAGGCGGGGTACGTAACCTGGATTGAAGACTCGGCCGATTTGGCTGGATTACCTGAGAGCATTAGAGCGGCAATGGCAGAAGCCGCCAAGCTGAAGCAACAGCCAGGCAAATGGGCCGTGACCAATACGCGTTCGTCCATGGATCCATTCCTCACTTATGCGGAAAATCGAGAGCTTCGCCAAGAGGTTTGGACCAAGTATTACAGTCGGGGTGACAACGGAGACCAGCACGATAACAACAACATCATTGCTGAAATCCTCAAGTTGCGCGCTGCACGTGCCAAGCTGCTTGGCTACGAAACCCATGCCCATTGGCGGCTGGAACGCCAGATGGCGAAGACGCCCGATGCAGCTATGGATCTAATGCTGAAGGTTTGGCCAAAAGCAGTGCAGCGAGCCAAGGAAGAAGTGGCAGATATGCAGGTCTTGGCTGACAAAGACGGAATTACGATTGAGCCCTGGGATTACCGATTCTACGCCGAGAAAGTTCGAAAAGAGAAATATGACTTGGACTTCAATCAAGTTAAGCCCTACATGCAAATGGAAAAGCTTCGTGAAGGAATGATGTGGGCCGCGGGACAGCTGT
Organism: Planctomycetales bacterium; assembly: GCA_020426625.1. Lineage (GTDB taxonomy): Bacteria > Planctomycetota > Planctomycetia > Pirellulales > Pirellulaceae > Aureliella. Next base: position 20,685 of record JAGQPR010000036.1, read on the forward strand.
ACGGACTCAAGTTCAAGCAAGTGTTCGGACTGCCGGTTTTTCACCCCGATGTTCGTGTGTGGGAAGTACTCTCTTCGTCGGGTCAACATGTGGGCTTGTGGTACTTCGATCCTTACGCACGTGAAGGAAAACGTTCGGGAGCTTGGATGACCGACTATCGGGCACAAGAGAACATTGATCAACCGGTTACCACGATCGTGTCCAACAATTGCAATTTTGTGAAAGGTGCCGAAGGTCAACCCGTGCTAATTTCTTGGGACGATGCAGACACACTGTTTCATGAATTTGGGCATGCCCTGCACGGCTTGCTTTCCAAGGTCAATTACCCTTCGCAGTCTGGTACTTCAGTAGCCAGGGACTATGTCGAATTCCCTTCTCAGCTGAATGAACACTGGTTGCCTACGCCGGAGGTGTTGAATCGCTTCGCAGTCCATTATGAAACCGACCAGCCGCTACCTGCAGCGTTGTTGGAAAAGATTAAGAAAGCAGCTACGTTCAACGAAGGGTTTGCCACGGTTGAATACCTGGCTAGCGCTTTGATCGACATGAAGCTGCACTTGGCAGGTGCTGTAGACATTGATCCTGATGCCTTCGAGAGAGACACTTTGGCTGAGCTGGGCATGCCCAAGGAGATTGTGATGCGTCACCGAACTCCACACTTTTCTCACATCTTTTCGGGAGATAGTTATTCCGCCGGCTACTACAGCTATCTGTGGTCCGACGCGCTAACCGCGGACGCAGCAGAGGTATTTGAAGAGGCTGGCAGCTACTATGACAAAGCCGTCGCCCAGCGTTTGCACGACAGCATTATGTCTGTCGGAGATACAATTGATCCTGCTGAAGGATTTCGAAGATTTCGTGGGCGAGACGTAGACACAAAGGCACTGCTTCGCAAACGCGGTTTTCCGACCGAGTAACTATTAAATCCGTGTGTTGTTTCAACAAAGTAAGCGAGTTAGGTCGCCTGTTTCGGTTTGCGAGTCTTCGCGAGATGTTCGCGCAGATACTTGCCAGTTAACGATTCTCCGCAGAGGGCCACTTCCTCTGGTGTACCGGTTGCGACGATGCGACCACCTTGGTCGGCAGGACCAGGACCGATATCGACAATATGATCGGCAGCCGCAATCACATGCAAATTGTGTTCGACGACTAGAAGAGAATGGCCTGCGTCAACCAGGGCGGAAAAGCAACCTAACATGCGGTGTAAATCGTGTGTGTGCAGACCCGTCGTTGGTTCATCAAATATAAACAAACAGTGCTTTTGAGATGCGGCGGCCAGGTGACTGGCCAACTTCAGCCGCTGCGCTTCTCCAGCGCTCAGTGTGTTGGCAGATTGTCCAAGCCGCAAGTACTCTAGTCCGACGTCGATAAGTACTTGTAGTTTTTTTTGAACTTTGGCTGCCCCTCGAAAAAATAGCTGGGCTTCGCGCACCGTCATGTTGAGCACATCAGCAATACTGCGGTCACGATAACGCACAGCCAGAATCTCTGGACGAAAACGGCGTCCGTGGCAAACCGGGCAGTTTATGTAGACGTCGGCCAGGAATTGCATATCGATCTGCAGCGTTCCGTCACCCTTACAATTGTCACACTGCCCCAGCGGACTATTGAAACTGAAATGCCCTGGCCCCAAGTTTCGTGTCTTGGATTCAATGGTGGCCGCAAACACCTGGCGAATCTCGTCGTAAGCCTTGATATAAGTAACTGGATTGCTTCGCGATGAACGACTGACCGGATGTTGATCAACCACCACGCATTCGTCCACGAACTCGGATCCCTCCAAGGATCGAAAGGGTAGCGTTGGAACCTTTGTTTTATTCAGCTTCCACAAAAGCGCTCCGCTCAAAGTGTCTTGCACAAGTGAACTCTTGCCACTGCCACTTACCCCCGTAACGACGCAGAATACGCCCAGTGGAAAACGGAAATCAACTTGTTGCAAGTTGTTTCCACAACATCCCGAGAGCACGATCCACGGGCCGTCAGTATCCCTGCGCTTTCCCGGGATTGGAATCGTGCGAGCGCCAGCAAGATAGTCGACAGTCAGCGACTGCTTTGCTGGAATCTGATCTAACGGACCGGAACACACCACCGTCCCGCCGTCGGTGCCCGCTCCCGGACCGACCTCAACTAGCCAATCCGCTTTGGATATCAAAGCCTCTTCGTGCTCAATCATCAATAAAGTATTGCCGCGAGCGCTTAACAATTGAATAGCCTTAGCCAATCCTGCCACATCGTGAGGATGTAATCCGACAGACGGCTCGTCCAGCACGTAAAGCATGTTCACTAGACTGGAACCGAGAGCTGAGGTCAAAAGCGTGCGCTGCGCTTCTCCACCACTGAGCGTTCTTATGGTTCGATCCAGTGACAAGTATCCAAGCCCGACGCCGTTCAAGTAGTTCAGCCGATCTGCTACACTGGATAGAGGCCCTGCTGCAACTGATTGTTCGTTTTCTTCGAACGTGAGCGATCGGAGGAAGTCGGCCAAATGCGAGATTTCCCAACTGCACAACTCAGTAAAATCGTGGCCTTGGAGATTATATGACTTCGCGACCTCGTTTAGCCGTGTTCCGCCGCAGCTGCTACATGCTTCGTACCGTCTCCATCGCGAAAGGAACACTCGCACATGCAGCTTGTATTTCTTACGCTCCAAGTATTGAAAGAAGCCGTTGATTCCAACAAAGCCAGTTTTCTGGTGGCCTTCAAGCAGAATCTTGATCCACTTCTTCGCCAGCCGACTAAATGGCATATCGACGGGTATGCCGATTGCATCTGCCATTTCAAGCAGTTCATCGAGATAGGGGCGGTAAGCTGGTCCGTTCCATGGAGCAATCGCGCCCTGCCGGATCGAAAGTGAGGGATCGGGCACGATCGCATCCATGTCCAGCATCATGGCGTCACCAAAACCTTCGCATACTGGGCAGGCACCAAGCGGGCTGTTAAAACTGAAGAGCCTCGGTTCAGCAGCGGGATACTCGATGCAACAATTTGTGCATATCAGGCGGCTTGATAGATCCAGCTGCTGCCAATCCTGCGATCCAATTGTCCTTGGTTTACCGGTTGTCGCATTCAGATCAATCGCACTAGAATCTGACTCCGCTGAGTTAATGAACAGACTCGCCTGCCCGAAGCCACGATCGAATGCCAGCTCTAAACTCTCCGACACACGCGGACTGGTGTCGCCTCCATGCAAACGATCAATGACCACCCAAACGCGACCAGCTGTCGGCAGGCTACTGGCCAGCTGATCACGCTCTGTGGAACCCAGTTGCACTTCCTGATCGCCACAGATGAGCCGTAACAATCCAGAGGACTGCAGCTCTGCCAGCCGTTCGGCTCGTTCTGCAATGTCGAGCCAGCCTGTTTCGAAAGCGACCATGAGCTTGGCGGATTTCGGCAAACCGCCTATTAATTTCGAAACGGTTTGGGGTGATTGCTGAGTGATTTCTGCCTTGCACTGGTAACAGCTCAATCGAGCGCATTTAGCGAAAAACAGTCTGAGATAATCGATGGATTCACTTACCGTGCCCACCGTACTGCGGTTGCTACGATGCGCTTGCATGCGACGCACGGCCATCGCGGGTGGCAAGCCTTGGATCTCATCAAAGTCCGGTTTGTCGAGTCTTTGAAGGAATTGCCGAGTATACGCAGAGAAGCTCTCAATGTATCGTCGCTGGCCCTCGGCGTACAACGTATCCATAGCCAGCGAAGTCTTGCCAGATCCGCTGACACCACAGACGGCAATCAGCCGATTGCGCGGAATGTCCAGGTCAACATTCCGCAGATTATGAACTCGAGCACCTCGAACTCGTATTACGTCAGCCTTCACACTGCTTGCCCTTCGAGATGCTACGGCTGAACGCCTCAGTCGCATTGAAAGGCGCAGACAGGCCAAACGAGTCTAGTCTCGCCAAAAGCGACTAGACCTCTTTGTCGTCAATCCAGCTCATCAGCTTTCTGAGTCGACGACCGACGCGTTCGATTTCGTGATCGCGATTTAGTCGACGGGTAGCCTTGAAGGCGGGAGCGCCTGCGCGATTCTCCAAAATCCACTCCCTGGCGAATTTGCCAGTTTGAATTTCACGCAGAATCTGTTTCATCGTTCTTCGGGTTTCATCGGTAATGATTCTAGGTCCACTACAATAATCGCCATACTCGGCTGTATTACTGACGCTGTATCGCATGTAACTTAGGCCACCTTCGTAGAACAGATCCACGATCAATTTTAATTCATGCATGCATTCGAAGTAGGCCATCTCCGGTTGGTAACCAGCTTCGACCAGCGTTTCAAATGCCGACTTGACCAACTCGCTGACGCCACCGCAAAGAACGACTTGTTCTCCGAAAAGGTCCGTTTCCGTTTCTTCAGCGATGGTCGTTTCGATAACTCCGCCTCTCGTGCCACCTATTCCTTTGGCGTACGCCAAGCCAACTTGACGGGTCTTGTCGCTTGCACCTTCGCCCAGGGCTATCAAGCATGGCACGCCGCCCCCCTTGACGTACTCACTCCGCACCAAGTGCCCGGGACCCTTGGGAGCAACCAGCAGCGCATCTACCCCCTTGGGCGGTTCGACTTGCCCAAAATGGATATTGAAGCCGTGCGAGCACATTAGAATGTTGCCAGGTCGTAGGTTGGGCTTGATGCTCGTACGGTAGATATCCCCCTGAACTTCGTCGGGCAAAAGGATGTTGACGACGTCTGCCGCCTTGACGGCTTCTTCGACGGACATTGGCTTGAAATTATGGCTCACTGCCAAGTCGTAATTCGGGCTTCCCTCTCTCTGCCCGATGATAACGGAGCAGCCGCTGTCTCGCAGATTCTGTGCCTGAGCATGCCCCTGAGAGCCATATCCCAATATGGCGATGGTAACTCCCTTGAGGTGTGAAAGGTCTGCGTCATTGTCATAGTAGATCTTGGCAGTCATCTGCAAACTCTCTTCGTTTTCAGTTATGGGGTAGACAAGTGTGTTAAGCTGAAATCTCGTCACTGGCGTTGTCGTTACGCTTGCCACCGCGGACAAGGGCGATGCGCCCAGTGCGGACTAGTTGAATAATGCCGTAGGGGCGCATGCGCTCGATGAAAGCTTCGACTTTGTTTTCGCGGCCGGAAATCTCAATCATGATTTCGTCTGGTCCGACGTCGACGATCTTACCTCGGAAGATCTCAACTATCTCGAAGATCTCACTTCGCTGGACGCCGCGTTCGGCGGCAACTCGCATGAGCATCAAATCGCGCTCAACGCTGTCCTGCGCGCTGATATCTTCGACTTCGACCACAGTAACGATTTTTTCCAGCTGTTTGCGAACTTGATCGAGGACGCGATCGTCACCGACAACCACAAACGTCATTCGGGATAGTTCCGGGGTTTCCGTTTCGCCCACGGCCAATGAGTCAATGTTGTAGCCTCTCGAGGCGAGCATACCTGAGATGTGCGACAGCACGCCGGGAACGTTTTGGACGAGAGCGGATAGGACATGCCGCATTGGAGTTTCCTTGGGACTTACGCGAGACTTGCTGAGACTCGTTCGTCGGTGTAGAGCGTTGATGTCTTTTATGGATTTAAGCGAACAAATCTGCATTTCGACAGATAGGACAGTAGAGAACTCAAGTCATTGCACGACAAGTGTCTCGCCACCAACCTAAGGTCTGGAACGATACGCAATTGTTAACCCGATGGTTTTTTTGTAAATATTGCGGTTGGATAAAAACTGTATCAACCTTTGGGAAACGCAGAGAGTGACGCCTGTCTGTTGAATTGGGTTCACCTGATCAAGGTGGCAGTGTGTCCAATTTCAGGCAACCCACGGCTGAGCTTATGGCCCTGATTTGGCTGGTCCAAGTTGTGGGGCAGGTCACCCCCTCAAGAAGTCGCACATGATACTTGCGATCCTGAATTAGCTCAAGGATGCTAGGTGTTTGATAGCTGCAGAGGTTCGACCGAGATTTCCTAGTGCTTCGTCAACATTAGGAAGTGGGTAAGCATCTTGCTTGTCATGCGCATCTTCGCCTGAAATTGACAAGCTGGAAGCTATCCCAAGTAGTCTGCAGTGACCACCGCACGGAGTAGAAAAGCAGCGTTGAGCCGCTGGGCAACGCTGCTACCTGAACACCTTTGGTGCTGATCAGGCAAAACCAAGGCAGTTTGCCAGGTATAAGAGATTGCCCAAGCACTACCATCCTTTGCTCATACGGCAGCGATCAAGGGAAGTATTGCTATTCCCACCACCAACTTGCCGATGAAGCGCCTTCCGCCTTGAAGTAAATAGATTTGATCTCGTCGTTGGATTGGCTATTTTCGCTAACGATTTTCCATGGGTTGATATCTACGCCACCGCTGGCGGAGACTACCCAACCGTTAGCACCGTTCACAAAACTGCACTCTGGAGGCACCGACTTAGGTGTACGCCATTTCGGCGTTTCTAGATCGCCGCTCTGACCCAAAATCAGGGACAAGCTGCAGCCTGCGAGTTGCTCAAGTTCATGCCCGCGAATCACCGTCGCCACGACGTTCAGATCCATCACATTGCGGAGATCTCCAAAAGCTGCATTGAATCGGCATAGTTCATCGAATTTGGAAGTGAACAGGTCAGCCCATCGTTGGGCCGTTTGGTTGGCTCGACCAGACGAAAGACGCGCGCCGTTACTATCGACGTAGTCGTCTTCAGTCATCGCCCTGATTCCTAAGCCGGAAATCTTCCATGCCAAGTGATCGTCAGAATGTAGGATTGAGTCGTAATCGCAGGACATCCACCAACGTGGCTGCACTCCACGCGGTGCACCAGTATTTCGGATCATTTCCATGTAGCTGACAAGACCGGCAACCGGGGATTCCTCCAAGTTCATTGCCAGCCGCTTCATGTGATAGTCAGCAGCCAGCAAGGTATGAGCCATTCGCGTGTCTGTCGCGACCGTGGTGAGCTTGACCTGCTGCGGACCAAATGCCTGCCGCATGGCAGGCTCAATTCTCGCTGGATCAAATCCGGGACCAGTTCGAACTTGCTTCAAGAATCGCGACAAGTTTTGACTGCCTTCGGGAGTTGGATCAATCGAAACAGAGATTGGTTGTTGACGAGCCAAGTCGGCAGTCCGAAACGCCACCAACAAGTCTTCGAGTTGAATGACTGGTCGTCCACTAGTTTTGCCAACTACTGTCGCATCGTCACGAACTCGCCAGCCCTCAGCCGGTCCAGCAATCACAATATCTTGGCGGGACGGAAACACAAAAATGTATTCAATTCGCTGGAGTCCTGCCAAGTACAAGACTTCTTCCGACAATTGCTCACCAGACTTCATTGCGCGAGCAATTTCTGACTGAAGACCGCTCAGCGAAACCATTCGCAATTGCGATTGCTTGGCTAGCGAACCTTGGGGAACATGTACAGAGTCCCGCATCAACTTGAGTATTCCCTCACGTTCCTGTTGGCTCGCATTATGCAATGCGCCTTGCGCATCCACACTAACGCCCCCGACTACTCCAATTCGATTTGGATTGAATCCGCCCAACTGCGCTTTGGCTTGATCGACGATCGTAAAACTAATCAAAAGCGCAAATGCGATGCGGCATACGCCATTGCTAACAGACTTGATGTGCTGTTCGCTAATCATTCTCTGACTCCGGAGAAGATTTCCACTAGGCTCGAACGCAATCCGCGCTCAAACGACTAAGATTGAAGCTGGCAGGTTCTGAGAAAAGACTCCTCTAGATTACTTGGTGCAAGCACCCAATGCAACAAACAAGTACACACGCCTACCTAATAATCCGTACAGGCAACCGGTGGACTGATGTTCTAAAACTGCAGCCTAGCCAATCAATTGGAATTGGTCGGTCCTCTGAAAATGCAATTGTAGTCAGAGAAGAGGGAATAAGTCGCAAACACTCGCAAGTGTCCAGCTCTAATGGGGGGTGGTTTGTTGAAGACCTGGGGTCGCGCAACGGTACATTTCTTAATGGCGTAATGCTGTCAGGGCGAGAACGACTCACCGAGGGTGACAATATTCGCGTTGGCAAATGTGAAATATTGTTTTCTTCTACCCTGCGAGCTGGATTTGCACAAAGAGCGGAAATAAATCCACCAGTTGACGGGGATCTTCGCGCCACCGCTGAGGTGGAGCCTACCATCGTCAATAGAATGTCAAACTCTCGATGGTCCGCCAGCGGCGTATTGGGCCAAGTGCGGCAGTCTGAGCTGGAAAGGGAAAGCATTGGTAGTTGGGATTTTTTCTATCATTTGATCTACGACTTAGTTACTTGCGAGAATCCCGAGCAAATTGCCCAGGTCGCACTTGAGCGTCTTCTCGCCAAGATTGGCGTAACAAGTGGAGGCGTGGTAAGTCTTGAATCCAGCGCCACTTCGTCTCTGAATCGGCAGGCAAATAAGGTTCCGATGGTGGTTCTAGCCACCCGCCAACCAGCTGGAAATTCCTATCACCGCGTCAGTGACTTTCTCGTTCAAAGCATCTTGGATGACTGTCAGGCAGTGCTGGCTCGCAATGTAATGGACGACTCGAACCTCTCTTTCGAGCGTCAATCAGCTCAGCGAGATACGGTAAGTATTATCTGCGCGCCGATTTTCAAAGATTTGAACTTGAGAGACGAGGTGGTAGGGCTCATGCACGTTTACACCTCAGGCGAAGAACGCATGTTGACCGAAACCGATTTGGAGTTCGTGGTAGGCGTTGCCGACAATTTGGCGATTGCCCTGGAAAAGCATACTCAACGGGAAGCGCTCACGAATTCACTAGAAAATAGTCTGAGGCGCGTTGATGAGCTGAGGCAACAGTTGGAGGAATCGACTGAAATGGTTGGCTCCAGCGAAGCGATGGCAAAGGTCCGCTCAGACATTCGTCGAGCTGCTCCAACCTCAGCAACGGTTCTGGTTCGCGGTCAGAGCGGTGTTGGCAAAGAGCTGGTTGCGCGGGCGATTCACTTTGCAAGCTCCCGAAATTCAGGGCCGCTAGTCTGCCTGAACTGTGCTGCCTTGGCGCCTACATTACTGGAAAGCGAGCTTTTTGGTCACGAGAAAGGTGCGTTCACAGGTGCAACTGAACGCAAAATCGGAAAATTCGAAGCTGCTAACAAAGGCACTTTACTGCTGGACGAAGTCGGTGAAATGCCTTTGGAATTGCAGGCAAAGTTCCTTAGGGTCCTGGAAGGACAGCCTTTCGAACGACTTGGGGGGCACAAGCCAATACAGACGGATGTACGTGTCATCGCTGCTACCAACCGCAACCTGGAGGACGCGGTCCGCAGCAAAGAATTTCGAGCAGACCTTTATTTTCGCTTGCGAGTAGTTGAAATCGCAGTACCCCCGCTCCGTGAACGCGTGGAAGATATCCCGCTGTTAGTCGAGT